>CABRZO010000040.1 GCA_902475455.1 uncultured Eubacteriales bacterium
TGGGCGGAGAGCATCTTTTCTCCCTCCTCCGTCAATGTGGTCCCGATCTCCTCCCCGTCTTCGCCTCGAATGGGTTCCCCGGGCATTTCCTGCCCGCCGGTGTCAATGATCACCAGGGGGAGATGGGTGCACAACTCGCTGCCGTCGCAGTCACAGCCCGCATCTGGCTGCCGGGCCATCTCATGCTGATGGTATCTGTTTTGCTCATTGCCTGTGTTCAGAACCGTGAGCAGACCGGCCACCACCACAATCAGCACTGCGACTGCTACGCCGGCCAAGCGGTATTTCACTGCCTCTCTCCTCCTTTCTCCTGTCTATTTAGGATCAGCTGCTGATCTCGTCGTTCTGCATTACAATATTGCAGTACTCAATATTGCCAATCTCATAGAGGGCGTCTGTAATGCTTTTGGACTGGCCTCCATTCTTCCTGGCCTTTGCGGTTTGCTCCATGGTGCGTTTGCCAATCTCATAAATGAATTCCACCGTGGTCTCTGTGGTATTTTTTACCCGGAGGTTGGCTTTTCGGGCGTAATACTGAAAGACCAGCGCCTCGATCCGTTCCTCATTGACCCGGGAGGATCGGATGATCAGCAGCAGACGGTCATCATTTTTAATGCGCCCAAACACCAGCATGACCAAAAAGACAAAGGCACTGCCCACTGAAGCCACCAGGAAGTCACCGGCGCCGCAGCAGATGCCCACCATAATGGTCCAGAAAATGTACACCGTATCCCGGGAGTCCTTGATGGCAGTCCGGAAACGGACAATGGACAGGGCGCCCACCATGCCCAGGGAGAGGGCGATGTTGTTGCCCAGCACCACCATCACCGAAGTGGTGATCTCGGTGAGGGCCAGCAGCGACACATTGAATTTCTTGCTGTAAATGCTGCCTTCATGGGAGATGAAATAGGATAGGTAGATAAAAAAGCCGATCAGCGTGGCCATGGCCAGACGCAGCAAAATGCTCTGGGGGTCCAGCTGGCCGGTGTTTTCCATCAATTCCAACAGCAGTTTCTTCATGTCAATTCCTCTTTTATCTTTTTCTTAAAATCCAAATTTCATGGTGGCACTTCTGGCCAGACAGTACTTGCTGACCGACAGCTCCGACCGGTCGGCCATATGCACCAGATTTTTAATATAGCTGAGCAGAAAACCGTTGTATTTTACCTCCAGCACCCCTTGAAAGGGGTCCAGCACCGGATACAAATTCAGACGCGGATCAAACAGATCAAAGTTGATCTCTGTAGCCCGGATCTGGTGATCCAGGGTAATGCGTATCTTATTCTCCTTGGCCACGAAGGCCTTGCGGCGGTATTCCACAATGGTTTTGGGGCGATAACACCGCCGATGAAGCAGACCGTAGCACTCCGTGGCGAAGGGCTCCTCATACCCCAGCAAGCAGTCGTACCGTCCCTGGGCCACTTGCTGGGCATCCGCCCGGGTCAGTCGCAGTGACCGTTTTTTCTGGTAGCTCCCCTGCTTTTGCTTCATTTCCAGCATGGCAAAATCGTTGGCTGGATCATAGATACGCAGGCGGATTTTTCGCCGCAGCTCCAATCCGTCAATTTTGTCCTGGTAATCGGTGTCCTCCAGGGTGTCAAAATAGAGGGAACGGATGCTGTACCCCTGGGGGCCGTTATGGGCATCCTGGATCATCACCGCCTCTAACCGCCCGGAGAGCCGGTGGAGATCCACTGTATTCATCAAATACTTCTTTTCCTGGCGAAGCACTTCGTTCATGCTCTCTCCCCCATCAAAAAAGCTGCAAAGGCCATCGGCGGCAACGCCGAAAACACTTTGCAGCTTGACGATCCTAGCAAGGTATGCCGTAGACTCACAGCTTTGCGTCGCCGCCTTTCAGCGGTTTTGCCTATGTAATTGCGCAGGCCCTGAGCAGATCGCCCCAGGCAGGCTTACGCCAGCCGGTTCAGCACCTCCACTGTCCGGCGATACTGGGCCTCCAGGGCCTCCATCCGACCGGCGGCGGTGTCAATATCTTCTCGCCTGAGATCCTCCACCACCTGGCTCGTCATTCGGAACAGCTCCTTCATGGCCAAGTTTCCCACCACTCCCTTCAGAGTGTGGGCCGCGGTATAGGCCGCTGCGGCGTCCCGCTGTTCCAGCCCCTGCCTGAGCAGTGCGAAATTTTCGTCCTGGGCAAAGCGCAACAGGAACTTCAACATCAGCCCTTCGTTGTCCATAAAGCGCTCCAGAGCCTCATCCACATTGATGCCGACAGTCTCCAGCTGCTCCCTGATGTTCTGGTCCATATATTTGATCTCCTTTATCTTTCTGGTAAAAACCCCGGAGTACCGGTTCTACCTGCTGAAAACACTCCAACAGCCAGGGGTTGAACACGCCGCAGGCGCCCCCCAGGATCATCTCCACGGCCCGGTCCGCGGGCAGCGCATCCTTATAGCATCGTTTGCTGACCAGGGCGTCATACACATCCGCCAGGGAGACGATCTGGGTCCATATGGGGGTCTCATCCCCCACCAGGCCATCGGGATAGCCGCCTCCGTCCCAGCGCTCGTGATGGTGCAGTGCGATGTCATAGGCATACTGATATGCCAAATGCTGTCGCATCTGGGGAATTTGAGACAGCAGCTCCGCCCCCTTCACAGTATGGGTCTTCATCAGCTCAAACTCCTCTGGGGAGAGACGGCCCTTCTTATTCAAAATAGCATCCGGTATAGAGATTTTACCCACATCATGAGTGATAGCCGCCACACCAATCAGCTTGATCTGATCTTCAGAAAGCCCTTGGCCCAAAGGGGTATTCCGCAGCAGATAACAGGTGATATCGTGAATCCGGCGGACATGGGCTCCGGATTCATCGCTTCGGAATTCAATGGCGGTGGACAGAGCCTCCACCATGCCCATCCCCATTTCCGCCAGCTGCTGGGCCTGGAGCAGCAGCTGGTCCCGCTGCCGCTCCACCTCGGCGCCAAGGATGCGCCGGGCTCGGAACAACTCCACCACGGAATTGACTCGCCGCCGGACGATATAGGGCACCACAGGTTTGAAAATGACGTCCATGACCCCCAGCTCGTAGGCCTCCCGAATGGTGGAACTGCCCACATCGGCAGTAATGAGGAAAACAGGGACTTTTTCCGTATATCCCTGCCGGTTCAGCTGGCGCAGCACCTGGAGTCCATCCATCCGGGGCATAACCACATCCAGCAATACGGCACTCAGGGGACTGAAGCTATCCTGAATTGCCGACAGTCCCGCCAGTCCGTCCTCCGCCTCCACAATGTTGTACTCCGAAGAGAAGATATTGGACAATAAGACCCGGTTGATCTCCTCGTCATCCACAATCAGTATCGTTTCTTCTTTGGATGCGCTCAAGGCCCATCCCCTCCTGTCATTCCTTTGTCCGGGAAGTGCCCCGGTGGGCGTCCCATTCCCCGATGAGTTTTTGCATGGTCTGCCGCAGCACTTTGCTGTCAATGGGCTTGGACACATGGTCGTTCATACCCGCCTTGGTGGTCTGGTCTATGTCCTCAGCAAAGGCATTGGCCGTCACCGCAATGATGGGTACGCCTCCGGCATCTGCCCGCTTCAGGTGGCGGATGGCCATGGCCGCCTGGCAGCCGTCCATCTGGGGCATCTGCATATCCATCAGAATAGCGTCGATGGAATAGACCTCTGTCCCCGAAAAGACCTGCACCGCTTCCGCTCCGTTCACTGCCGGCAGCACCTGGGCGCCAAACTGCTTCAAGATTTCGGTGACAATCTCCCGGTTCAACTCGTTATCCTCCGCCACCAGGATCCGGCGGCCGGACCAGTCGAATTCCTCCGAAAACGGTTGCTGGATGGGCCGCTTCTCCGCATCCACAGGGGGCTCCTGCACCGTTTTCAGCGGAATCGTCACCGTAAAGCGGCTTCCCACGCCCAGCTGGCTTTGAACGGAGATTTCACCGCTCATCTGTTGAACCAGACTCTTTACAATGGCCATGCCCAACCCGGTGCCCACCGTAGAGCGGGAGGAGAAGGTAGTCTCCCGGGAATAGGGTTCAAAGAGGTGTTCCAGGAAGCTTTCCGACATGCCGATTCCCGTATCCTCCACAACAATCTGGTATTTGCTGTGCTCCTGGAAATCAAACTGTCTGGCCTCCAGACGGATACGGTCCCCGGCTTCGCTGTATTTGATGGCATTGGACAACAGGTTGTTGACGATCTGGCTGATCTTCTTCTCGTCGCCCAACACATGGCTCTCCCGGAAATCAAGGCTGACCTCCAGGGTCTTTCCATCTTCCTGGGCCCGATCCCGGAAAATATCTGCGGTGTTTTCCAACAGTGCCTTCAAATCGATCTCTTCATAATTCAGCCGGTGCTTGCCCGATTCCATTCTGGACAGCTCCAAAATATCATTGATCAGGCCCAACAGCTGATTGCCGGCGAACTGGATCTTCTTGATGTACTCCCAGACTTTACCGTGGTCATCCTCTGTATGGCTTTTTTCCGCCAGGTCACAGCAGCCGATGATGGCATTGAGGGGAGTACGCATATCATGGGACATTCTGCTGAAAAATTCCGACTTGGCCCGGGTACTCTTCTGGGCTTCCTCCAGCGCCTCCTGCAAAATGATGGTATGCTGCAGCTCCCGGCGTTTTTCCTCGTCCACATCCCGGAAGCAGAGGATCACTTCATCCGGGGTAATGCTGGGATCATAGAGGGTGCGGATGTTGACCCAGCGGTACTCATCATCAAAGCGCCGCTGGTAATCTCCGCCGTAATCCGCAATCCCCTGGGCGGCCCGCTGACGGATGCTATCCAGGGAGAAGCTGACCTCAAAGGCCCGGTAAGTACTGGGCTTCACCTTGGCCCGGATGCCTTGCAACAGCCGGGCATAATCCCCCCGCTTGCTCAGCTCCGATTTCAGATCGTCATAGGCTTTGAAAGCCTCATAGGTGCCGTCCCTGAAATTTACCCGGTAAATGGCGTAAAAGGAATCGCCCAGCATGTGGGCCGTGTCATCGGCCTTTTTCATGCGGCGGTTTCTCAGGATATCCTGAACCGTCATCAGCGTGACCACCAGAAACAGGGCCAGCGCCAGCACTGCCATCACATAAACTACAATGTTTCTTTCGCCCATCAGGATAGAATTGACTGGCAAAGTCATGATGACGGTCCAGCCGTTGCTCATTTCTCGATAGTAGACGCCTCGGTTCACTCCGTCCATATCCTTAAAAAATGAATCATATGCCGCCAGAGATCCATCCGCTATCCCGCTGAGAATGTAATTGGCATACTCCTGGAGCTGATCATCATCAATATCCCATTTTGCCATAGCATAGAGCAGGTTCCCATTTTCGTCGCACAGATAGTAGGATCCGTCCTCCGGCAGGGAGTGGGTGGTGTTGTGAAGCGCCGGATTCTGGACGTAGACGTCCAAGGCAAACACGTCCCCGTCCCGTTCCAGCTCCTTGGAAATGGTGAAAATACGCTGACCGGTGATGGCGTCGGTGTATACCTCTCCACAGACCACCTCACCCTGGGCTTCCAGTGCCCTGCGATACCATTCGGTCTCGCTGTAACTGTAGCTCTCATCCCCCTCCCAGGGGTTGGCCGCAATGATATGACCGTCTACCACTGCGTAGGCGTCAATCATTCCCTCACCCATGACATTGATGAGTTTGGAAAAATAGCTCTCCAGCCAGTCCTGAATCTCTTCTCCGGTGCCGCCGTCACTGGTAATCTCATCCACATAGTTGCCGGCCAGAATAACCTCCTTCTCCAGGTTGCTGATGTTCATCTCCTCTTCTACCGAGTAGCTTTCCACCAGCGCCATGCCCAGATCCTGCGTATTCTGCAAAAGCTTGGTCCGCACCAAACCAATCATAAACAGCAACAGTACTGCCACAAACACCAGCAGCACAATGCTCAAAACAGCACCGTACAACCGGGATGATCTGCCCGCTTTCATTTCCAACACCCGCCTGACATCTCTCTTCTTTTTACTGGATAGACACTTCGCTTTCATCCTCTTCGAGCATATAAAACGCCCGCTTTTCCGCATACATATTCCGGTCCATCTCCTGGAAAAATTCAAAAATGTCCACCTTGTTGAATTCCGCAATCCCCGCAGACAGGGAAACCGGCAAGGGAGCCTGTCCGGAGGCGTTATAGGCTTCCAGCTCCCGGGCAATATTCGCCCGGATCTTCTGGACATCATCGAAATCGGCGTCCTCCAACAGGATAATAAATTCGTCCCCTCCGTAGCGAAAAACCACTGTTCCGTGTTCGGTTGCCTGGAGCAGCATGTTTCCCACTGCCCGCAGCACGCCGTCACCGGCGATATGTCCCAGGGTGTCATTAATCTGCTTGAAATTGTTGATGTCCAACATGATGCCCGTCATATGCTTTCCCCGCTGGACCTGTTTTGTGATGTGATCCATATAGTGGAGTAAATAGTTGCGGTTATATAAGTTGGTCAGCGGGTCCAGAAAGGTTTCCTCATTCTGCAGGCTGATGTAGAGCAGAGTCAACCCCAGCGCCACCGACGGGAAAATCAGCGCCAGCCCATAACAGAGCAGCTGAATGACGCTGCCCATAAAAATCGGCAGCAAAAAGGCAACCACCGGCAAAAACAGGTATTTATTGGTCCGTTTGCGATAGAGAAATACCAGCACCGCGCCATATATCATATAACCGTATACCACTGCATAGGGAATCCAAAACAGCTGGGTCCGATAATAGACGTTGGTATCTGTCACCCCAAAAAACACGTCTGCAAAAAGGTTGGCAAGAATCATAACACAGACCGCCACCGCGGGAAGGGCGGCAATGGGACAGATCCGCCGCAGCCGCTCATGGCTTTCAAACAGCTTGAAATCCACATAGCAAATCCAAAGGTAGCTCATAATAACGCTGGAGGAAAAAATAGCCACATTCAGAAAAATCGACAACGATCTCGCTCCTGAAAAGTCCTGCCCATCCACCAGAAACGCCACCGACTCCAAGGCACACAGCCCCAAACAAATGCGGCACATCCAAAAGAAGATTTTTCCATCATAGGAAACCATGCGCACCCGCTTACGCTTGGTGAGCATGATGGCAAGCATCAGGCACAATCCCAATCCATTTGCCACCAGGGCGGCTGGAATGTTAACTTCAGAAATGCTGTACTTCACGACATCAGGCATACGACTTCCCCCTTCCCATCCAAACGGCACAAACATTGTCGTTGTCTCTGCCACAGATGCCGCGTTAATGTCAATCCATATAAGAATGCTTCTCATTAATTCTAATCTATTTTGCAGATTCTGTAAAGATCAAACAGGAAAAACGCCGGATTTTTCACCAGAATAGCAATTATTGTATCGGGGCTCCTTCTCTGCATCGGAAAGCAAAGCACCCGCAATATCCAAACGAAAAAGGCAGGTCCCCAGGCTTTATGGAGACCTGCCTTATCATTTCCATCACATGGAAATCAGTTGAATGGTATCGTTTTCCGCCGTGGCCTTCAGCTGGGTAATGGGGTGAGCGTAGCTGTCGATGATCCGGGTGGCAATGGCGTCCTCCAGCTCCCGCTGGATGAGCCGCCGCAGGTTCCGGGCGCCATAGGTCAGCGAATAGGACTTATGGGTCAGATAGTCCACCAGGGCATCGTCGAAGGTGAAATGAACCCCCTTCTCCTCCAAGGACTCGGTGAGCTCGCCCAGCATGATCCGGGTGATGCCCTTGAAATCCTCCTCGGTGAGCCGGTTGAAGTGGACAATCTCATCCACCCGGTTGATGAACTCAGGCCGCAGGAAGCCCTGTAGGGCCTTCAGGGTGCGCTCCTCGTCCAGTTCGTTCAGGCTGTGGCCGAAGCCCACGGTCCCCTCCTTCCGGTCGCTGCCGGCGTTGGAGGTCATAATAATGACTGTGTTTTCAAAATTGACCGTGCGGCCGTGGGAATCGGTGACCCGGCCGTCATCCAGAATCTGAAGCAGCACATTGAGCACGTCGGGATGGGCCTTTTCGATTTCGTCAAAGAGGATCACCGCATAGGGCTTGCGGCGGATCTTCTCGGTGAGCTGGCCCGCCTCGTCATAGCCCACATAGCCGGGAGGGGATCCGATGAGCCGAGACACCGAGTGCTTCTCCATGAACTCGGACATGTCCAGACGGATCAGGGCATCCGGAGAGTGGAACAGCTCCTGGGCCAGCTGCTTGACCAGTTCGGTCTTGCCCACGCCGGTGGAGCCCACAAAGATGAAGGAAACCGGCTTGTGCTTGGGGGAGATACCCACCCGGTTGCGGCGGATGGCGGCGGTCACTGCGTCGATGGCCTTATCCTGGCCAATGATGCGCTCCCGGAGCCGCTCCCCCAGATGGGCCAGGCGGCCGAACTCCGCCTCCTGGATGCGGCTGGCGGGGATGCCGGTCCACTGCTCGATGACACGGGCCAAATTCTCCACATTGAGTTCAGGCCAGGGCACCGACTCCAGCTCCTGCTGCTCCTGCTCCAGACGCATGTCCTGAGAGCGGATGATGGCCAGCCGCTCAAAGGACCGGTCCGCCTCCCGGCCCTGGATGGCCTGGCGCTCCTGGGCCAGGGCGTCCAGAGTCCGCTGGATGTCTCCCCGGCGGGCGTCGTTGGTCTCCAGCCGGCTGCGGCGGGTCTCCTCGGTCATGGTCTGGTCGCTCATGATGGTGCGGCGGGCCTGATTCAGGGCAGAGAGCTCCTGCCGGGCCCGGGCCTGCTTCTGCTCGTTCTCCGTCAGGTCGTCGTTGCGCTTTTCGTCCTGCTTGGAGACCTCACTGAGCAGCAGCTCCTTCTCCTTGGCCAGGTCCGCCCGCTCCTTTCTGACGGCGGCCAGCCGGGCCAGGGTGGCGTTATGGAGGTTGACATCGGAGCAGGCCTCGTCCAGCAGGTCGATGGCCTTGTCCGGCAGATAGCGGTCGGTGATATACCGCTCCGACATCACCACGGTCTGATAGGCCACCGCGTCGGAGACCCGGACGCTGTGGTAGTTTTCATAAAAATGGGCGATGCCCTTGATGATCTTCACACTGTCCTCGATGGAGGGCTCGTTGACGGTGACCGGCTGGAACCGGCGCTCCAGAGCGGTGTCCTTTTCAATGTGCTTGCGATACTCGGTAAAGGTGGTGGCGCCGATGACCTGAATCTCTCCCCGAGACAGAGCGGGCTTCAGGATGTTGGCAGCATTCATGGAACCCTCGGCGTCACCGGCCCCCACAATATTGTGGATCTCATCGATGACCAGGATCACGTTGCCCGCCTTGCGAATCTCCTCAATGAGACCCTTCATCCGGCTCTCAAACTGGCCCCGGAACTGGGTGCCCGCCACCAGGGCGGTCAGGTCCAGCAGATAGACCTCCTTGTCCTGGAGTTTATAGGGCACATCCCCCTGGGCGATGCGGATGGCGAGGCCCTCGGCGATGGCGGTCTTGCCCACGCCGGGCTCGCCAATCAGACAGGGGTTGTTCTTCTGGCGGCGGTTCAGAATCTGGATGACCCGCTGGATCTCCTCCTCCCGGCCGATGACCCCGTCCAGCTTGCCGCTGCGGGCCCGGTTGGTGAGGTTGATGCAATAGTTGTCCAAAAACTTCTTTTTGCCCCCCTTGGGCTTCTCAGGCCGGGCGGGTCCGGCACCGGGACCAGGGCCCGGGGTTCCCTCCTCCCGAGGGGCGGGATTTCCCTGGTGGTTGGCCCCGAAGAGCCGGTTCAGGAAGGGGAAGGTGGCGGTCTTGCCCTCATCCTCCTCCTCGTCCTCGGAGGGCTCCCCCTGGAACTGGGGCATCAGCCCCTCCAGGCCCTCGCCGCTGTTGAACACATTCATCATCTCATCCGTCAGATTGTCCAGATCCTCGTCGGAGATACCCATGCGCTTCATCATGTCGTCGATGGGCTTGATGCCCATGGTCCGGGCACACTTGAGGCAGAGGCCCTCGTTTTTGGTCTCTCCGTTCTCAATCTTGCTGACAAAAATGACGGCTATATTCTTTTTACATCTGGAGCAGAGCGTAGGCTGCATAAAAGGTGACTCCCTTCCCATCCGGCAAAGCCGGATGACAGTCAGATAGCGTAATTTGAAACGGGGACTCGCCCCGTTTTATGGCGCCCGAGGCGCCGAAAAACCGCCCCGCAGGGCCGTTTCTACCTACCAAAATCAAAATGATCCGGGTTCAAGTAGGGATTATGACAGAAAAATATGAACAAAGTATGTTTCGAACAAAAAATTTTAGTAAAGGCCACCGATCCCTGCAATCCAGCGCAGCAGCACGGTGCCCTCCACCAGGGCCCGGGGCAGCAGGTCAAACCAAGTCAGTACAACCGCTGCCAGCACCAGCAACAGCAGCCCCTTCAGCCCTCCCAGAAGCGCACCACCCAGGTGATTGAGCAGGTGCAGTCCCGGGACACGATCCAGCTGATCCAGCAGCCAGATCACCAGCCGACACAGCAGCTTCAGGACAATAAAGCCCAGGACAAATAGGATGAACCAGCCCAACAGCTGGGATACCTCCCGGGCAATGGCCGGGGCCAGGGTGTCTGTCAAGGTGTCGGTAGCCCCCTCCAGCAGATCCTGGACGCCGGGGATCATACCCAGCACTCCCAGCCCCTCGCCGCCGGAGGAACCTGAGGCGCTCTCCGCCATCACTTCCCCCAGCCGCTGGGTCACATAGGGCTGGACCTTGGGCAAAAGCATATCCACCATCATCGGTGCGCCCTGGTCCGCAATGAGTTTGGCACCAAACAGGGCCACCAACCAGGACAGCAATCCCGACAGGGTGCGGAACATGCCCCGGCAATATCCCAAAATCACAAACAGCAGCAGAATCGCCACGCAGATCAGGTCCGGAAACAATTGCAGAATGGTCAAGGAAAACCTCCTTATGCTCAGGGATTGCCGGTCTCACGGCTCTGGGTTCTTATTCCGGGAGGTAGAGGCTGGCGCTCTCGTTGGTAACCAACAGCGCGCTGCCGTCCTCCCGCATCAGCACCCGCCGTGCCCCCCAGGAATTGGAGGTGGCGGCATACAGGGTAAGGTCGCTTTTATAGATGGTGAGTTCATTGCCGGTGAGCACCGCCACATAGTCTCCCGCGGCGGATACATCCAGCACCTCTTCATTGATGCCCAGGGAGCGCTCCCTTCCCTCTCCGTCCAACAGGGTGATGGAGCCGGCGCTGCCCCCCTGGTAGTTGGTATAGAACATGGCGGCAAAGTCGTCGCCGCCCAGGGAGAAGCTCTGAAGGTTGCGGCTGGCATCCACATTTTCCACCGTCATGGTGTCCTTCTCAATGCAGTAGGTGCCGTACTCTCCGGCCACCCAGAGGGTATTCTTCTCCCAATCCAGATCCAGCACCACGTCGTTGCCCAGCACAAACCGGGTGCGCTCGCTGCCGTCGGAGACGTTATAGAACACAAGGGCCGTGTTGAATCCCGCAGTGTCCTCTCCGATGGAGACCACCGCCAGCGTCTTGCCGTCCGGGGACAGAATGGCGTCGGAGATAAAGGCGCTGGAGATATTCTCGGTGACCACCGGCTCCCCGTCGGTGTCATAGACGGTGACCGCCGCCTTATAACCGCTGGCCTCTTCCACCACGGTCAGGTAGCCGTTCTCACTGACCCGGGCCGCCAGCAGATCCTGGTTCTTGGCCGGGGTATAGGTACGCACCACTTCCTGCCGATGGATCAGATACAGCGCCGTTCCCCCGGCGTCGTAGACCACGGCGTAGTCCCCGGCGGTGGAGACCACAGGCTGTTCCAGGGCAACCGTCTCGTCGATGACGGTCTCCCCATTCCGGGCCACCAGCTGAAAGCCGGTGCTGGAGCACACCAGAATACCGCCGTCCAGCTGGGCGAAGGCCCCGGAGGGGGCGGCGTTATAGTTGAACTGGGTGGCCTCCTCTCCGCTGGAGGTGCGGTAGGCGATGGCTCGACGCAGGGCATCCACATTGAGTTTATCCCGGTTGACCACCAGATAGACCGCACCCAACACCAGAATCACCGTGACCACTAGGGCCACCACCCGATTCACCAGCTGACGCAGCTTGCTGGGGGGCTTTTTCACCTTTTTCTGTTTTTTCTTTTTCTTGGGCTCCACCGTCTCCTGGGCGGCATCCTCTGTCACTTGATCCTGTTTCTTTTCATCCATAGCGCTAAGTCCTCTTTCGGCCCAGGGGCTGCCCCCGGCCGCTGATCATTGGGGGTCCGTGTCCAGCCCCACCGGCTCGTTATACCACAGCTTGGTCATGTAGAGTCCCCCGGGGGGCACCGTGGGGCCCGCCTCGGTGCGGTTGCCCCGCTCCAAAATATCGCTGATGCCATCGGGCGTCAGCTTGCCCTCGGCGGCGTAGAGCACAGTGCCGGTCATGGCCCGGACCATGTTGTACAGAAATCCGTTGGCACACACCTTCAGCTCAATGAGGTCCCCCTTCCGGGCCACATCAAAGTAGTAGACGGTGCGGACCGTGGATTTCACATTGGTGCCCACCGCCCGGACAGCGGCAAAGTCGTGGGTGCCCACAAACCGCCTTGCCGCCTCCGCCATCACCGCCTCATCCAGGTGCTTGGGGTAAAAATAGGCTCGGTTGACATAAAAAGCATTTCGAATCCGGGAGTTGTAGACCCGGTAGGTGTATTCCTTTTTCACACAGGAGCCGATGGCATTGAAGCCCTCGCTGACCTCCCGGGCGGAGACCACCACGATGTCCTCCGGGAGCCGGGTATTCACCGCCAGGGGCAGCCGGTCCACCGGGATGGTGGAGGTAGTACGGAAGTTGGCGATATAGACTTCCGCGTGGACTCCGGCGTCGGTGCGGCCGGCGCCGGTGCATTTCACCGGGTGGCACACCACGGTGGCCAGGGCGTTTTGCAGGGTCTCCTGGACGGTGACGCCGTTTTTCTGCACCTGCCAACCGTGGTAGGCGGTGCCCACATACATTAACTTTAACGCAATATTCCGCATAAAAACCTCAATTACAGCTGGAATTGCCGCAGCACCAGCACCGCTGCCAGCACCACCGCCCCCAGCACCAGGGCCACGGCGTCCCGGGGGGCATAGCTGAGTTTCTTCATCCGGGTGCGGCCGCTGTCTCCGTGATAGCACCGGCACTCCATGGCGGTGGCCAGCTCGTCGGCCCGCCGGAAGGCAGAGACAAAGAGAGGCACCAGCAGGGGCACCAGGGCCTTGGCCTTCTGGATCAAGTTGCCCGACTCAAAGTCGGCGCCCCGGGCCTTCTGGGCGGACATGATCTTGTCCGTCTCCTCGATCAGGGTGGGGATGAACCGCAGGGCGATGCTCATCATCATGGCCAGCTCATGGATGGGCAGATGGAGCTTTTTCAGGGGGCCCAGCAGGCTCTCAATGCCGTCGGTGAGTTGGATGGGGGATGTGGTGTAGGTCAGCAGGAAGGTGCCGGAGATCAGCATCATGATCCGGAGCACCATCATAATGGCCATCCGCACGCCGCCGGTGTAGATATTGATGCGCCAGAAGTGCACCAGCAGGGTTCCGGTGCTGTTATAAAACAGGTTCAAAATGGCGGTGATCAAAATGATCACGAAAACCGCCTTCATCCCCTTGAATATGGCCTTGAATCCCACATGGGAGAGCAGGATGCAGGTGACCAGCACCGCCATGACCACGCCGTAGCTGAACACGAATTTGGCCATAAACAGGGAGACAATATAGACCACCACCAGGATGATCTTGGTGCGGGGGTCCAGCCGGTGGACGATGCTGTCCCCGGGGAAATACTGGCCCAGGGTGATGTCCTTCAGCATGAAGCACCGCCCCCCTTCCCTTTGACTGCCAGAATGGCCCGGACCGCATCCTCCAGGGTGTAGACCGCCGGATTTACCGGCACACCAAGCCGGTTCAAGGCCTGGGCTACCTGGGTCACCTGGGGGATGTTGAGGCCCATGGAGCGCAGCTCCTCCCCGTGGACAAAGACTTCCCCGGGCTTGCCCTCAAAGGGCAGCCGGCCGTCGTTGACCACATAGAGCCGGTCCACGCACCGGGCGATTTCGTCCATAGAGTGGGACACCAGAATGATGGTGGTACCCTGTATCTCGTGAATGTTGCGGATATTTTCCAGAATGGCGTCCCGGCCCCGGGGATCCAGTCCGGCGGTGGGCTCGTCCAGAATCAGCACCTTGGGGTTCATGGCCAGCACCCCGGCGATGGCCACCCGGCGCTTCTGGCCCCCGGAAAGCTCAAAGGGTGATTTTTGCAGCACGCTCTCGGGCAGGTTGACAAAGTCGATGGCGGCATGGACCCGCCGGTCGATCTCCTGCTGGTCCAGCTTCATATTGCCGGGGCCGAAGGCGATGTCCTTATAAACGGTCTCCTCGAAGAGCTGGTACTCCGGGTACTGAAAGACCAGCCCCACCTGGAACCGGACCTCCCTGATTTTCTTGGGCTGCTCCCAGATGTCCCGGCCCTGAAAGAGCACCTTGCCGGCTGTGGGCTTCAGCAGCCCGTTCAGGTGCTGGATCAGGGTGGATTTGCCCGAGCCGGTGTGGCCGATGATCCCCAGGATTTCCCCGGGGTAGGCCTTGAAATCCACCCCGTCCAGGGCGTTATGTTCAAATGGCGTGCCCACACTGTAAGTGTGGGTCAGCTTCTGTGTTTCAATAATCGGTTCCAATGGCACTCCAGTCCTATCTGTCGATTCTGATCAGCCCTTTAAGGCTTTGGCAATGGCAGCGGCGCACTCCTCCACCGACAACGCGTCCAGGGGCACGTCCAGCCCAGCCTGGCGCAGCTGGTAGAGCAGCCCCACCGGCTCCGGCACGGTGAGCCCCACGGATCTCAGTCCTTCCACGTCCTGAAACACCGTTCTGGGGGCCCCGTCGGCGATGACCTTGCCGTGGTCCATCACCACCAGCCGGTCCGCCTTGGCTGCCTCGTCCATATGATGGGTGATGAGCACCACGGTGACGCCCTGTTCCCGGTTCAGCTTCTGGATGGTACGGATGACCTCCTCCCGGCCGATGGGGTCCAGCATGGCGGTGGGCTCG
>CABRZO010000041.1 GCA_902475455.1 uncultured Eubacteriales bacterium
ACCCACCGCCACACTGAGAGTGTCCGGGTCCAGGTTGCCGTAGACCGTGGTCATCCCGCCGCTGTGGGTCAGGGTCAAGGTGGTGCCGGTGACCGGGTCGTTGGAGATGGACTCCACGGCGCCGTCAGCGGCGGCCAGCACCTCAGTGCCCAGGGCGGCGCTGATGTCCAGGCCGTTGTGGGTGCGCCAGTCCCCCATGACCTCGTTATAGGTCAGCTCCGAGGAGGAGAAGGCGGCCACCACATCCCCCTCCACCGGCCAGCTGAGGGCGGCAGGGACGTTTTCCGCCTCCGCCGTCACCTCTTCCTGAGGGGCGGCCACTTCCTGGGACTCAGGCTGAGCGTCCACGGCGGCGGCCTCCTCCTCAGAGGGGTTGTCCACCGGCGCGGCCTCTTCCGTCGCGCTGGGCTCCAGCACCTGCTGGGCCTCCTCCTGGGCGGCGGTCTGCTTGGAGTCCTCCAGGCTGGTGGAGGGCTGGGGATCCTCCTGTTCCTCCGCCGTCTCAGTCTGGGAGACGGGTTCCGTCTCCTGGTCGGCGGGGGCGGTCACCGTCACTTCAGCGGGGGCCGACGCACTCTGAGTGGAATTTGCGCCGATGTCGCTGACGGTGCGGTAGAGGAAATAGCCGGACGCGCCCAGAATGACCAGGCAGAGGAGTAATACCATGTAAAACCCCTTGCCGGCCAGGGCTTTTTCGGCCTTCTGAAAGAAACCGGGTTTTTTGTTCATAAAAAACACCTCCAAGCCCAAGTGTTGCCGGGTTTGGAGGGGGATATACCCTGGACAGGAAAAATTTGCGGTGGTTTAATGCAAAAAAGAAACCGGCCTGCGAACCATCGTTCGCAGGCCGGTGATGGGTTATGGAATCTGGGGAAATACTCAGTCCACCTTGACGGTCCAGCCCTTGGTGTCGGGCAGCTTGCCCCACTGGATGCCGGTGAGGGTGTCGTAGAGCTTCTGGGTCAGGGGGCCGATCTTGCCCTCGGAGATATAGGCCACATCGTCCTTCCACTTCAGCTCCTTCACCGGGGAGACCACGGCGGCGGTGCCGGTGCCGAAGACTTCCTCCAGCTTGCCGTCTTTGGCGGCGGCCATGATGTCGGCGATGGCCAGCTTGCCCTCGATGACCTCATAGCCCCAGTCCTTGCACAGCTCGATGACGGAGCGGCGGGTGACGCCGGGCAGCACGGTGCCCACGCAGGCGGCGGTGTAGAGCTTGCCGTCGATCTTGAAGAAGATGTTCATGGCGCCCACTTCTTCCACATACTTCTTCTCCACGCCGTCCAGCCAGAGCACCTGGGCGTAGCCCTGTTCCTCGGCCATCTCGCCGGCCTTGATGGAGGCGGCGTAATTGCCGCCGCACTTGGTGAAGCCGGTGAGGCCCGGGGCGGCCCGGATGTACTCATCCTCCACATAGATGCGCACCGGGTTGATGCCCTCGGCATAGTAGGCGCCGGAGGGAGAGCAGATGATGCAGAAGGTGTAGTGGTGGGAGGCGTGGACCCCCAGGCCCACGTCGGTGGCAAAGACGAAGGGGCGGATGTAGAGGGAGGCGCCGTCGGTGTGGGGCACCCAGTCCTTCTCCACGCTGACCAGGGCCTTGACGGCCTGGACAAAGTCCTCCACCGGGATGGGGGGGACGCACATGCGGTCGCTGGAGTCAATGCAGCGCTGGGCGTTGCACTCGGGCCGGAAGAGCTGGATGGTGTTGTCGGCGGTGCGATAGGCCTTCAGGCCCTCGAACAGCTCCTGGGCGTAGTGGAGCACCACGCAGGCCGGGTCCATAGAGAAGGGCTGATAGGGGACGATGCGGGGATCGTGCCAGCCCTCACCCTTGGTGTAATCCATCAGGAACATGTGGTCGGAGAAGATCTTGCCGAAGCCCAGCTTGGTTTCGTCCGCCGGTTTGGTTTTGGGATTTTTTGTGTATTCAATCTTGATATCCAGCATGGAAAGGATGCCTCCTCGGGGTGAGAATTGATTTGTTTAAATGGGTGAAGTAATGTAATTATAGCACTCATTTTCCCATCTGCAACCCCCTGGAGGGGGAGCGAAAGCAGAAAGTTTTCAAAGTGACGGTTGTTTTTTTGTACAGAAGAGAGGATAATACATTCAATTACAGATTTTGAGTCAGACATTGGGAGGTTTTTATGAAACGCCTGTTGTTGATCTATAACCCCCAGGCGGGCAAGAAGCGGATCGCCCAGAAGCTCCACGACGTGGTCTACTTGTATACCACTGCCGGCTACGAGGTGACGGTGCACCCCACCCTGTTCCGGGGAGACGCCACCAGGATTGCCGCGGAGCTGGGGACACAATATGACCATGTGGTGTGCTGCGGCGGCGACGGCACCCTGAACGAGGTGGTCACCGGCCTCATGACCCGGCGGGATCAGCTGGCCACCCTGGGCTACATTCCGGCGGGAACCACCAACGATTTTTCCAAGACCCTGAAGCTGCCGGCGGACCTGATGAAGGCGGCCCGGATCGCCGTGGAGGGCAGTCCCAGCCTCTGCGACGTGGGGGACTTCAACGGCCGGCCCTTTGTCTATGTGGCCGCCTTCGGCGTCTTTTCCGAGGTGAGCTACGCCACCCCCCAGAGCTCCAAAAACGTCCTGGGCCATCTGGCCTATGTGCTGGGGGGCATCAAGAGCCTGACCCAGCTGCGGCCCTGCCATATGAAGGTGACCCACGACGGGGAGACCATCGAGGGGGACTTCATCTACGGCATGGTGACGGACTCCATCTCCGTGGGGGGCTTCCGGGGGGTCAAGAAGGAGCACGTCAAGCTGGATGACGGGCTGTTCGAGGTGATGCTGGTGAAAAATCCCCAGACCCCCGAGGAGCTGACCACCATTCTCAACGCCCTGATGACCAAAAAGCCCGACGGCAATGTCATCGGCTTCCAGTCCGGAGACATCACCTTTGAGAGCCAGCAGCAGGTGGCCTGGACCCTGGACGGGGAGTTCGGGGGGGACACCCAGCTGGCCCATATCTCCAACATCACCCGGGCCATCCGCATTATGAGGGGGTGAGGGCGTGAGCGACACCATTGCCGCCATCGCCACCGGCGCCGGCCGCAGCGCCATCGGCATCGTCCGGCTCTCGGGCCCCGGCAGCCTCTCGGCGGTGGAGAAGCTGTTCACCCCGGCCTCGGGCAAGAAAGTATCGGATTATCCCGTGGGCACCCTGGTCTACGGCACTCTGCGGGATGAGAAGGGCCGGGTGCTGGACCGGTGCCTGGCCACCTGGTCCAAGGCCCCCCGGAGCTACACCGGGGAGGACACGGCGGAGCTCCAGTGCCACGGCTCCCCGGCGGTGCTCACCGCCGCCCTGGAGGCCCTGTTTGCCCTGGGAGTGCGCCAGGCCAAGGCCGGGGAGTTCACCCGCCGGGCCTTCCTCAACGGCCGGATGGACCTGACCCAGGCGGAGGCGGTCATCGACCTGATTGACGCCGAGACCCCCGCCGCCGCCCGGTGCGCCGCCAGTCAGCTGGGGGGCGCCATGGGCCGGAAGATCGGCAAAATCTATGACGGGCTGGTGGATCTGATGGCCCATTTCGACGTGGTGCTGGACTACTCCGACGAGGATCTGGAGCCCTTTGACCAGGGGGAGATCACCGACGCCGTGGGTCGGGCCGCGGAAGAGCTCAGACAATTGGCCGCCAGCTACCGCCGGGGCCGGCGGCTCTATGACGGGGTGGCCTGCGCCATTGTGGGACTGCCCAACAGCGGCAAATCCAGCCTGTTAAACGCCCTTTTGGGCTACGATCGGGCCATCGTCACCGACATCCCCGGCACCACCCGGGACACGGTGGAGGAGAAGGCCGCGGTGGGGGGCGTGCTGCTGCGGCTCATCGACACCGCCGGACTCCGGGAGACCGGGGACACGGTGGAGCGGATTGGGGTGGAGCGCTCCCGCCAGGCTCTGGAGCGGGCGGAGCTGGCCCTGGTGCTGGTGGACGGCACCCGGCCCGTCACCCAGGAGGACCGGGCCATCCTGGCTCTGGCCCAGAAGGTGCCCCAGGTGATCCTGCTGGCCACCAAGTCGGACCGGCCCGGCTTTGCTCTGCCGGAGCTGGAGGGTGTGCTGGCCCTGTCCTCGGTGACCGGTCAGGGGCTGGAGGAGCTGGAACGGGAGATTGCCCGGCGCTTCCCAGAGGGGGGCGGCGACAACGGCGAGATCCTCACCTCCCAGCGCCAGGCTGAGGCCGTGGGCCGGGCCGCCCAGTGCCTGGAGGCGGTTTTTGAGGGCATGGCACAGGGGATGACCCCGGACGCGGTGCTCTCGGATGTGGAGCTGGCTTTGGACGCCCTGGGTGAGGTCACCGGCCGGGTGGTCAAGGACGACGTGACCCAGCGCATTTTCGAGCGCTTCTGTGTGGGTAAGTAATTTTCAGAATAAGCGGGCGGGTTCCAGGGGAATCCGCCCGCTTTTCTCGCCGTTTCAGGCCGGTTTTCCTTGCCCTTGTGGGAAAAATCGGGTACAATAGGGCGAAACATGATTCCAATTTTTTAAAGAGGGAACACGACTATGATGAACGAGATTTTTCTGCTGAAACTGGGCGAGATCGTCCTGAAGGGTTTGAACCGCCGCCGGTTTGAGGACCGGCTCACCGGCAACATCAGCCGCCGGCTCCACCCCTTTGGCCGCTTCCGCATCTATTCCCGCCAGTCCACCGTCTATGTGG
Organism: uncultured Eubacteriales bacterium; assembly: GCA_902475455.1. Taxonomy (GTDB): domain Bacteria; phylum Bacillota; class Clostridia; order Oscillospirales; family Oscillospiraceae; genus UMGS1766. The sequence continues at coordinate 4,691 of CABRZO010000041.1, forward strand.
AGCCCCTGGAGGAGAGCTGTGATATGGACGGGGCCTGGGAGGCCCTGCAGCCGGTGTTCGGCGTGGTGGGGCTGAGCCGGGCCCGGGCCTGCGACAAGGACAAGGACGCCTTTCTGGAGACCGCCAAGACCTATCTCCACGACCAGCTGATGGCCGCCCGGAGCTTCAAGGTGGAGTCCAAGCGGGCGGACAAGAGCTTCCCCATGACCTCCATCCAGCTCAGCCAGTATGTGGGCGGTATGCTCCATGAGGCCTATCCCCATCTGAAGGTGGACGTCCACCACCCGGAGCTGGTGGTCTATCTGGAGGTCCGGGATTACAGCGGCTACGTCCATGGCAATCCCACCCCCGGCGCCGGAGGCCTGCCGGTGGGGGCCGGAGGCCGGGGTGTGGCCCTGCTCTCCGGAGGCATCGACTCCCCGGTGGCCGCCTACATGATGGCCAAGCGGGGGCTGGCCCTGGACATGGTCCACTTCTTCAGCTACCCCTACACCTCCCTGGAGGCCAAGGAGAAGGTGCTCCAGCTGGCCCGTGAGATCACCCCCTACACTGGACGGCTCACCGTCCACATTGTCCCCTTCACCCAGGTCCAGGAGGAGCTGCGCCGCAACTGCCCGGAGCCCCTGTTCACCCTGGCCATGCGCCGGTTCATGATGCGGATTTCCGAGATGGTGGCCCAGCGGGTGGGGGCGGGCTGCCTGGTCACCGGCGAGAGCCTGGGCCAGGTGGCCAGCCAGACCATGGAGGCCATGGCGGTGACCCAGAGTGTCTGCTCCCTGCCCATCTTCCGGCCGGTGGTGGGCATGGACAAGGAGGAGATCGTCACCATTGCCCGGAAAATCGGCACCTTCCAGACCTCTATTCTGCCCTATGAGGACTGTTGCACCGTCTTTACCCCCCGGCATCCCAAGACCCACCCCACGGTGGAGGAGCTGCTGGAGGCGGAGCAGAATTACGATTTTGAGGGCCTGTGCCAGCAGGCCTTTGACGGCATCGAGCGGGTGTTGATCCCGCTGTCGGGCCGGGAGGAGTGAGGTTTTATGAACCGCTATCGCAGGCTGCCCCTGCAAAAGCTCTATAACTGCCGGGACCTGGGGGGCTATCCCACCGTGGACGGCAAATGCACCAAATTCGGGGTCTTTCTCCGGTCCGAGGCCCCCTGTGAGCTGCCCCGGGAGGACCTGGAATTTCTGCTGGATTACGGGGTCACCGGTACCGCCGACCTGCGCAGCCAGGGGGAGCGGATGGCCCGGCCCAACGAGCTGGCGGGGCGGGTGAACTATTACCCCCTGTCCCTGATCCACAAGGCTGCCGTCTACGGGGACGACAGCCAGCGCCAGGAGGAATTTGACTGGGGGAAGCAGTACCGGCGCATGGCGGAGGACAATCCGGCCTTTTTCCGGGAGATGCTGCCCCTGTGCCTCAAGGAGCCTGGGGCGCTGCTGTTCCACTGCACCACCGGCAAGGACCGCACCGGTCTGCTGAGCTGTGTGCTGCTGAGCATTGCCGGGGTGTCCCAGGAGGACATTGCCGCCGACTACTGCGTCAGCCAGCTCTACCTGGGGCCGGTCTATGAGAAGATGAAGAGCGGTCGGATGAAGCTGGGGGTCCAGCCCGGCGGCGGGCCCACCCGGATTCCCGACGGAGGAAGCCAGCGCTTTTTCGAGACCCCGGCCCAGGCCATGCTGGACCTGATCCAGGGCCTGGAGCGGGACTACGGCGGTGTGGTGGAGTTCATCCGCACCTGCGGGGTGGAGGAGCCGGTCATTCTGGGCCTGCGGCGCAAGTTGGTAGGCTGAGGTGCTTACAGGGCGCTCCGACGGGGAATGAGAAAAGGACTTTCAAAAAACATCTTTTTGTTAGTTAAACTTTTTCGGGGCATTGAAGGTATAAAAAGCGCAATATCTTCAAATATCAGTATTTTCTGGAAGGGTTACTATTTACTTTTCTGGAAACCGTGTTATAATTTTAACGGTTATGAATGTCAATCCAGCTTACCGGCGCCCTGGGGCCCGGTGGTCTGATATGGAGGTTTTTTTATGCGTGTACAGCTGACCGAAACAGTCCTGCGCGATGCGAACCAGTCGCTGATCGCCACCCGTCTGCCCTACTCCACCTACGAGCCCATCCTGTCCACCATGGACAAGGCCGGTTACTATTCCATCGAGTGCTGGGGCGGCGCCACCTTCGACACCTGCCTGCGTTACCTGGACGAGGATCCCTGGGAGCGTCTCCGGGGCCTGCGCAAGCACCTGCCCAACTCCCGGCTGCAGATGCTGCTCCGGGGCCAGAACCTGCTGGGCTACAAGCACTACCCCGACGCGGTGGTGGAGAAGTTCGTGGAGCTGAGCATCAAGAACGGCATCGACATCATCCGTATCTTTGACGCCCTGAACGATTTCCGCAATATCCAGACCGCTCTGGAGGCCACCAAGAAGTATGCCACCGACAAGACCGTGGCCTCCGGCTGCATCTCCTACACCCAGAGCCCGGTGCACACCGTGGAGAAGTATGTGGAGATGTGCAAGGAGCTGCAGCGGATGGGCTTTGACACCATCTGCCTGAAGGACATGGCCGGCACCATGAGCCCCTTCGAGGCCGACGGCCTCATCAAGGGCATCAAGGACGCCGTGGGCGACATGCCCGTCATCCTGCACACCCACTGCACCACCGGCATGGCCTATATGACCTATATGAAGGCCATCGACGCCGGCATCGACGTCATCGACACCGCCACCTCCTGCTTCTCCGGCGGCACCAGCCAGCCCGCCACCGAGACCATGTTCTATGCCCTGCAGCAGATGGGCATTGAGACCGGCATCGACGAGAAGGTCATCAAGGAGGTCAACGACTTCTTCAAGCCCATCAAGGAGGGCTATGTGAAGGACGGCACCCTGAACCCCAAGAGCCTGTCCACCGACTCCCAGGCCCTGGTCTACAAGGTCCCCGGCGGCATGCTGTCCAACATGATCGCCAACCTCACCGACCTGCACGCCATGGACAAGTTTGACGACGCCCTGGTGGAGATCCCCAAGGTCCGGGCGGACCTGGGCTATCCTCCTCTGGTGACCCCCATGAGCCAGATGGTGGGCACCCAGGCCGTTATGAACTGCATCGCCGGCCGCTACAAGGCGGTGTCCAAGGAGGTCAAGGCCTACTTCCGGGGCGAGTACGGCAATCCCCCCGCTCCCGTCAACGAGGAGCTGTCCAAGCAGATCCTGGGCGATGAGAAGCCCATCGACTGCCGGGTGGCGGACTCCGCTCCCTCCACCATGTTTGAGGACACCCGGAAGCAGCTGGGCGACCTGGCTCAGAGCGACGAGGACGTCATGAGCTATATCTGCTTCCCCAACCAGGCCGAGGAGTACCTGAAGAAGCGCAAGGCCAAGGCCGAGGGCACCTGGGTGGATCCTGAGGCGGCCAAGGCTGCCGCCCCCGAGGTGCTGGGCACCCCTGGTGCCATGCCTGCCACCGCTCCCGTGGTCAACGGCAGCGCCATCACCTACACCGTCTCCTGCGAGGAAGTCAAGTAAATCCATGAAACCCCAAGGGGCTGTTGCAAATTTGCAACAGCCCCTTTTTTGTTATCCTGCGTGGTTTTGCTGCCATCCTGCGCATTTTTCCTCTTGTCATTCTGAGCGCCAGCGAAGGACCTTTTCCCGCCAGTGCCCTTGCGGGCAGGATTCTTCGCCCCCTCTGGGGCTCAGAATGACAGCTTATTTTGCGGTATCGTAGGGACGCCGGGGGAAGGGCGAGCGCCCCGGACCTGCCTGGCAGGTCCGGGGCGCTCAGGTTATGAGAGGGAATCACTGTTCCGATGTCACAGGTTGGGGCTTTACAGCAGCACCAGGGGCTTGATCAGGTCTCTGGGCTTGTCCTTCATCAGCATCAGGGCGGGCTCCACGCCCTCCAGGCCCTGGAAGCGGTGGGTGATCAGCTTCTCGGGATGGATGCGGCCGGTCTCCACCAGTCGGGCCAGCTTTTCCGAGCGCACCCGGCCGCCGGGCATCAGGCCGCCGCGGATGGTCTTGTGGCCCATGCCGCAGCCCCACTCCACCCGGGGGATCTTGATCCAGTCGCCCTCGCCCAGGTAGTTGACGTTGCCGATGATGCCGCCGGGCTTCAGCATGCGAATGGCCTGATCGAAGGTGTCGTTGTCGCCGCCGGCCACCACGATCTTGTCCACGCCCATGCCATGGGTCTTGTCCATGATCTGCTCTACAATGTCGCCTTCCTTGTAGTTGATGATGTCGGTGGCGCCGAATTCCCGGGCCAGGTCGGCGCAATTCTTCCGGGAGCCCACGGCGTAGATGTTGGCGGCGCCCCGGATGGCGGCGGCGGCCACGCTCATCAGACCCACAGGGCCGATGCCGATGACGGCCACGTTATCACCGAACTGCACGTCCGCCAGCTCCACCCCGTGGAAGCCGGTGGGCACCATGTCACTGATCATGCAGGCGGCCCCCAGGTCCATGCCCTCGGGCAGCAGAGCCAGGTTGCCGTCGGCGTCGTTGACGTGGAAATACTCGCCGAAGACGCCGTCCTTGAAGTTGGAGAACTTCCAGCCCGACAGCATACCGCCGGAGTGCATAGCAAAACCCTCTTGGGCGGCCCGGGAATTCCAGTCCGGGGTAATGGCGGAGACCAGCACCTTGTCCCCCACCTTGAAGTCCTTGACCAGGCTGCCCACTTCCACCACTTCGCCCACGGCCTCGTGGCCCAGGATCATGTTGTGGCGGTCACCGATGGCACCGGCCCAGACCGTGTGCACGTCAGAGGTGCAGGGGGCCAGAGCGATGGGTTTGCAGATGGCGTCCAGAGGGCCGCAGACGGGGGCGTCCTTTTCGATCCAACCGGTGGCGCCGATCTTCAGCATTGCGAATCCTTTCATGGGTTACATCCTCCTTGTCAATGTGTGGGTGTTGGGTGTGACGTTCCAACTTCTAGTTCATTTACATTAAATGTAAACAAATGAGATTCAATTACCTTGGACAAAATACAGCGTTTTATACAAAAAGTCAACCTATTTAAGAAAAGTTTTAAGGAAAATCAGCGAATTGGCCAAATGTTCGATTTCCGAGAAAAAAGAGCGAAGGGAAAGTAGTAAAAAAGTTGACTATTTTTCCCGTGATTGAGCCGGGGAAAAGTGGCGTTCAAAGGTTATTCTGCCACCTCTGAGCAAAATCATACCAGCTTGCTAAAGAAAAAGAAAAAATAAAAACCGCCTGGGATGCCAAAAAATCCACAGGCGGTTTTTGCATATGCCGTTGGTTCAGCGGCCCTCAAATTTGGGGGTGCGTTTGTGCTGGAAGGCGTCCACCGCTTCCCGGAAATCGTGGCTGCCCATGAGCTTGATGCTCAGCCGGTGTTCAATCTCCCGGGCATCCTCGAAGCCGGTGTCCAGGGCCCCCAAGCTGATGATCTCCTTGATGCCCTGGACCGCCAGCGGAGGTTTGCGGACGATGATGTCCATGATTTTGTCCACTTCGGCGAACAGGTCCTGCTTGGCAAAGACCCGGTTGATGATCCCCTGCTGGGCGGCCTCCTGGGCGGAGAGCCGGGTGCCCAGCAGCAGCATCTCCTTGGCCCGAATCAGATTGGTGCGTCGGGGGAGTCGGATGGCACCGCCCCAGCCCGGCACCAGCCCCACATCCACCTCCGTCATGCCGAACCGGGCATCCTCGGAGGCGTAGATCAGATCGCAGGACAGGGCGATCTCAAAGCCGCCCCCGATGCACCAGCCTGACACAGCGGCAATGGTGGGCTTCTTCATATTCAGGATGGTATCCCGCATCTTGACGCCCCGCTGATACATGGCCTCCCCGTCGGCAGGGGTTTGAATCTCCGCCAGGGATTCCATGGAACCTCCGGCACAGAAGGCTTTCTCCCCGGCCCCTCGGATGATGATGCCCCGGACCTCATCGTCCGCCTCCAGGGCGGTGATGGTATCAATAAATTGCAGTTGCATGGGAGTGGTCAGGGCGTTCAGAGCTTCGGGGTTAGAGATGGTCAGCGTGGCCACCTTCAGGCCGGGTTCTCCCCGGAGCGAGGTGAGAATGGCGGGATCAGACATGTGGGGGTTCCTCCTTTGGTGTGGTGTTCACGTCACTCCTCAGGGAAGGAGGCGTGCTTTTCTCTCAGATGGCGGATCAGGACAAAGGCGGGAGCAATGATGGCGGCCAGGCCGCAAATCACTCCGATGATGACGGCTGCGGTATGAAATGCTTTTTTCACAGGAAATGCCTCCTTTGTATGTTGTTTGAAACAGCATAGCAGAATTCTGCCCGGAAGTCCTGAAAAAACCGTTAAATTTTTGAATTTTTATAAAAAGGGGATTAGGAAGAAGTTTTCGCTTCCGGTCCCCGGTTGACCAGCAGAATGCCCAGGCAGACCAGGGCCAGCGCCAGGAAGGTGCGGCCGCCCAGCCCTCCGGTTTCCTTCAGCATCAGGGCGGAGAGCAGCACGCCGAACACCGGGGTCAGAAAGCCGAAGACGGTGACCCGGGAGACGGGATTGCACTTGAGCAGACAGCCCCAGAGGGTGTAGGCCACGGCGGACACCAGGGCCAGATAGACCAGCATTCCCACCGAGGCCGGGGAGACGGCGCCCCAATGGCCCCCCAGGGCAATGCCGGCCAGGGCCAGGGTGAGGCCGCCCAGCAGAAACTGCCAGCCGCTGAGCAACACCGGGGACACCCGGGCGGAGTAGCGCCGGATCAGGGCGGAGGAGACGGCGGCGGAGATGGTGCTCAGCAGGATGAGCCCTTCCCCCCGGAGAGAAAAGGAGAGCTGAAAGGTGCCCCCCAGCTGGCTCAGCACCACCCCGGCAAAGCCCACGGCGCAGCCCGCCAGTTTGTTCCCGGTGAGGCGCTCCATCCGAAAGGCCAGGGCGGCGATGAAGATGGCGAAAAAGGTGTTGGCCCCCACCAAAATGGAGGCGGTGACCCCGGCGGTGTAGCGCAGGGCCAGATAGTAGCACAGATATTGCAGCACCGTCTGAAACAGGCTGACCTTCAGAATGCTGGGCCAGTCCCCCTTTTTGGGGAGCAAGGGGCGGCCCTCCATCAGACTGCCCGCCAGCAGCACCAGCACCCCTGCCAGGGCAAACCGGAGCCCGGCAAAGAGCAGCAGGGAGCCCGGATTGCCGGTGTCGATGCCGAAGAGGGCATAGCTGAGCTTGATGCAGGGGATGGCGCTGCCCCAGAGGGCACAGGAGATCAGGGCGCAGAGAAACAGCACTGCAGGGCGGGAGAACAGAGGGCGATTTTCTTCAGGGGACAAGGGGATTACCTCCAACGGATCTGTGCACCGGGCCCGGCCAAGGGTACCCGGAAGCACAGGAAATGTCTTTCGGTATTATAGCACAAAGGCCCGGCGGGTGCCACCAGGGAGTGCGGGCGGTAGAAGAGAGGAGAATATGATTAAATTTTGAAAACAATTGGCGAAAAATAGACTTTCTTGTGTTCTTGGTGTACAATAGTAAAAGTCGCGTTAAATTGATGTTAACGGAGGAAAAAATATGCAAGCGATTATTCTGGCTGCCGGCATGGGCAAGCGTCTGAAGGAGCTGACCCAGAACAACACAAAGTGCATGGTTCAGGTCAACGGCGTGTCTCTGATCGATCGGCTGCTCCATCAGTTGGATGGCCGCCAGTTGTCCCGGGTGGTCATCGTGGTGGGGTATGAGGGCCAAAAACTCATGGACTACATCGGCACCTTGGATATTCAGACCCCCATTGTCTATGTAAACAACCCCATTTACGACAAGACCAACAACATCTATTCTCTGGCCCTGGCCAAGGACTGGCTGTGCCGGGAGGACACGCTGCTGTTCGAGTCGGACCTCATCTTCGAAGATGAGGTCATTGACCTGTTGGTCAATGACCAAAGGGACACCCTTGCCCTGGTGGATCGGTACGAGAGCTGGATGGACGGCACCTGCGTCAAGCTGGCGGAGGATGACAGCATCGTGGAGTTTGTCCCCGGCAAGCGCTTCAAGTTTGAGGAGCGGGGGGAGTACTACAAGACGGTGAACATCTACAAATTCAGCCGTCACTTCTCTGAAACCCACTATGTCCCCTTCCTGGAGGCCTATTCCAGCGCCCTGGGCAACAACGAGTACTACGAGCAGGTGCTGCGGGTCATCGCCATGCTGGACGACCCGGGCATCAAGGCCAAGCGGCTCAGCGGCCAGATGTGGTATGAGATCGACGACATTCAGGATCTGGACATCGCCTCCTCCATGTTCGCCCCGGATGAGGAGGAGCGGCTCTCCCTGATCCAGGGCCGCTACGGCGGCTATTGGCGCTATCCCCGGCTCAAGGATTTCTGTTACCTGGTCAACCCCTATTTCCCGCCCAAGAAGCTGGTGGATGAGATCAAGTCCAACTTTGAGGCGTTGCTGACCCAGTATCCCTCGGGGATGCGGGTCAATGCGCTGCTGGCGGCCCGAAATTTCGGGGTGCATCAGGACAGCATTCTGGTGGGTAACGGGGCCGCCGAGCTCATCAAGTCCCTGATGGGCTACTTTGAGGGGGCTACCGGCATCATCCGGCCCACCTTTGAGGAGTATCCCAACCGTTACGGCGGGGAACAGGTGGTGTTCACCCCAGACAACGACGATTTCAGCTATACCGCCGATGACATTATGGACTTCTTCGGCGATCAGGATATCCGCAATCTGATTGTGGTCAATCCCGATAACCCCACCGGCAACTACCTCCCCAAGGCGGACCTGCTGCGGCTCATTGACTGGGCCGGAGCGCGGAACATCCGGCTGGTGGTGGACGAGTCCTTCGCCGACTTCTCCGTGGAGCCGGACAACAGCCTCCTGGACCAGCCGCTGCTGGAGGGCCACCCCTGGCTCTATGTGATGAAGAGCATCTCCAAATCCTACGGCGTGCCCGGCCTGCGGCTGGGGGTGCTGGCCTCCGGGGACCGGGAGACCATCGCCGGGATGAAGAAGGATGTGGCCATCTGGAATATCAACTCCTTCGGCGAGTTCTATCTGCAGATTGAGCAGAAGTACGAGAAGGACTACGCCGCCGCCCTGGAGCGGATCCGGGCGGAGCGGCAGCGGTTTGAGGGGGCCCTGGCCGGGATTCCTGGGATTCGGGTCATCCCCTCCCAGGCCAACTATGTGATGGTGGAGCTCCAGAACGGCATGTCCGCCCGGGAGCTGACCCGCCGGCTGTTATTGGACCACGCCATTCTGGTGAAGGACCTGTCCTCCAAGGTGCGCCGGCAGGACAAGCAGTATCTGCGCCTGGCGGTCCGGGACACCCGGGACAACGACCAGCTGGTGGCCGCCCTGGGGCGGGAACTGCGGTAACGGAGGGGAGCGCATATGAGAGAGTATGATGAGGCCACCCTCCACCGGGTCCAGCAACTGGAGCTGATGATCCTGGAGGATTTCCTGGACCTGTGCCGCCGCCACAACCTGACCTGTTTCGGCTTTGCGGGCACCGGCATCGGCGCCCTGCGGCACAAGGGGTTCATTCCCTGGGACGATGACATCGACGTGGGTCTGCTGCGGCCGGACTATGAGGCCTTCCTCCGCTACGCCAAGGAGGAGCTGGGGGACAAGTACATTGTCATGAATGTCCGGGAGAACCCCAATTTCCCCCTGATGACCACCCGACTGATGCTCCGGGGCACCAAGTTCCGGGAGGAGGCTCTCCAGGACATCCAGTGTGAGCTGGGCATTTTCCTGGATATCTACCCCTTCGACCAGGCCAGCGACGATGAGGCCCAGTTTAAAAAACAGTGCCGGGACGCCTGGTTTTACAGCAAGCTGCTGATTCTGCGCAGCATCCCCTTCCCGGTGCTGCCGGTGCGGGGCTGGAAGGCCAAGCTGGTTCACGCCGCCACCGCCCTGATCCATGCGGGCATGGTGGTGTGCCGTATCTCCAAGCAGTGGCTGGCGGGCAAATGCCACGAGGCCAGCACCCGCTACCAGAACGCCCCCCGGACCCGGCGGCTGACCTATTTCTGCGACACCACCCCGGACATGAATCTCTGGGACTATGACGACCTGTTCCCCCTGAAGGCCCTGCCCTTCGAGGATCTGGAGCTGCCCTTCGGCTGGAACCTGGACAAGTCTTTGACCAGAATGTATGGGGACTACATGACCATGCCCCCGGTGGAGCACCGGAAGAATCACTTCCCCTTTCAGCTGGATTTCGGCCCCTATGGGGACATCCCCTTGGAGGACATCCGGGGCAAGGCTGCGACAAAATAACAGAATATAACCAGAAACGCGCGCAGCGACAACACT
>CABRZO010000042.1 GCA_902475455.1 uncultured Eubacteriales bacterium
CCCCGCCGACCTGGTCCACCTGTTCGACCCCGAGACGGAGGAGAACCTGCTGTAATATTTTCCTGTATGGCAGCAAAATCTATACATAAACACGCTAAAAATCTGCCCTCGGCTTTTCGTTTGCCGGGGGCAGATTGATTTTTTAGGTTCTATGCGACAAATTTAACGGTTTCTTTCTTTTTTTTACATAAAAGTGTGCTATGATACAGGATGAAATATTGTGTATTTCAGGAGGTTCCTATGGATCTTTCTAAGTTACAGGAGGGGCTGACCGGCCTGCTGGGCCAGGGCGATTCCCCTATTTTGACAATAATGAGCCTGCTCTGCCGGGTGCTGCTGCCCATTTTGTGCGTCTGGCTGGTGGTACGCTGCGGCAAAAGCCTGCTCCGAGGCAGAGTAGAGCGGGAGGTGTGGGGCCGTCTCACCCTCCCCGACGGGGACTACGGCGAGTTCCGCCACTGGGAGAACACGGTGGGCCGGTCCCGCCGCAGCGATGTGGTACTCCAGTCCCCCACGGTCTCCCGGAGCCACGCCGCCTTTCTGCGGGATGAAAAGGGGGCCTGGAGCATCCAGGCCCTGAACTCCAAAAACGGAGTCACCGTCAACGGCCAGGAGGTGCCTCCCCAGGAGCACATGCCCATCCAGGATGGGGACATCATCGGCATGGGCGATGTGGAGGTCACCTTTACCGCCATCACCGCCGCCGAGGAGCTGGAGCAGGCCAAGCGCCGGACCCGGCCCGGTAAGGCCATCTCCCCGGGGCTCAACCTGTTTCTGCTGACGCTGATCCAGCTGGTGCTGTGCATGGAGCTGCTGATGGCCTATGCCGCCGACGCCGGCGCCCGGATCGTGATCACCTTCGGCGTACTGTGCGCCATCATGTGGGGGGTATACACCCTCTACCGCATTTTAAGGCGCACCGGTTTTGAGATCGAAACCCTGGCCTTTTTCCTCACCACCCTGTGTATGACGGTCACCGCCAACAAAAACCCCGGAGATCTCTACAAGCAGCTGCTGTGCATGGTGATGGGATTGGTTTTCTTCTTCGTCCTGTCCCTGATTCTCCGGAATCTAACCTTGGCCAAACAGCTGCGGTGGCCGGTGGCCGCCCTGGCGGTGGCTCTGCTGGCCTTCAACCTGCTCTTCGGCAGCCGGCTCTTCGGCGCCAAGAACTGGGTGGAGATCGGTCCCATCTCCTTCCAGCCCTCGGAAATCGTCAAGCTGGCCTTCATTCTGGGAGGCGCCACCACCCTGGACCGGATGTTTTCCCGGCGTAACCTGGTGTTCACCCTGGTGTTTTCCGCCTTCTGCGTGGGCTGCCTGGGCCTCATGAGCGATTTCGGTACCGCTCTGATCTTCTTCGCCACTTTCCTGGCCATCGCCTTCCTGCGCTCCGGCGACCTGCCCAGCGTGGCCTTTATGGGGTCCGCCGCCGTCTTCGGCGGGTACATCATCGTCAAATTCAAACCCTACATCGCCCGACGGTTCACCATCTTCCTCCACGCTTGGAGTGACACCGCCGATCTGGGGTATCAGCAGACCCGCACCATGTCCGCCATTGCCGGCGGCGGTCTGTTCGGCCACGGGGTGGGCAATGGGTGGCTGAAAAACATCGCCGCCGCCAACACCGACCTGGTCTTTGGCGTGGTCAGCGACGAAATGGGTCTTATCGTGGCCCTGTGCGCTGTGTCCGTCATTGTGATTTTGGCCTTCTTTGCCATCAAGTCCGCCGCCTCCGCCCGGTCCACCTTCTATGTCATCGCTGCCTGCTCCACCGCCATGCTGTTTGTGGTGCAGACCATGCTCAACGTGTTTGGCTCCGTGGACCTGCTGCCGCTGACCGGCGTCACCTTCCCCTTTGTGTCCATGGGCGGCAGCAGCATGATCTGCTGCTGGGGCCTGCTGGCCTACATCAAGGCCGCCGACACCCGGCAAAATGCCGGGCTGGCCATCCGACTGCCCAGCCGCAAGGCGGTGCGGGAGGAGGCCCGCCGCCGGGAGGAAGCCTACTACGACGAGGATGAGGACGACTATGACCCGGACTATGACACCGCCCCCCGGCCCCGCAGCAGCTACGGCTCCGACGATATGCAGGGCTATCTGCGGGATGTCTTTGAGGGAGGCTCCCCGGGTGACAGTGGCGCCGACCCGGAGGTAGAGAGTATGATCCGCCGCACCGTGGACTCCGCCGGAAACCACGCCGACGACTCCTTCCGTCTTGACCTCCCCGACGATCAGGACCTGCCCTCCGACGCAGACAACTGGCAGGACTACTTCACCTGGGATGAGGAGGATGATCAGAAATGAAACAGCTGAAACGCCGCACCATTTTCGTGCTGATCTTCGCCCTGCTGCTGGCCCTGGGCACTGTGCTGTTCTGCGGGCTGTATGTGGTCAAGGGCCGGACCTGGGCCTCCTCTCCGGTCAATCAGGCCGCCTATTCCAACGGATATCTGGCCGACGGCACCATCATGGACCGAAATGGCACCTTGCTCTACGACTGTGCCACCCAATCCTATGGGGACAGCGCCCTGCTGCGGACCTCTACCCTGCACTTGGTGGGGGATCTTCAGGGCAATATCGCCACCGGCGCCCGGAAAATCTTCTCCAAGCAGCTGGTGAGCTACAACCCCATCACCGGCCTCAGCAGCACCGGCAACGACCTCTATCTGACCATTGACGCAAGCCTGAATGAGACCGCCTATGAAGCCCTGAACGGCCGGGCCGGCACCGTGGCAGTGTACAACTATAAGACCGGCGAGATCCTGTGCCTCACCTCCTCTCCCTCCTATGATCCCATCGACGAGGATGAGGTGGCCGCCGTGGCCGCCGGGGACAGCGCCTATACCGGCGCCTACATCAACCGGTTTCTGTCCTCCACCTACACCCCGGGCTCCACCTTCAAAATCATCACCGCTGCCGCGGCGCTGGAAAACCTGGACACCGACAGTTTCTCCTACACCTGCACCGGCTCTCTGGATGTGGGCGGGGGCCAAGTGACCTGTCCCTCGGTCCACGGGGAGCTGGACTTTGACTCCGCCCTGGCCCACAGTTGCAACGGGGCCTTCGCCTCCCTGGCCCTGGAGTTGGGGGGCGACACCCTGGAGCAGTACGCCCGGGAGGCCGGGCTGTTGGATAGTATGGAGATCAGCGGTTACACCACTGCCAGCGGCAGCTTTGAAGTGGCCCCGGACGGCTCCCTGGATCTGGGTTGGTCCGGTGTGGGCCAGTACAATGATCTGGTCTCTCCCGCCTCCATGCTGACCCTGATGGGCTGCATCGCCGGGGACGGCTCCGCCGCCACCCCCCGGCTGCTCAGCAAAGTCACCTCCGGCAGCGGACTGCCCGCCGCCATTATCTCTCAGCCCACCTCCTCCATCGGCTGGAAGGAGTCCACCTGTGAGGCGCTGCAGCAGCTGATGCGCAATGACGTACTGGAGGTCTATGGCCAGAGTCAGTTCGGCGACCTGGCGGTGTGCGCCAAGTCCGGCACCGCTGAGGTTGGCAGTGACGTGGAGCCCCACGCCTGGTTTGTGGGCTTCATCGATGACGAAACCCACCCCTACGCCTTTGTGGTCATCGTGGAAAACGGCGGCGGCGGCGCCTCTACGGCCGGTAAAATTGCCGCTACCGTACTAAACCAGCTCTGCGAGGAGGACTGACCTTGAGGACCATCTACGACGATATCCGCTCTCCCAAAACCGTCCCGGGCCCGAAATCCCTGCTGCCCCCCGCCATCTGTCTGGGGACCGGCGGCGCCGTTCTGGGCATCTTTCATCTGTGCAAAGGCAACCGGGGGCTGATGAATTGGCTCATCGACCATGTCACCACCCCCTTTAAGCACGCCATCTCCTGGCTGTGCAACCCCGTCCCCTTTGCGGTGGCGGAGGTGCTCTGGGCCCTGGCGGCCATCGCCTTTCTGGTATTTCTGATCCGTACCGTCTGGCTGACGGTACGGCACCCGGGCAAGCTGCTGCGGCTGGCCCGGCGGGGGCTGGCCCTGCTGAGCGCCCTGGTGCTGGTCTACTGCGGCTATACGGTGCTCTGGGGTATCAACTACTACGGGGACGACTTCTCCGCCAAGAGCGGCATTGTGACCCGGGGCGCCACTCCGGAGGAGCTGGCCACCCTGACCAACTCCTTTGCCCTGAAGCTCAATGAGCTGGCGGGGGACATCCAACGGGACGAGGACGGGGTCTTTGCCGAGGATTTGAATACCATTTTCTCCTCCACCGCCGGGCTCTACGACGGCATCTGCGCCGAGTTTCCCCTCCTGGCCGGCCCAGAGCGGACGCCCAAACGGATGGTGACCAGCTCCTTTATGAGCCGGCTGGATTTTACCGGCTTCTTCTTCCCCTTCACCGCGGAGACCCTGATCAACGACGACGCCCCCTCCTGTCTGGTCCCCGCCACCATCCTCCACGAATTTGCCCACCAGCGCAACATTGCCGGGGAGGATGAGTGCAACTTTGTGGCCATTCTGGCAGGGCTGCGGTGTGACAATCCGGTCTACACCTACTCCTCCGCTCTGATGGGCTTCATCTATCTGGGCAACGCCCTGTACTCCGTCTCCCCGGAGACCTACTGGCAGATCCGGGATCAGCTGGACCCTGGAGTGGAGGCGGATTTGCAGGCCAACAACGCCTACTGGGATCAGTTTGACAGCAAACTGGACGAAGTGGCGGAGTCGGTTTCCACCACGGTTTACGAGGGCTTCCTCCAAAGCTACGGCCAGAGCGACGGCAAGCAGAGCTACGGCAAATGCGTGGACCTGCTGGTGGCCTACTACTTCGACTATCGGGATCAGTCCTGACGACAAAAAGAGAAACCGCCTCCGGGAGTTTCAGACTCCCGGAGGCGGTTTTATATTTCTTCCGTCAAATTACAGTTCCAGCTTGTCAAACTCCCGCCGGTCGGCGATCACCAGCAGAGAGCTTCCGACGGGCAGCGGCTGGTCGGGGTTCCAGTTGAGCACCAGCTCTCCCTGGTCCCGCACCGCGGCCACGTTCAGATGGTGGCGGCCCCGGAGGTCCAGCTGCCGCAGGGTTTTTCCGCTCCACTCCTTAGGCAGGGTGATCTCCGCCAGCCGCACCCGGTCGGACAGCTCCACCATGTCCTTGTAGCCCCCCATCAGCAGGGTCCGGGCCACCCGGGCCCCGGACTCCTTTTCCGGGATGATGACCCGATTGGCCCCCAGTCGTTCCAGCACCTTGGCCTGCATTTCGTCGCTGGCCTTGGCCAGCACAAAGGGGATCCCCGCCTCTTTGGCCAGAATGACGCCCATGACGCTGGCAGACAGGTCGCCGGTGGTGGCCACAATGGCGGCGTCAAAGTTGCTGAGGCCCAGATTTTCCATCTCCAGTTGGTCGGTGACGTCTCCCACCACTGCCATGGCCACGGAGTCCGCCACCTGGGCCACCTTGTCCGCGTCCTGATCCACCGCCAGCACATGCATGCCCGCCTGGGTGAGCTCCTCCGCCACGCTGCGGCCAAATTTGCTGATACCAAAGATCACATAGGATTTTTCTTCTCGTTTCATGATCGATCCCTCTTTTTTATCCAATGGTTATATTTTGTTCCGGATAGGCCGTGGAACGGTCGCCCTTCCGATAGGCAAAGGCGATGGCCAGGCTGATGGGGCCCACCCGTCCGAAGTACATGCAGAAGGTCATCAAAAGCTTTCCCGCGGCTCCCAGCTGAGCGGAGATGCCCCGGGTCAGGCCCACTGTCCCCAGGGCGCTGGCGGTCTCAAAGAGCAGATCATCCAGGCTGCCCGCCTGGAACAGGCTCAGCAGCATGGTGGCCCCCAGCAGGGTGGCCAGGCTGATTGCCACGATGGCGGAGGCCCGGCGCACCAGCTTTTCCGGAATGGTGCGGCGGAAGGCGGTGACAGTCTCCCGGCCCCGGACCACCGAGGCGGCGGATAGAAAGATCAGGGCTACGGTGGTGGTCTTGATGCCACCGGCGGTACCCACGGAGCTGCCACCGATGAACATCAGCACCACGCTGAGCAGCACCGACTCGGTGCGCAATCCGCTCTGGGGCACTGTGGCAAATCCGGCGGTACGGGTGGTGACGGACTGGAACAGGGCCGCCAGCACCTTTTCTCCGGGGCCCATGGGGCCCAGGGTCTCCGGGTTGGTCCACTCCATGGCCAGAAACAGCACCCAGCCCCCCAGGATCAGCACGGCGGTGGTGACCAGAGTGATTTTGGTGTGCAGCCCTAGCCGCTGCCAAAACAGTCCCCGGCGGACCTCCCCCCGGCGGACCATGCCGGACACCCGAAGCACATCCCACCAGACGATGAAACCGATGCCGCCCAGAATGATGAGGGCCATGGTGACCAGGTTAAGCCACAGGTTGGAGGCATAGGGTTCCAGGCTGGTGGGGCCCAGAATATCGATGCCCGCGTTACAGAAGGCGGACACGGAATGGAATACAGAGATCCAGATCCCCCGGAGCCCGTATTGGGGGCAGAACACCGGCATACTCAGCAGGGCGCCCGCTCCCTCAATCAGCATGGTACCCTTAAACACCTTACCCAAAAACCGGAGCAGTCCGGACAGGTTATCCAGGTTGAAGGCACTCTCCAACAGCAGCCGGTCCTTCAAGGTGATCTTGCGTCCGATCAAAACCATGATGCCGGTGGTAAAGGAAATGACACCCAAACCGCCCAACTGGATCAGCAGCAGGATCACAATCTTACCAAACAAACTCCAGTGGGAAAAGGTATCCACCACCGTCAGGCCCGTCACGCAGACGGAGGTGGCTGAGGTAAACAGGGCGTCCAGATAGGGCGTCATTTCCCCGGAGGCGGAAGAGATGGGCAGCGTCAGCAGTACACTGCCCGCCAGCACCGCCAGAAAAAAGCCCAGTGTAATCAACTGGGTGGTGGAGAGCCGAGGCTTTTTGGCCTGGGACAT
Organism: uncultured Eubacteriales bacterium; assembly: GCA_902475455.1. Classification (GTDB taxonomy): domain Bacteria; phylum Bacillota; class Clostridia; order Oscillospirales; family Oscillospiraceae; genus UMGS1766. Next base: position 6,924 of record CABRZO010000042.1, read on the forward strand.
CTACATCCATCCCCTTTCTTGTTCTCGTGTTCCTCGTACTATAGCACAACCAAACAGCAACTGCAATTCAAATTATTCTGTTCAATCCCGCTATTTTGTGGTAAACTTGCCCAATAAGGAGGGATTCTCGTGATTTCATTTGACCTGTCCCGCTGTGTGGGCTGTGGCAGCTGCGCCCGGGTATGTCCCATGGGCTATTTGACCCTGGAGGACAAGGTGCCCCAGGTGCGCCAGCGCCGGCGCTGCATCGAGTGCGGCCACTGTGTGGCCACCTGCCCCAAACAGGCGGTCTCCCTGACGGTGCCCGGTGAGGCGCTGTCCTGCCCGGCCCCGGAAAACGAGCTGGAACAACTGATGCTGCGCCGCCGGTCGGTGCGGCATTTCCGGACGGATCCCCCGCCCCGGGAGGTAATCCAGCGGGCACTGGATTTGGCGGAGTACGCCCCCAGCGGCAAAAACGCCCATCAGCACCGCTGGACGGTGCTCTATGGACTGGAGGAGACGGAGAAGGTCACCGAAATGGCCCTGGAATTCTCCCAGCGCACCGGAGAGGCCAAGGAGCTGATCAAAATCAAGGCAGCAGGCACCAATCTATTGACCTGCGACGCCCCCTGCGTCATCATCGCCTGGTCCCCGGACGACGCCCTGAATCCGGTGGCGGACCCGGTACTGGCTCTGGCTCTGGTGGAACTGCAGCTCAACCGGGCAGGACTAGCCACCTGCTGGGGCGGCTACCTCAAACAGATTGCCCAGGCGGACCGGGATCTGAGCGCCTATCTGGGCATTCCCGAGGGCGCCAATCTCCGCTGCGCTCTGATGGTGGGCTACGCCAAGGGAGAAAACTACCCCAACCAGCCCCCCAGGCCCAAGGCGGGCATCCACTGGCTGGGATAACCATTCGCAATGAAAAAGCGTGCCATATGATATGGCACGCTTTTTTACGCAATCAACCAAAGAGAATGGCGCCCGCTCCGTAGGTGACAAAGGCCACCACGGCGCCGGCAATGATGACGCCCAGGGCAATGGCGGGAAACGCCTTTTTCAGCCGCATATTCAGCATGGCGGCCACCAGCGCGCCGGTCCAGGCGCCGGTGCCGGGCAGCGGAATGGCCACCAGGATTACCAAGCCCCAGAAGGCGTAGCGCTGCACGGTCTCAGACTTCTTGTCCGCCCGCTCCTTCAGCTTGGCCACAAGGTTGCCCAGCTTGGGGCTAATCCGCTCCATCCAGTCGAAGATCTTGCGGATAAAGATGATGATAAAGGGAACCGGAATCAGGTTTCCGATGACGGAAACCACAATGGCGACCCAAAGATCCAGCCCGTGGGCTGTGGCAATGGGAATGGCGCCCCGAAGCTCAATGACAGGCACCATGGAGATCAGCAGCGTCATCAGCAGTTTGCCTGCCAAAGTGTTCCAAATGGTCAATCAAATTCCTCCCGCGGGCAAACAGTTGCCCTCTCTATTTTGTTTCCTCTCAAATATCCTGGCTTATTACATCCGGTCCGGTGCGGAGAAGCCCAGCAGATCGATGGCGATCTCCAGCACATGCAGCACCAGCTGGATCAGGGTGACATAGGAGGCCTGCCGTGCCGAATCGGTCTCCTTCATGATGTTGCACTCGTTGTAGAACTGGTTGAACACGCCGGTCAGTTCATAGATAAAGTGGCACAGCTTGTTGGGAGCCTTCTGCTCGTAAGTCTGGTACACCGTCTCATTGAACTTGCTGAGGGCCAGCATCAGATCGGTTTCGCTCTTGCGGTCCGGGGTGAGAATGGTGCCCAGCTTGGCATCCGGGAAGGCGGCGCGGAACTTGTTCAGGATGGACTTGATCCGCACCATAGTATACATAATATAGGGGCCGGTATTACCCTCGAAGGCGGAGAAGCGATCCACATCGAAGATATAGTCCTTGGAAGGCTGGTTGCTCAGATCGCCGTACTTGATGGCGGCCAGGGCCACCTTCTCGGCAATGGTGCGCAGCTCCTCATCGGAGATGTTGCCGCTGGAGTTGGCCTTGGACTTCTCATAGACCGCGTCGGTGACCTCTTTCAGCAGGTACTCCAGCCGGAGCACGCCGCCCTCTCTGGTCTTGAAGGGCTTGCCGTCCTTGCCGTTCATGGTGCCGAAGCCGATGTGCTCCAGGGAGCATTTGTCCCGATCCACCAGTCCGGTCTTATAGGCGCAGCGGAATACCCGGACGAAGTGGAGTTCCTGGCGCTTGTCGGTCAGGTAGATGATCCGGTCCGGATCAAAGTCCTGGCGGCGCTGGACAATGGTGGCCAGGTCGGTGGTCTCATACTGGGCAGCACCGTCGCTCTTAAGGATCAAGCAGGGGGGCACTTCCACCTTGTCCCCTTCCTCTGCCACGTCCACCACCAGGGCGCCGTCGGACAGATAGGCATGGCCGTCGGCCTTCATCTGCTCCACCATGGCGGGGATATAGGGCTGGGCGTCGCTCTCCCCCATCCAGAGGTCAAAGCTCACGTCCAGCTTCTCATAGTTGCGCTTCAGGTCTGAGACGGAAACATTGATGATATGCTTCCACAGGGCCCGATAACCGGGACGGCCCGCCTGGAGCTCCGCCGTGGCCGCCTGGGCCGCCGCCTTAAAGACCTCGTCGGCCTTGGACTTCTTGGAGGCACAAGGATAGATCTCCTCCAGATCGGAGATGGTGAAGGGGGGCTCTTCCGGATAGCCCTCGGTGATGGCCGGGTCAAAATAGGGCAGATCCGGCTGACGCTCCTTCAGCTCGGTGATGATCTGGCCAATCTGAAGGCCCCAGTCGCCCAGGTGAACGTCGCCCACCACCTTGTGGCCCATAAACCGGGCGGTGCGCTTGATGGACTCGCCGATAACTGCGCTGCGGAGATGGCCCACATGCAGGGGCTTGGCCACATTGGGGCCGCCGTAGTCCACCACGATGGACAGGGGCTCCTTCACCTGCTCCACACCGCAGCGGGGATCGGCGTTCATGGTGTTCATGAGCCCCGCCAAAAAGTCGCCGCTGACGTCCAGGTTGATGAAGCCGGGCTTGACCATCTCCACTTTGGAGAACATCTCGTCCCCGGCCATCTGATCCACTACCGCCTGGGCAATCATGAAGGGGGCCTTATGATACTGCTTGGCCCCGGCCATGGCGCCGTTGCACTGGTACTGGCACAGGTCAGGCCGATTGGACACGGTGACCTGACCCAGGGAGGCGTCATAGCCCGCCGCCTCAAAGGCCTGGCACACTCGCTCAGAAATCAAATCAATGATCTTTTCCATAAAAAAGATACCTTCCCATTTTACAAATTCGTATATATTATAGTGGAAGCGAAATAACGTGTCAACTTGACTTTTCCACCCGAAAAAAATACAATATGGGTACTTAATTTTGGAGGTATTTTGCCATGGCACTGGATTACCAATGGTTTGAAGAGATGGAGGCCCGGATCCCCCACGGCGAAGTCCGCACCCGGTTTGCCCCCTCCCCCACCGGCTATATGCATGTGGGTAATTTGCGCACCGCCCTTTACACCTATCTGATCGCCCGTCACGCAGGAGGCAAGTTTATTCTGCGCATTGAGGACACCGATCAGAAGCGGAAGGTAGAGGACGCGGTGGAGGTCATCAAGCGCACCATGGACGCCTGCGGTCTGGACTACGACGAAGGTCCTGACGTGGGTGGCCCGGTGGCTCCCTATGTGCAGACTGAGCGGATGGGCTACTACAAGAAGTACGCCGAGCTGCTGATTGAAAAGGGCTGCGCCTATCGCTGCTTCTGCTCCGAGGAACGGCTGGCCCAGCTCCACGAGACCGACCCCAACGCCAAGTATGACCGGCACTGTCTGAATCTGTCCCAGGAGGAGATTGAGGCCAAGCTGGCCGCCGGGGAGCCCTATGTAATCCGTCAGAAGATTCCCGAGGGCACCACCACCTTCCACGACGCGGTCTATGGAGACATCACTGTGGACAACGCGGATCTGGAAGATCAGATCCTGTTGAAGAGCGATGGGCTGCCCACCTACAACTTCGCCAACGTCATTGACGACCACCTGATGGGCATCACCCATGTGGTACGGGGCAGCGAGTATCTGTCCTCCTCCCCCAAGTATAACCTGCTCTATGAGGCCTTCGGTTGGGAGATCCCCACCTATGTCCACTGCGCCAGCGTTATGATCGACGCCAAGGAGACCGATCCGGAGACCGGCGAGGTCCGGGACGTGGTTCGCAAGATGTCCAAGCGTCACGGGGACCCCTCCTATGAGGATCTGGTGAAGATGGGCTATCTCTCCTCCGCCATTGTCAACTATGTCACCCTGCTGGGCTGGAGCCCCAAAGGCGAGCTGGCGGAGCAGGAGTTTTTCACCATGCCGGAGCTGATTGCCGCCTTTGACATCGCCGGCATCTCCAAGAGCCCCTCCGCCTTCAACCTGGAGAAGCTCAACTATTTCAACGCCAATTATATCCGGGCCCTGACTCCGGAGCAGTTCGCTCCCCTGGCGGAGCCCTATATCCGCTCCGCTGTTCCGGACACCTCCATGGATGCCGGGCTCATCGCCGCCCTGGTCCAGGGCCGGATCAACACCCTGACCGAGATCCCCGGCATGGTAGACTTCTTCGCCCAGCTGCCGGAGTACAGTGTGGATCTGTACACCAACAAGAAAAACAAGCTCACCCCCGAGTCCTCCAAGGCCATTCTGGAGCGGGAGCTGGCGGCCCTGGAGGCCATCGGCGACTGGAGCTATGACACCATCCACGATGCCCTCTACGGTCTAGCCGAGGAGATGGCTGAGGCCGAGGGCGCCAAGCTCAACAAGATGGTGGGCAAGGTGATGTGGCCCATCCGCATCGCCGCCGCCGGCAAGTCCGTCACCCCCGGCGGCGCCGTGGAGATCTGCCAGGTGCTGGGTAAGGAAGAAACTCTCCGCCGGGCCAGGCTGGGCCTGGAGAAACTGGCGTAAATGGACCGATCTGAACGGGCCATCTTCACCAACCTGTGTATGATCTCCGATGGCCGGGGCAATGTGCTGGTCCAGGACCGGCACGCCGCCGACTGGCCCGGGGTCACCTTCCCCGGAGGACATGTGGAGCCCGGGGAGTCCTTTACCGCCTCGGTGATTCGTGAAGTCCAAGAGGAAACCGGACTCACCATCAAAAGTCCAAAACTGTGCGGCATCAAGCAGTTTCAGACGGAGCAGGGGGAGCGCTATGTGGTGCTCCTCTACCGTGCCAACCAATACTCCGGCACTCTGACCTCCTCCGAAGAGGGAGAGGTCTTTTGGGCCCGGCGCAGTGACCTGGGCCGCTACCAGTTGCCCGCAGATTTTGAGGACCTGCTGAAGGTATTTGAGTCCGAGGACCTCAACGAGTTCTATTATGACCGGGATGGAGAAGATTGGACCCATACCCTGCTATAAAAACACTTGAACCCCGCTGGCAAATTCCCATGAATTTGCCAGCGGGGTTTTCGTCATGGTTTTTCGGGAAAATACACACGCTCACGCATGACTTGTAGAGAGCTGTTTTCTGCCCATGAAGCTGCCCCAAAGATTGGGGGCCCTGCTGTCCAAGCCAGCTGGCCGCACAAGAAAAAGCTATTTAACCAAATTGCTGATTTAACGGTCATTACATGGCGGCGTTGATGGCCGCAATGGCGCCGTCAGATACGGCAGTAGCCACCTGCCGCACCTGTTTCACCCGGATATCTCCAGCAGCGTAGACGCCGGGGATCCCGGTCTCCATCTTCTCGTTGGTGGGGATATAGCCATCCTCCAACGCAAGCTCCGTATAGAGCGCCGTATTGGGAGTCACTCCGGCGTAGACGAAAATACCGCAGCCGGGATCTTCCACGCTCTCAATGGTGCCGTCCTGTTCATTGGCGATCTCCAGCCGTTCCACCTGGTCCTGACCGTAGACCGCATGGAGGCGGGAGGCCAGGCGCAGGGAGATATTCCCGGCAGCGGCCACCTTCTGGCGGAATTCGGCAATGCAACCCAGCTGATCTTCAAAGTGGATGATGGTCAAATGCTTGGCAAAGGAAGCCAGATACAGGGCTTCCTTTACAGCCCCATCGGCGCCACCTACCACATAGATGTTCTTGCCGGCATAGGCTGCACCGTCCCGGGCGGCATTCATGCCCATCCCCTTGCCGGCCAGCTCCGCCTCACCAGGAATGCCCAGTTTCCGGGGCGTGCCGCCGTTGGCCAGAATGATTCGTCTGGCCTCATAGGTACCCTTGTCGGTGGTGACGGTCTTGACCTCCCCTGTCAACGTCACTCCAGTGACATCGGCATAGACGATCTCCACACCGGCCTGAAGCGCCTGCTCTTTCATACGGGTGGCAAAGGTGGCTCCGGTTTCCTGCCGCTCAATGGCAGTGTAGTGGGTGACGGTGGAAACCTTACCGATGATACCGCCCACCTGGTCCTTTTCCAGAACCAAAGCACGCTTTCCACGGCTGACTGCATAAATACCTGCACTGATGCCCGCAGGACCCGCTCCAATGATGATAATGTCGTACATAGTGATGCGCTTCCTTTCTTTGATTCTGCCGTAAAGGGTGGGAACAGATGCATCGGCACTGATCCGTGTTGCTCAAAACTTCATGAAATCCCAGGATGATTTGCATGTCGTTTCTTTGTATGGCTAGATTATAACCCACTCTGTCGATAAAATAAAATGAAGAATTATTATGCGACAATAAGCTGAAATAATAGATCATCTGTCAGACCCAACCTTGACAGCAGGACACCGAAGACACCCCATCATACCCGCTCCTGCCGCTGAAAATCAGGCTGTCTAAAGCTTACACAGCCGCATCCTCCCGCAGGAGCGATTCATGCTGCTCCGGCCGGTAGGTCTTGACGCCCACCAGGAAGTAAATAATATGGAAGATCCATACGCCGGCAAGTATCATGCAGGGGATGTAAATGCCCCGCCAAAACATCATGGTAAAGCCGAAGGACATCAACAGCGTCACCGTAATCATGACACGAATTTTTGTGGTCCAGGTCATTCCTTTGCCTTTGACATAGCTCTCCAGATTTTTCTTGTACAGCTTTGTATTGGTAAACCAATGGTGCAGCCGTTCTGAACTTCTGGCAAAACTCACCGCTGCCAGCAGCAGGAACGGAAAGGCCGGCAGCATGGGAAGCACCGCGCCCACTGCTCCCAACGCTACACCCAGGCATCCAAGCATCATCCAAAGAATCCGTTTAATGTTCATGTTCTCGCTCCAATCTTCTTTTTTCTTTTCGGCTTTCCACCACATGGCATACCGCCATAACAGGATGGTTCAGCAGCATTCTTGGCCCCGAAAACCGCATCACCCTCCGAATCTGCTCCCGCATTTCCGGCCGATAGCAGTGCACCCGGCAGTTGGAACAAAAGGTCTTTGTCTCCATAAAGGGGCAATGTTGGCTCCGCTGGAGGGCGTAATCCGCCAATGCCTGGCATTCCGGGCAGAGCTGGGCTCTGGAACCGTGGTGTTTTCGGCAGTACAAACGAATCATGAGCTGAACGATCCGTTTCTCCCGTTCTCGTATTAGGCAGACGGA
>CABRZO010000043.1 GCA_902475455.1 uncultured Eubacteriales bacterium
CGTGGGGGGTGCGCTTTTTCCACTCCTCCACATTGCGGTCAATCATCTCCTGGGTGATGATGGTCCAGGAGATCTCCCGGGGCTGCTTGCGGATGTCCAGCCGGGTGGACTGATCCAGAATGAGGCGCTGCTCGGCGATCCAGCGTTTGCCCTCGGCGTTGACCTGCACTGTGTCAAAGCCGCCGGTGGTCTGCATCACCACCCAGCTGAAAGGATGGTGGGCAGGCCCCCATATGGAGCAGAACATCTTTTTCGGATCCGGTTCCACTCCCAGCTCCTGCAGCATGTCAATGGCATCCCCTCGGTCGGTGGGTACCGAGAACCGCTCTACAGGTGTTTTGCCGGAGAAGAAATTCAGCTGGGGGCAATATTGTTCCAGCTTCTCATCGCTGCGGCCAAATCCACCGGTGGAAAGCACCACCGCCTTGGCGTTGATGCGCACCTCTCCGCCGGGGTCCGTGGCCACCACCCCCCGGACCGCCCCGGCCTCGTCCAACAGCAGGTGACGGGCCCGGGTCTCCAGGTAAATGGTCACGTCCAAAGACTGCTCTTCAATGATCTTGAGCATTTTCATCTTGGTGTGGGTGCCGCCCCAGCCCGGGCCAATGGCATTGTCCCGGCAGAGCAGATTGTCCCAGCGCCGGGTAATAAACTCAAACCAAGCATTGGAATAGGAGACGCCCCGGTGTTCAGGCTTGGATAGGGGCTCAAAGAGCACCTCATCTGCGCTCTCCGGGCAGTTTTCCACCAGCCAGTCAAAGTAATGGTTGCAGCCATAGACCCCGGTGCGGATCAGCTCCTTGTCAATCTTCCCCTGGGCCAGGTTATAGTAGAACTCCACCGCCTCTTCGGAACAGTCCGGCAGGCCGTGCTTCCGGTGAAGCACACAGTGAACCGGGAAATAGCCATGGGCATAGTCGGTGTTGCCTCCCAGCTTCTTTGCCGCCTCAATCACAATCACCTTCTTGCCGGTCTGCGCTGCCCGGACCGCCGCCACCAGTCCGGTGCCGCCGCCGCAGACCAGCACATCACAGTCCAGCTCCACTGGCTCATGGGCCGCAGGGGTGTCCGGATGATCCACATCGGTGATATTGCTGATGTGGCACACCTTGGCACACAGGCCGCACTCGATACATTTGTCCTGGTCGATCTCGTACTTCAGCCCCACATAGTGGATCGCCTGTCGAGGGCACTCCATGGCGCAGTTATGGCACGCGACGCAGTTGTCTCCAATTTTGAACATTCCATTCACCTCGTTATCACGCTTTGCTGCTCAGCTTGCTCTGTGTGGTTCAATCCTCCTGGGAAGGACGGCTGCCATAAATATGGCGGACTTGGGATCCGTCGGCACGGGTAAAATGCCGGAACCGGGTTCCCTGATAGGTCAGGGTTCCCTCCTCCCCCTTCTGCAGCGCCTCAAACACGTCCTCCGGCACCGTCAGCTCCAGGGTCCGCCCCTCCCGGGGAAACTGAAAGGCCACCCGGCAATCCCGGCGGTCCCGGCGCACCGAGATCACCGTCCTGGGAAACTTGGTCCAGGATTTTTGTGTCACCACCGCCGCCTCCCGCTGCCGGGGCCGGCTGCGCTGATAGAGGAAATCCGCCAGCCAGGCCAGCGCCGCCACTCCCAACAACAGGAAAAAGCATCGGATCAGCCAAACCACCATTTTTCGCTTCACCTCACAGAACTTTGGTTCTATTTTTATTAGATGCAAATCCCATGCCAATTTCAAACCGCTTCCCGCCAGTTTCCTGCAAAAGGGCAAAAAAAATACCGTATTTTCAAGCCTGACCCGGTAAAAACGGTATCTCTTTGAAAATACGATATCTTTTTTCTCTGTTGATTCTGGTACTCCAGGGGGGTGGCGCAAATTGGAAAACTGCGATGATGCAAAATTGAATCAATAGGTCGTTGGCTCCAGATAGAGCTGGTAATCCTTCATCCGCCGTACCAGGGTGGATTGGGTAATACCCAGCCGCTTGGCCGCCTTCCGGGTGGTCCCCTCCAGCTGGAGGGCCACCATAATCTCGTGGCGCTCCACCGCCGCCAGCTTCTCCTCCAGCGGGGTGACCTCCGGGTCATACCAGTCCAGGGGGTTGTCCGACTCAAAGGCCATCACCGACTCGATGTCCGCCCGCTCCAGATGTTCGCTGGTGCCCCAGGCCACCAGCCGCTCTATGATATTCTCCAGTTCCCGGACATTGCCGGGCCAGGGATAGGCCATCAGAGCCTCCATGGCACCGGGATTCAGGGTTTTGGGGGTATTGTAGACCCGGCTGTACTTCTCCAGGAAGTGCTCCGCCAGCACCTGGATGTCTTCCTTCCGCTCCCGCAGGGGGCTGATGGTGATGGGCATCACATTGAGCCGGAAGAACAAGTCCGCCCGGAAGGTGCGCTCGTTGACCATATCCCGCAGGGGGCGGTTGGTGGCGGCGATGATGCGCACGTCGATGGGGATGGCCTGGGTTCCTCCCACCCGGGTGATCTCCCGCTCCTGAAGCACCCGCAGCAGCTTGGCCTGCATACTCATGGGCAGCTCTCCGATCTCATCAAAAAAGATGGTGCCGGTATCTGCCGCCTCCAAGAGTCCCTTCTTGCCCCCCTTCAGGGCACCGGTAAAGGCGCCGGCCTCATAGCCAAAAAGTTCCGACTCAAACAGCGTCTCCGGGAAGGCGGAGCAGTTGACCTTGATAAAGGGTTTGTCCCAGCGCTTGGAGTGGCTCTGGACCTCAGAGGCCACCAGTTCCTTGCCGCAGCCCGTCTCCGCGGTGATGATGACCGAAGCATCGGAACGCTCCAGCCGATCGCACAGCTGGCGGATCCGGCGAATGTCGTAGCTCTCCCCTACCAGCTTTTTTTCCTTGGTGCTGGCAGCCCGCTTGCGCAGCTGCTGCTCATGGTCCTCTTCCAGTTTCATCCGCTGGATTTTAATGATGGATTCATACTCACGAAGCACTGTCTCCGCGTCCCCCTCCGTCTCAAAGGGGGCAATGTGATTCAAAACTCGGTTGTGGCCCCGGATGATGTCGGGGATTTTATAGATTGCCATGGCTTCAGCTCCTCTTTCTTCCGGTGGCGGGAGGATAGCCCAGCTCACTGCGGTATTTGGCCACGGTGCGCCGGGAAATAGGACAGCCCGCCTGTCCCATCCGCTCACACAGCTGCTGATCGGAATAGGGTTTTGCCGTATCCTCACTCATCAGCAGCTCCCGCAGCAGCCGCTTGGCCTCCGCTGCGGACACTGCCTCCGCCCCGGCGCCGGACTGGAAGGCAGACTGGGAGAAGAAAAAGGACAGGGGCAGGATACCATCAGGACACTGGAGATACTTGCCCCGAATGGCCCGGCTGACGGTAGACTCGTGGACCCCCACCCGCTCCGCCACGTCCGCCAAAGTCATGGGACACAGGGGGCCAGGGGTGGGCTGAAAATAGTGAGGCTGCAGTGCCATAATGGCCTCCATGCACTTCAGCATGGTCTCCTGCCGCTGGGTGATGGCGGACACCGCCCACTTGGCCTGCTGCACCTTCTGGTCCAGATACTCTGTCAGACTGGGATCGGTGCTGTTCTTTCGCAACTCCAGATAATAGCTGCTGATGTTCAGCCGGGGCAAAATTCCCTGGCAGAGCTGGAGCTCGTACCCTTCTCCCTCCGGCACTGCTAAAATGTCCGGAATAATATAGCCCAGAGATTCCGGCCGGGCAAAGCCGTTGCCGGGCCTGGGATTCAGTGTCCGGATCTGATCTGCCGCCCGGCGGACCTGGGCCTGGGTGGTGTGCAGCGCCTTAGCAATGCCATTATAGTGGCTCTTGGCCAGCTCCGGCAAGTAGTGCCGGACGATCTCAGCGGCCAGGTCGTCCGCGTCCCGCCGGTGCTGGAGTTGCAGCAAGAGACACTCTTGAAGATTCCGGGCCCCCACACCCCAGGGCTCCACATTCTGAATCTGGGCCAGCGCCCGCTCCAGCAGAGGGAGCGGAATGCGGCTCTCCCCCGCCAGCTGGGCCAGATCTTCGGGGATCCAGCCGTTGGGATCCAGGCACTCAGTCAGAAATTCCACCGCCCGGGCCATCTGCCCCTTTTGAGGCGGGATCTGGCTGCGTACATGCTCGATCAGGGTGGCACTGGCCTCCGGCATCACCCCATAGGTCTCCTCCCGGCGCTGGTCCCGATCCCCGTCCTGCCGGTGGTACCACCGGTTCTGGCGGTCGGTATTCTCTAACCACTCCATCCGTTGGGCCAGTTCATTGGGCACAGCCACAACCTCCGCAGGGGGGCTGGTCAGTTCTACCACCGGGTTCTCCATGGCCAGCTCCCGCACATAGTCCAACAGCTCCTGGGTGTTCATTTGAAGTACCTCCAGGCTCTGGATCACCTGGGGCGACAAGGTCTGCACCTGAGACACCGTCAGTTCCAGTCCCATAGAAAACCACCTCCCAGAATCAAAATTTCTACCTGTATTATAGAAAAAAAAGTCACTTTATGCAAGGCAAACCCCTCACGCCAAAAAAGCCGCCCCGGTATCTCAAGATACCGGGGCGATGGATTTGACAAGGGGAGAAAAACCGTCAGGCGGGGTTCTGCTCCTTCCGGAGCTGGCGCTCCCGCTTGGCCATCATTTTTGCCGCGATCTTTTTGATCTTCTTGGTATTGTAGCTGCCCACGCCGCCCTGGAGCCGGGGGTCCAGCAGGTCCCGGATGGCGTCGCCGAACATGTTGGCGCCGAACACTAGAATCATGATGCACAGGCCGGGATACAGGCTCAGCCAGGGAGCAGTATACATATTGGCCCGGCCCTGGTTGGTAATCATATAACCCCAGGAGGGGGTGCCGATTTTGACACCGTAGCCCAGGAAGTTCAGGGAGGCCTCCTGCATGATGACGCCGGACAGGTTGCCGGCCATATTGACAATGATCAGGGGCAGGGTGTTGGGGATCACATGTTTCACCGCCCGCCACAGAGTGCCGGTTCCCAGCAACTTGGACATCTTGACATAGCCGGAATCCTTGACGGAGAAGGCGGCGGAGCGGATGATCCGGGCGCCGCCGATGCCGGCGGGCATAGACAGGGCCACAATGAGCTGGGGCATGCCCTTGCCCATGGCTGCCATCATCATCAGCATGATGAGCAGAGAGGGAATGCACTGAAATCCGTCCACAATCCGCTGGACAATCAGGTCAAACCAACCGCCGATCACTGCGGAGGAGACGCCGATGACCACGGAAATGATGGTACACAGGATGGTGCATACAATACCCAGCACCACGGAGGTCCGGGCGCCGTAGATCAGGTAGCTCAGCACATCGGTGCCCAGGCTGTCGGTGCCCAGGGGGTGGGCTGCAGTGGGGCCGGACAGAATGGCGGTGAAATCCATCTGCATGGTGCCGTTCTGCATGGGATAGGGGGCCAGCACATCGGCAAAAATGGCCACCAGCAAAAACAGGATCATGATGATCAGACCTACGCCGCCCAGCGGCTTTTTCCGGAACAGATCCACCAACAGGTTGGATCGGCCCATGCTGGAAGTTTTCTTTTCTTTTGACATCTGCAACACCCCCTTACTCCAGATTGACTCTGGGATCGCACCATTTATAGGCCACGTCCACAATCAGGTTGACCAGCATCACGATGATGGACAGAATCAGCACGCATCCCTGCACCACCGGATAGTCATAGGTATTCAGGGCCGCCACCAGCTCCGCACCCAGGCCGGGGATGTTGAACATGTTCTCCAGAATCACCGAGCCGCCGATCAGGCCACCGATGGAGCCGCCCACCAGGGTGATTACCGGGATCAGGGCATTGCGGAAAGCGTGGCCGAAGAGCACCTGGTTTTCATTGATACCCTTGGACCAGGCGGTGCGGACGTAGTCCTGACGCATCACGTCCAGCACGCTGGTGCGCACCATTCGCATCTGCATGCCGCACTGGGTCACGGCTCCCAGCAGGGCCGGGATCAGGAACATCTGCATATTCTTGAGGGGGGCCGTAAAGAAGCCCGAATAGCTGATGGGTGGCGCATACCCGAACCATTTGGCCGGGTAGATCAGCACCAGGGTGCCCAGCCAGAACACTGGCACCGCCATCAGGATGATGGCGATGATCCGCAGGGTATAGTCGCCGATGGAGTCCTGATGAGCCGCCGTCAGCACGCCCAACGGGATGGAGATAATATTGGTGAAAATCAGGGTCAGGATGGCCAGTTCCAGAGAGATGGGCAATTTCTTGGCAATAATGGAAGCCACAGACTTCTGTTCAAACAGGGACTGACCCAAATCACCCTTGCACAGATCTCCCAGCCAGATGAAGAACTGCTGTACCGCAGGCTTGTCCAGACCCAGCTGGGCCTCAATTTCCTCCTCAGCCACGGTGATGCCCATGCCGGAGTACTTGGCCTGGATCACGTCCACGGCGGAGCCCGGGATCATGCGCATCAGGGCGAAGGTTATAATGCTGACCACCAGAATGGAGGGGATCAACAGCAAAACACGCTTAATAATATACTTTCCCATAGATTCCCCTCACTTTCCGGTCACTTTGTGGCAAGCCACGAAATGGGGTGACGCACCGGTGCCCACATTGACGAACTCCGGCTCCTCCTCGTGGCAGCGCTTGTCTGCGTAGGGACAGCGGGTGCAGAAATTGCAGCCCTTGGGCGGATTCAGGGGGCTGGGCACCTCTCCGGTGAGCAGGATACGCTTGCGCATCCGGTCCACCGTGGGGTTGGGGATGGGGGCTGCGGAAATCAGCGCCTGGGTGTAGGGGTGCAGCGGCTGGGCGTAGAGCTCTCTGCTGTTGGTGATCTCCACGGTCTTGCCTAGGTACATGACGGCGATGTTGTGGCTGATATGCCGCACCACCGACAGGTCGTGGCCGATGAAGATATAGGCCACATTGAGTTCCTGCTGGAGCTTGGCCATCAGATTGACGATCTGGGCCTGGATGGACACATCCAGAGCGGAGACAATCTCATCACAGACAATGAACTTAGGGCTCAGAGCCAGGGCCCGGGCAATGGAGATCCGCTGCCGCTGACCGCCGGAAAACTCGTGGGGGAAGCGGGTGGCCACCTGGGGATTCAGACCCACCAGAGTGAGCATCCGACTGACCAGATCCTCCTCCTCCCCCTTTCCGGAGACCAGCTTGTGGGTGCGGGCTCCCTCCAGGATGATATCCTTTACCGTCATCCGGGGATTCAGGGAGGCGAAGGGGTCCTGGGTCACGGTGGTCAGGTCCTTGCGAAGCCCCCGCATCTCCTTGTCACTGATCTGGGCCAGGTCCCGGCCGTCATAGATGATCTGGCCCGAAGTGGCCTTGTAGTTGCGCAGCACGCAGTTGCCGATGGTGGATTTTCCGGAGCCCGACTCCCCCACCAAGCCAAGGGTCTCACCGTAGCCCACGGAAAAGGTGACATCGTCCACCGCCTTAACATCGCCAATTTTGCGTTTGAGCAGGCCTCGGGTCACCGGAAAGTACATTTTCAGATTGGACACCCGGAGCAGAGCCCGGGAACTGTCCTCCACCGGGGAGCGCTTGGCGACATCCCGGTCCAGCTCCTCCCGCAGCGCTTGCCGGATGGGCAATTCAGGATTGGTCATTGTGGCTGGGCCTCCTCTCCCATGGCATTCAAACTGGTCTCATTCAACTTCATCAGCGCCTCCCGCTCTGGCCCAGTTTCATCCAGGTGGAAACAGGCACATTTATGGATGCCCGAGGGGCTGTCGATTTCCTTGGGCTCCGGCCGCCGGGTACGGCACTCCTCGGTACAGTAGCGGCACCGGGAGTAAAAGGCACAGCAGTCGGCGGGGATCTTGGACATATCCGGGGGATCTCCCTCGATGGAGGCCAGTCCCGCCTCCTTGGGCAGGTCCAGCCGGGGCACCGCCCGGATCAGTCCCAGGGTGTAGGGATGATGGGGATTTTCAAAGATGTCATGGGGATCCCCCTCCTCCACGATCTTGCCGCCATAGACAATTTTGACGCTGTCGGCATACCGGGCCACCACGCCCAGGTTGTGGGTGATGATGATCAGGGCGGTGTTGGTCTCCTGGCGCATCTTGTTAAGCTCCTCCAGCACCTGGGCCTGGACCGTCACGTCCAGGGCGGTGGTGGGCTCGTCGGCGATCAGGATGTCCGGGTTGCAGGCCATGGCCATGGCGATCATTGCCCGCTGCTGCATGCCGCCGGAGAACTCAAAGGGATACTGCTTGGCCCGCTGCTCCGGATTGGGGATATTCACCCGCCGCAGCAGCTCCACCGCCTCCTCCATGGCCTGCTTCTTGTTCATGCCCCGGTGCACCCGCAACGTCTCGGCAATCTGCTTGCCGATAGGAATCACCGGATTCAGGGCAGTGGAGGGCTCCTGAAAGATCATGGAGATCTTGGACCCCCGGATCTTACGCATCTCCTCGTCGCTGAGCTGCATCAGATCCTGCCCATGGAACAGCACCTGGCCGCCCACGATCAATCCGGGCGGGAAGGGCACCAGCCGCAGGATGGACATGGCCTCCACCGACTTGCCGGAGCCCGACTCGCCGATGATGGCCACGCACTCGCCCTCATGTACCTCGTAGGAGAGATCATCCACGGCCCGCAGCTCGCCGCCATTGGTGTAAAAATAGGTTTTGAGATGTTTCACCTCAAGAATCGTCTCTGCCACTCGTTTTCCTCCTCACTTTGGAACCTTGCATATCCCTGCAACCGTCCGCAGAACACACGCACGCTGCCGTGTCCTCTGCGGGCCCCTTCAGGGTCGGTAGGCCGGGGCCCCGCCTCGCAAAAGGCGGGGCCCCGGTTGTGATTCATTTTTGAAGCGTCTGGGGTTCAGCCGTCGGCGAAATTACTCCGCAGTGCTGTCCCAAAGCCGGGCCAGGATGGTGCGGGTGTTGTTGTTCTCGCACAGCCGCTCGCCGGTGAAACCGCCGATCTTGCTGGAGAAGAAGTCGTGCAGGGTGATGCAGCCGCCCACATAGATGGCCCAGTGGTTCTCCATCCAGATCTCATCCATCTGGGTGCCGATCTCGGCCCGCTCATCCATGGTGGTGGCCACGTTCAGGTCGGCGCCCAGCTGCTCAAACTCGGGGTTGTCATAGAACAGACCGTACTCGTTGCCGGTGGGCAGCACCCGGCCCAGAGCCTGGGAGATGTTGTACTGCCCGCCGCAGCCGGTGTAGAAGGCGTAGTTGTTGGTGCTGTCCAGGGCATAGGCGTTCAGGGAAGAGGTATCCGTGACGGTCTCAATGGTGACGTTGATGCCCACGGCAGCCAGATAGGCGGCGGCCATCTGATACAGCGTCTGATCGTTGTCGCTCTTCAGATACAGGGTCATATCAAAGCCGTCGGGATAGCCAGCCTCCGCCAGCCGGGCCTTGGCATCCTCGGGGTTGTACTCATAGGTGGCCAGCACCTCGTCGGAGTAGTCGGCGCTCCAGCCCAGGTCGGTGGCCCAGAGGCCGGGCAGCAGCAGCTCGTCCTGGCCATAATAAGAGGTGGCAATGGCCTCGCAGTCGATGGCCTCCTGCATGGCGATGCGGACGTTGATGTCATTGAAAGGCTCGGTGTTGCAGTGCAGGCCGATGCCCACGGGGGTGTTGGCATACTGATACTCCTGATAGTTGCCCTCGCCCATGGTATCCCGCAGCTGCTGCATCTCAGAGGTGTTGATCAGGTCGTTGTGGAAGCCGATGTAGTCCAGCTGACCGGAGATGAACTGGGTGACGATGTTGGAGGAGTCGCTGATCTGAACCAGTTTGACGGAGTCCAGATAGGGCAGCTTGTTTTCAGGATAGCGCTCGTCATAATCGTAGTAGTTCTCGCTCTTCTGGAAATCCATGGAGGAATCCAGCTCAAAGCCGGTGAGGATGTAGGGACCGGTGCCGCAGGCATAATGCCAGTCGGCCATCTGCTCGGCGGTAAGTTCATCCCACTCGGGGCCAGTGATGTTGACGGTGTTGATCATAAAGGAGTTGACGGTCACTTCGGAGGGGTCGGTAAAGTAGAAGGTCAGGGTCAGATCGTCCAGAACCTCAATTTTTTCAATGCCGGGCAGCTGGATCTCCCAGGGGATCTCAGCATTCTGGGTGGCGGTAACTCCGTCGATGCCCAGCAGCCGGCGATAGGAATAGGCCACATCCTCGGCGGTCAGCTGACGAGCGCCGAAAATGTCATAGTCCCCCAGACCCACAGCGGACTTGTCCTGGAAATAGACGTCATCCCGGATGGTAACGGTGATGCTGGAGAAATCCTCCGCGATCTCCCAGGTGTCGGCAATCTGGCCGGAACATTTATCATAGGTAATATAGTTGGACTGATAGCTGTCCGGGTCCTCGGCGCCCCAGTCAATGGTCCACAGGGACTCCAGCCACAGGCCATAGGTGCGGTTGTCCGCCATGGCAGGGTCAAAGTACTGCATCAGGGAGTCGCCGTACAGCATGGTCATGGACCCGCCATAAGTGGGTTCGCTGGTGTTGGTGACAACAGGTTCGGCGGCATCGCTACCTGTTCCCTCCTGACTGGTGGCAGATCCAGCGCTGGACGTGGTATTGCCAGCATCGGAAGAACCACAGGCAGCCAGAGAAAGGAGCATACACAGTGCCAAAATCAGTGCAGCCAGTTTCTTCATGTTCTTTTCCTCCTTTGTTCTTCACGCACTCTCGCGCAGGCGAAACAAACTTTTGTTTCTGCAAATTATTAGTTGCAAGATGTGTGCCAATTTTTATGGCTCGTTAATTGTTTGTCAATGTGTACGATTATGCCATGTCGAAATTGGTCAAAACGTAAAAACTCATTCTTCTCTCCTGGGGCTGTGGCAATTTACTCAAAACCGTGCCCCTTTTAAGCCCGGTTTTTGTGATTCATTTTTGAATCACAGGATGTTTCCCTGTATGACGTCCCTTTTATGGTACACGACCGCCACCAATTCTCAAGCCTCTTTGCCACCTTTTTGACTGCTCCTATTTCCACCTGTACCATTCTTTCTTGTCTGTATCGACAATTTAGAGTATAATTTCTTTGTTCACCCATGACTGCAAGCACTGTCCCGACGCAAACGGGAGGAGAGGAGTGGAAGGAAATGCTGGATACGCAACTCATGGCCAAGCTGGAGGAGATCAGCCGGCAACCATCTAGCCCAATCCTTCCGGATCTCCAGGGCGACATCCAGGAGGTGCTGGTCAATTGCCAGGTCCACAGGAACTCCCTCAACCTGCCTCCCCACACCAGCGAGTGCATGGAAATGCTAGTGGTATGCCGGGGCACTGTCACCGAACTCATTGAAGGCAAGCAGCTGCCCCTAAAGGCTGGAGACATTCTGTTGTCCAGCCCCTACACCTGCCACGGGGTGCTGCCGGCCTCCCCGGACTGTCTGGCGGTCAACATCGATGTCACCCCCTATTTCTTTGACCTGACCGGCGATATTTTTCGGGGCACCTCGGAGCTGTCTATTTTTCTGTCGGATATTTTGCGAAAGAAACCTTCCCAGGGCCAGTATGTGCTCTTTAATGTATTGGAGCACCTCCCCATTCGGAAACTGCTGGATGCTCTGCTGATGACGTTCTTTCTCCATCCAGCCCAAGAAGGGCACCCCTGGACGGCTAAAGACCGGGACAGAATCGCCAGTGGCTGTGTGTCCTCTATCCTGTTCTATCTCTACAAAGAGGTGGCTCCTCAACTCAGCCACATTCCGCTGGATGAATGCCTCACCTTGAAACAGACGGTGCAGAACTACATCGAAACCAACTACCGTGACGCCACTCTGCGGGAGCTGGCCCAACTGGCCAACTGCGCCGAGTCCACCTTGAGCCGGAACATTTTAAAATTGACCGGGCATTCTTTCAGCGAATTGCTACAGGAATACCGGTTCAACAAGGCCAAGACGTTGCTCTCTACCACCATGCTGCCCATTGCCGACATCGCCGCCGCCGTGGGCTACGAGTGTTACAGTTTTTTCTACCGGCGGTTCCGGGAGCGTTACGGCTGCACCCCCGCCCAGTACCGGCGGCGACACAACGACATCAGACTCTACTGAATACTGCAAATCAGAGCGGGTAAAAACTGCTCTGATTTGCAGTTTCTTTTCTTTTTTATTTAAAACGCAAAAAAGAGCAGATTATGCAATGGGTTGGCACCTGTTTTCCCCAGGTCCTCGGGCGATATAATGTTGCACAATAGAATTGCGGCCAAAGGCCCCGCTGGGGCCGGGCCCAACGAAACATAAGCTGAAAGGAGCCAACCGCATGCAAAGCCCTTATCCGCACCTGCTGCAGCCCATCAAAGTGGGCAAGTTCATCCTGAAAAACCGGATGCAGTCTTCTAACTCCATGCCCCATTTCTCCCAGGGACCTGAACCCTATCCTGCGGACCCTATTTTGGGCCACTTCCTCAACCGCTCCAAAAAAGGCGCGGCCTTTGTCACCTTCTGTTCTATGGAGGATGACCCGGATTCACCGGTGTTCCCCGACTGGCTGGACATGTCCCACTTCCCCCAGTTCGACATGCGCAACGCCCAGTGTCAGAACTACATCGTGGAGATGATTGAGGCCATGCACGGCCAGAACACCCTGGTCAGCGGCTCCCTGTTCTCCGCCACCAAGAAGTTCCGCTATCAGCGGGAGGACGGCAGTTTTGAGTTTGTGGATGCTAATCCCAAGACAGAGCCGGAAGGCGTAGGCGCCACCTCTATGATCTTCCAGTACATCGGCGATGACATCCCCGCGGAGGATCTGGTCAAGATTGCCAAGAGCTACGGCCAGAAGACCGCCTTCTACAAGCGGTTGGGGTTTGACGCCGTCACCATTCACATGTGCTATCGGGCCCAGGTGGCCAGCCAGCTGCTATCCCCGCTGTCCAACCATCGCACCGACGAGTACGGGGGCAGCTTTGAAAATCGGTGCCGCTTCCCTCTAATGATGCTCCAGGAGGTCAAAAAGGCCGCCGGCAATGACATGCTGGTGGAGATCCAGTTCTCCGCTGTGGAGCCCGAGGGGGGCTACGGCCTGGAGGAGGGCATTGCCTTCCTGCGCAAGGCGGAGCCCTATGTGGATATTGTCCAGGTGCGGGCCGCCGAGGCCGACCCCAACCACCCCATCCCCTTTGAGCTGCAAAAGACCCCCTTCCTGGATCTGGCGGCGGCCATCAAGGAGGCCGGGCTGGATATGCTGGTCAGCAATGTGGGAGGCTTCTTCGATCCCGCCGATGCGGATCAGGCCATCGCCGACGGCAAGCTGGACCTGGTGGCCATGGCCCGGGCCTGGATCTCCAACCCCGACTACGGCGAGCTGGTCCAGGAGGGCCGGGCGGAAGATATTGTCCCCTGCCTGCGCTGCAACAAGTGCCACGGCCGGGGCAAGCACGACATCATGACCTCGGTGTGCTCCGTCAACCCCAAATTCGGCTTTGAGGCGGTGGACCGGCACCTCTATTCCGCCCCCGCCGGCGTCAAGTCCATCGCCGTCATCGGCGGCGGCCCCGGCGGCATGCGCGCGGCCATGTACCTGGCGGATCGGGGCCACAAGGTCACCCTTTTTGAGGCCACCGACCAGTTGGGCGGCGCCATCAAGCACGCCGATTACATCCCCTTCAAGTGGACTCTGAAGGAGTATAAGGACTATCTCATCGCTCAGGTGGCCAAGCGGGACATCCGGGTGGTCATGAACACCCGGGTCACTCCGGAGCAGATTGAGGGCCAGTATGACGTGGTCATTGCCGCTGTGGGCGCCCAGCCTGTGATCCCTAGAATCCCCGGGGCAGACGGGTCCAACGTTACCGTGGCCACCGAGGCCATTATGCACGCCGACCGGATTGGCCACAATGTAGTCATCATCGGCGGCGGTGAAGTGGGCGTGGAGACCGGCATGTTCCTGGCCCAGCAGGGCCGGGAGGTCACCGTCATCGAAATGCGGGATGAGCTGGCCGCCGACACCACCTTTATGCATTACCGCTCCATGTTCCAGGCCGCCTGGGAGTCCATTCCCAATTTCCACTGGGTGCTCAACGCCACCGCCAAGGAGATCACCCCGGACCACGTCACCTACACCGACGCCCAGGGCGAGCATCAGCTCCCCGCCGACTCGGTGGTACTGTCCGTGGGCATGCGGGCCAAGAGTGACGAAGCTCTGAGCTTCTTTGGCGCCGGCAAACAGTTCTATCTGGTGGGTGACTGCAAAAAACCCGGCACCATCCAGACCACCAACCGCAACGTCTACGCCACCTGCATGGCCATTTAATCTGGTCATAAAACAGTTTTTCACCCCGGCTGCACGACAAGTGCAGCCGGGGTCTTTTAATGCAAACAAATTCCATCCCTGTGGACGGAAGGAATCCGTTTAATTCGGGCAAACTAGCCAGAACCCTGGAGTTTGGAGGCTGAAAACAATGAAAAAAAGTTTGATTTGTCGGATATGGCTACTGGGGCTGTGTCTGGCGACGCTCTGGGCCGGAACG
>CABRZO010000044.1 GCA_902475455.1 uncultured Eubacteriales bacterium
TTGACAAACAGGTGCTCCCGCTTCCGGAAGTACACCCGATTCAGCAGGATCAGCAGTACATTGCCCAGTATACCGCCCACAATGGAGCCTGTCATCACCAGCTGCCCCAACACCAGGGAGGCCGCCACCAGATAGCACAGGGCCACTCCCATGCTGACGCCGATCCAGAGCAGATACAGCTTCGGGGCCCCCTGGCGGAACTTGGCCAGTCTCTGCCGTACGATCAGAGCCCAGACCATCAGCCCCAGGCTCAGAAGTCCCATCACCACATCCACCGGCTTCAAGGCCGGGTAGGTGCTGTAAACCATCCCCTGAAGGTCCCCATATTGCAGTCCCGTCACCAGCTGTACCCCGGTAACCAGATTTCCCAGGGCGCTGAGAAACAGCTGGACATAGATGATGAATTTAAACCACTTCAGCGGAGTCTCCGGCGAATAGGATTCCCTTGGTCCCGGGGCAAAAGATGCCTGTCCCGAAACATTCCAGCCGCAGTTGGGGCAATAATTGCATCCCTCCGGCAACACTGTGCCGCATCTCTCACAAGTACGTTCCATATTTCCGCTCCTCTCTGTCTGTCCGTAGCATTGAGGTCTTATAGGTTTATCATACCAATTGAGGGTGAATCCGGTCAACCGCTGTTTTAAAGTCCGTCAGTTTCTCCAGCACCCCCCGGAGCAAATCAACAAAACCTTTGGTTATCGGACCACCATGTCCATGAAAAACCAGGACATCTGGGCCTTCGCCCACCGCCTCTGCGGCAAGATCTGGTTTTGGCTGGGGCTGCTTCTGCTGCCCCTCTCCGCTCTGGTTCTGCTGCCCTTCTGGCGTCAGGAGGCCCAGACCATCGGCACGGTGGGGGGCATTGTGTGCTTGGGGCAGCTGCTGGTGATGGTCTGTTCCGCCATCCCGGTGGAGCTGGCTCTGCGGGCCAATTTCGACCCCAGCGGCTGGCGTAAAAAGCCCCATGACCGCCCGTAATATAGATCAAAAAAGGTCGGCTGCCTCCCCTGAGGCAGCCGACCTTCCATTTTGAACCGTTTAATTGACAAACAGGTGCTCCCGCTTCCGGAAGTACACCCGATTCAGCAGGATCAGCACCACGTTGCCCAGCAGGCTGCCCACACCTAAACCCGTCAGCACCAGCTGACCCAGCGCCGGTGAAAACGCCACCAGCCGGTTCAGGATGATCAGCACCAGATTGCCCAGCAGACTGACCACATCCCAGCCCGTCAGCACCAGCTGGCCCAGCACCAGGGAGGCCGCCACCAGATCGAACAGGGCCACCCCCACACTGATCCCGAGCCAGATCAGATACAGTTTTGGGGCGCCCCGGCGGAACTTGGCCAGCTTTTGCCGCACCACCAGGGCCAACACCATCAGACCCAGGCTCAGCACCCCCATGACTGCGTCCACCGGCCTCAGGGCCGGGTAGAAGGTATAAATGCTGGCCCAAAGCCCTCCATAGGCCAGCCTGGTCAGCAGCTGAATTCCGGCGACCAGATTGCCCAGGGCGCTGAGAAACAGCTGGACATAGATGATGAATTTAAACCACTTCAGCGGCGGCCTCACCAGCCCGGGTTCCTGCCACACCGGCGCCATCTCCGGCTGGCCCGACACCTGACAGCCGCATTCGGGGCAGAAAAGGCTCCCCTCCGGCAGTACTGTGCCGCATCTTCTGCAGATTTGCTCCATACGTACTTCTCCTCTCCGTCTTGCCTCAGCTTTGAGGCTTTACAGTATCATCATAACAATTTTCCAGGGAGCGGGTCAACCGCCAATTTTAAAGTCCGTTTTATGGGACATCCGCTCCGGTATACTGACCTCAACATCACAAAGGAGGCGCACAAAATGGAAATCCGTTACGTCTATGGTCATGTGGAGGTTTACACCCGGGAGGGCGAATTTCTGTTCTCCGCCGACACCGAGCGAGAGGCCCGGCTGGAGCTGGAGGAGATGGGCGCCGCCTGAGCAGGCCGGAACCTCTAATGGGCCACAGGTTGGCTCCACAGGCTCTAAAACCACTAATTGGAGCAAGGGACAACCACCGCTCCCTGATCTTTCTGGAAAACCAAGCTTAACACGCAAAAATAAAACGAAAAAATCCTCCCATCTGCGGGGCAGATGGGAGGATTTGCAGTCATTACAGCAAAATTACTGGATCAGCACCAGCACCAGGGTGAGGATCATAAAGCCGATGGCCACCCACTTGGTCCAGCGGGCCAGACGGGCATCCCAGCTCTTGGCCTTATTCTTGGACAGGAAGGTATCCATACCGCCGCCGATGGCACCGGCGATGCCGGCACTCTTGCCGGACTGGAGCAGAACCACCAGAATCAGGAACAGGGCGGCGACGACTTCCACGATGGTAAGAATCAACTTGACGACTTCCATTGAAATAAATCTCCTTTTTCACCGCCTTGGGCGGACAAATCTTCAGATACGGCAAGTATAGTACCACAAACCGCCGAAAAAAGCAAGAATTATTTTCATATTCCCCCTCAACACCCCCCTCCTCCTTTGAGACTGTCTGCAACGCCAAAGGGTACCGCTCCGGTCCATCCATGAAGGTTTCATGGTCAAAGCCCCCATTTCAGTGGTTAAAAAACTCGTTTTTAGCATCACATACCCGCCCTTTAAAAACATATTTTTACATTTTAATATCCGTCTGTTTTGTTTGAATCTTAAGTAATTTGAAATTATTTTAAAGCTTTGTAAAAATACTGTGAATTCCTTCGTTGAACGGTTGACTCTTTCTCTTTTGAATTATATGCTAAAGATAATCACCTGATATTTCGACGCTTTGCATTCTAAAAGGAGCGGTTCCTGTGAACACATCAAACGAGATCCTGCACGCTTATCTACAAGTCAGCCGTCTTATCACCGAGAAGTTTCGTATTTACTATGGCAAGCTGAATCTGACCTATCCCCAGTCCATTGTGCTGGCCATTCTGGAGGCTGACGGCCCCATGCCCATCAGCGCCTTGGCAGAGGCCGCAGGCAGTGCCAACAGCACCATCTCCGGGGTAGTGGACCGGCTGGAGAAAATGGATCTGGTCCAGCGGGTGCGTTCCGATACAGATCGCCGGGTCATCTATGTCTCCACCACTGAGCATTTCCAGTCCCATTTTGCCAAATTCAAGGAGACGGCCTGTGACCGCTTTTCCTCTGCTCTCAGCGGCCTCAGCTCCGAGGACGCCCAGACGGTGGCCCGGGGATTGACCCTGCTCAATCAGGCCCTGGAGCGCGAAGAAGCCTGATCCCCTCTGTCCGGGCCCCGGGGCACCTGCCGGGCTGAAA
Source organism: uncultured Eubacteriales bacterium (assembly GCA_902475455.1). GTDB lineage: Bacteria > Bacillota > Clostridia > Oscillospirales > Oscillospiraceae > UMGS1766. Next base: position 3,298 of record CABRZO010000044.1, read on the forward strand.
CACGCCTCCGTTTCAGCGCTTGGATCCGGGGATTTTGCCACGAGGTTTGCCGACCCCTTCACCCACTCCCGGCGCCCCCTTTCCCCTTTGCCCCCAAGCCCGGGCGTTTTCCTGTTTTCCCCATGCTCCAACGGCTTTAAACCGTCTGAATTCGCCATTTCCTTCTTCTTTCTTCCAACCTGTCCCATTGGCCGCAGCACCTGCCGGGGGCAGCTTATGCCGGAAGGTTTGCAAGTTGCGTTTTTTTGGCTTGCACATATTAAATATAATACTACCCGGCATCCCGGGGCGGCACTACCGTCTGTTTCCCCGAATTCAGGTCCTTTTCCGTCCCTGAATTGCCTAGGATCCCCCAATTTGGTGCAAAATGCGCACCCAGCCGAACAATTGAATTTTGTGTAATCTGCAAGAGATGACAGCGGTTTCCGAAGTGCATTTCCGTCTGTTTTCTCTTGCATTTTTTATTAAAAAAACTACTTTTAGATATTGCCTTTTCAAAATAGAAGGGGTACAATAAGGAATGAATTTCGCTTTGCAATCTTCATCCCGGCCCCAGGCCGGAGGCCGGAACCTGTTCCGGCGCCATTCCCCGGAGCCGCGGCTCCCCAACAGAAGGCGGTGAGACAATTGTCGTTAGAAGCAATCAAGCAGATCACCCAGGCGGAGCAGTCCTGGACCCAGCGCAAAGCCGAGGCCGTCCAGGCCGCCAAAAAGACGGTGGCCGACGCCGAGAAGGCGGGACAAGCCCTGCTGGAGTCCCGGCGCTCGGAGGCCCAGGCCCAGGTCAAGGCCATGATGGCCGACGCCGAGGCCAAAGCCCGCATCCAGGCCGACCAGGTCCAGGCGGAGACCGCCCGGAGCTGCCAGGCCCTGAAAACCTCCGCCCAGCAGAAGCTGGAGGCGGCGGCTGAATTGATCGTCAGAAGGGTCGTGAATCTCTCATGAGCATCGTAAAAATGAAGCGTCTGCGGGTGATCGGCTTCGCCGAAGAGCGGGACGATCTGCTGCAGCAGCTGCTTCACTTGGGATGCGTGGAGATTTCGGAACCGGAAGACAAGGTGACGGACCCGGAGTGGACCGCCCTGCTGCGGCGGGACACCTCCGCCCTCTCCCAGCGCAAGGCAGAGTCCTCGGCCCTGACCAGCGCGCTGGAGGCGTTGGACAAGTATGCTCCGGCAAAAAAGGGACTGTTCACCAAGCGCAAGCCCATCTCTGAAGCGGCTTTTTTCCAGGAGGAGGCCAAATCCGCCGCCCTCCGGCATGCCGAAGAGATCAACCAGTGTACCCACGAGATCTCAAGGCTCTATTCAGCGGAGAACAAGCTGAACGCCAGCCTGGCCAGTCTGCTGCCCTGGGCGGAGCTGGATCTGCCCCTAGAGCAGCAGGGCACCGCCCACACCCAGCTGATGCTGGGCACCACCCCCGCGGCCTCGGACCCCGACGCCCTGCGGGGAGAGCTGAGGGAGGCCGCTCCCCTGTCGGAACTCATCGACGTCTCCCAGGACAAGGACCAGCGCTACTATCTGCTGGTGGTCCACAACAGCGACGCCGACGACGCCCTGGCCGCCCTGCGGCCCCACTCCTTCAGCCTGGTCCGGTTCAAGGACCTGAGGGGCACCCCCCGGGAGAACATCGACCGGATCCACTCTGAGCTCCAGAGCCTTCAGGACCAGCGCCAGGCCCAGCAGGAGCGCATCGCCGCCCAGCGGGACCAGCGAGCCGCCCTGCAGCTGGCCCAGGACCGGGCCCATCAGGAGATCAATCGGGAGGCGGTGGCGGAGCGGTTCCTCACCGACGGCCGGATCTTCTTTGCCGAGGGCTGGATCCCGGCGGAAAAGGTCCAGGGCTTCTCCCAACTGCTCTCGGGCTTTACCTGTGCCTGGGAGACGGCGGACCCGGCGGAGGGGGACGCGGTGCCCACCCTGCTGAAAAACCCCAAGTGGATGGACTGCATCAACATGGTGACGGAGATGTATTCGCTCCCCGCCTACAACGGCATCGATCCCAACCCCCTCTACTTCTTCTGGTATGTGTTCTTCTTCGGCTTCATGTTCGCCGACGTGGCCTACGGTATCATCATCTTCCTGGGCTGCCTGGCCATCATCAAGCTGTTCCACCCCAAGAACACCCTGGGCCGGATGATGCAGCTGGGCCTCTGGCTGGGCGGCAGCACCGCCATCTGCGGCATCTTCGTGGGCGGCTTCTTCGGCAACGTGCTGGAGGTCATCTACGACACCTTCCTGCCCAATGCTGTGATGCCCGGATGGATGGCCAAATTCTGCAGCGGCCTGATCGTCAACCCGGTCAACGATCCCATGACGGTGCTCATCATCGCCGTGGCCATCGGCTGCGTCCACCTGATCATGGGCCAGTGCATCCACATCTATATGGGCTTCCGGGACGGACAGCTCTCCGGCGGTGTGGACGCCCTGCTGGACGTGGTACCCTGGTGGATCGTCTTTGCCGGCATCGCCGTCATCGCCCTGCTGGGCTCCCCGGTGCTGCTGATCATCGGCGTTCTGAGTTTGATCGCCACCCAGGGCCGCCACGCCAAGGGCTTTTTCCGCAAACTCTTCGGCGGCGTCAAGAGCCTCTACGACATCACCAGCTGGCTCTCCGACGTGCTGTCCTACGCCCGTCTGATGGCCCTGATGCTGGCCACCAGCGTCATTGCCCAGGTCTTCAACACCCTGGGCGCCCTGCCCCGGAACATCATTGTGTTTGTGCTGGTGTTCCTGATCGGCCATGTGTTCAACATCGGCGTCAACCTGATCGGCACCTATGTCCACGCGGCCCGTCTCCAGTACCTGGAGTACTTCGGAAAGTTCTACAAAGAGGGCGGTATCCCCTTCCGCCCCCTGAAATATGACACAAAATATGTCGACATCAACGACGAGGAGGAAAATTGATTATGGATTTCATGTCTAATGCCGGTCTGTATATCGCTGTTATCGGTGCTTCTCTTGCTGTGGCTCTGGCCTGCGCCGGCTCCGGCCGGGGTGTGGGTATCGTGGGTGAGGCCGCTGCCGGCGTCATCTCCGAGGACCCCAACAAGTTCTCTTCCTGCCTGATCCTGCAGATTCTGCCCGGCACCCAGGGCCTGTACGGCCTGGTGGTCTGGTTCTACGCCCTGTTCACCCTGGGCGTCATCGGCGGCACCCCCCAGACCCTGACCGTGGCTCAGGGCATCGGCTATCTGGTGGCCTGCCTGCCCATGGGCATCGGCGGCTATGTCACCGCCATCGGCCAGGGCCGCTGCGCCGCCGCCGGCGTCAGCCTGGTGGCCAAGCGCCCCGAGGAGATGTCCAAGGGCATCATCATGGCCATCATGGTGGAGTTCTACGCCATCCTGTGCCTGCTGGCCTCCTTCCTGATGCTGCTGTTCATCAAGTGAGCGCCGCTTCCATTTCACACAGAAAGGACGGAGCAACCCTATGACAGGCATTGAAAACATCACCGGCCGCATTCAGGCCGACGCCCAGGCGGAGATCGACCGGATCCAGGCCGACGCCCGCCGGGAGGCGGAGAAGATTTCTGCCGGCTATGCCGCCCGGGCCGACCGGGAGTGCGCCGATCTGCTCTCCCGGGGCGAAACCAGCGCCCGGGAGCGGGGCAGCCGTCTGGTCTCCGCCGCCGAGATGGAGTCCCGGAAGATGACCCTGGCCGCCAAGCAGGAGGTGCTGGATCAGGCCTTTGATCTGGCATTGCAGAAACTGCTCTCCCTGCCCCAGGCAGACTATGCGGCGCTGCTGGCCAAGCTGGCCGCCTCCGCCGCCCGCACCGGCCGGGAGCAGATCATCCTGAACCCCGAGGACCGGAAGAACCTGGGGGCCCAGGTGGTCTCCCAGGCCAACCAGCTGCTCTCCAAGGCGGGAGACTGCGCGAAACTCTCCCTCTCGGAGCAGACCCGGCCCATCCAGGGCGGCTTGCTGCTCAGCGACGGCGCCGTGGAGGTCAACTGCGCCCTGGAGACGCTGGTGCGTCTCTCCCGCACCGAAGTGACCGGCGAGGTAAGCAAGCTGCTCTTCCAGTAATCTTTTCTCCCCGTCGCGTCAAATTGCCCCCTGCCCCTCCGGCAGCGGGGAAAGGAGGACGAACCATTGGCCAAAATCAAGGATACCGATTATCTGTTTCTCTCCACCCGGATCCGGGCGCTGGAGCGCAGCCTCCTGACCCGGGAGCGGATGGAGCGGATGCTGGACGCCCCCACCCCGGCGGATGCCGCCAAGGTGCTGGTGGAGTGCGGCTATCCCGAGGCGGAGGAGGTCACCGTGGACAGCGTCAACGAGATGCTCTCCCAGGCCCGTCAGCGCACCTTTGACGACCTCTATCTCTTCGCCCCGGACCGGAACATCATTGACGTGTTCCGGATCAAATACGACTATCACAACGCCAAGGTGCTGCTGAAATCCGAGGCCCGGGGTCTGGACGCCGGCGCTCTGCTGGTGGACACCGGCCGGGTGCCCCCGGAGGAGCTGCGGGAGCACGTCCGCGCCTCGGATTTCCGGGGGTTGCCCGGCCATCTGGCCGGGGCCATCGCCCAGGCCCGGGACACCCTGGGCTCCACCGGAGATCCCCAGCTCAGCGACTTTGTGCTGGACCGGGCCTACTTTGAGGACATGTTCGATCTGGCCCGCTCCAGCGGCTCCTCCTTTCTGGAGGGCTATGTCCGCATCAACATCGACGTGGCCAACCTGAAGAGCCTGGTGCGCACCCTGCGGATGGGCAAGGACGTGGACTTCCTCCGGGGGGTCCTGTTCTCCGGCGGCAACGTGGACGTGCCCCGGATCATCGCCGCCGTCAACGCCGGCACCCCCATCCCGGAGCTCTACGCCGCCTCCACCCTGCGGGAGGCCGCAGAACTGGGCAACAGCGCCATTGCCGGGGCCTCTCTCACCCCCTTTGAAAAGCTGTGCGACGACGCGGTGATGGCCTATATCGGCGACGCCCGGTATGTGGCCTTCGGCGAAGCCCCCCTGGTGGCCTATCTGGCGGCCCGGGAGAGCGAATTCACCGCTGTGCGCATTATCATGACGGGCCGTCTGGCGGATCTCCCCGCCGACGTGATCCGGGAAAGGCTGCGTGAACCCTATGTATAAGATCGCAGTGCTGGGCGACCGGGAGAGCGTGATGGGGTTCAAGGCCCTGGGCCTGGACGTCATTACCGCCGAGACCGTGGAGGAGGCCCGCCGGGATCTCCACGACCTGGCCAAGGACCCGGAATACGCCATCATCTATCTCACCGAACAGCTGGCCGCCCAGATGCCAGACGAGGTGGACAAGTATAAAGAACGCCTCACCCCCGCCGTCATCCTCATCCCCGGCAAGGCGGGCAGCCTGGGCATCGGCATGGAAAACATCACCTCCTCCGTGGAGCGCGCCGTGGGAGCGGACATCCTGTAAGCTTTCCGGCTTTTACTGATCCTCAATAGGAAAGAAGGTTCAAACAATGGGCAAAATTGTCAAGGTTTCCGGCCCGCTGGTGGTGGCCACCGGCATGGCCGACGCCAATATGGCCGACGTGGTCCGGGTGGGCGAGCAGCGCCTGATCGGTGAGATCCTCACCATGACCGGCGACGCCGCCTCCATCCAGGTCTACGAGGAGACCTCCGGCCTGGGCCCCGGCGCCGAAGTGGTCACCACCGGCTCCCCCCTGTCCGTGGAGCTGGGCCCCGGTCTGCTGGAGAACATCTACGACGGCATCCAGCGCCCCCTGGAGGGCATCATGGCCAAGACCGGCAGCGCCAGCATCACCCGGGGCATCGAAGTGGCCGCCCTGGACCGGGAGAAGCAGTGGGACTTCGTGGCCACCGCCAAGGTGGGCGACCAGGTCATCACCGGTGACTTCCTGGGCCAGGTCCAGGAGACCCCCTCCATCCTCCACAAGATCATGGTCCCCGCCGGTGTCTCCGGCACCGTGGAGTCCATCTCCTCCGGCAAATACACCGTCACCGACACCGTGGCCACCATCCGGCTTGCCGACGGCAGCCTGAAGGAACTGACCATGATGCAGAAGTGGCCTGTCCGGGTGGGCCGGCCCTACAAGAAGAAATACACCCCCGCCACCCCCCTCCAGTCCGGCCAGCGGGTCATTGACACCATGTTCCCGGTGGCCAAGGGCGGCACCGCCGCCGTCCCCGGCCCCTTCGGCTCCGGCAAGACCGTGGTGCAGCACGCCCTGGCCAAGTGGTCCGACGTGGACATCGTGATCTATATCGGCTGCGGCGAGCGGGGCAACGAGATGACCGACGTGCTGCGGGAGTTCCCGGAGCTGGTGGACCCCCGCACCGGCGAGACTCTGATGAAGCGCACCGTCCTCATCGCCAACACCTCCGACATGCCTGTGGCCGCCCGGGAGGCCTCCATCTACACCGGCATCACCATCGCCGAGTACTTCCGGGACATGGGCTACGACGTGGCCGTCATCGCCGACTCCACCTCCCGCTGGGCCGAGGCTCTGCGCCGTCTGGAAGAGATGCCCGGCGAGGAGGGCTACCCCGCCTACCTGGCCAGCCGCATCGCCGAGTTCTACGAGCGGGCCGGCGTGGTTCAGTGCCTGGGCTCCGACGAGGAGCGGAAGGGCAGCCTCACCGCCGTGGGCGCCGTCTCCCCTCCCGGCGGCGACCTGTCCGAGCCCGTGAGCCAGGGCACCATGCGCATCGTCAAGGTGTTCTGGAGCCTGGACTCCTCCCTGGCCTACCGCCGCCACTTCCCCGCCATCAACTGGCTGAACTCCTACTCCCTGTACCTGGACTCTCTGAAACCCTGGTTTGACGAGCACCTGGGCACCGGCTTCTTTGCCAACCGGGCCAAGGCCATGAGCATCCTCCAGGAGGAGGCCAGCCTCAACGAGATCGTTCAGCTGGTGGGCAAGGACAGTCTGTCCCCCGCCGACCAGCTCACCCTGGAGACCGCCAAGATGATCCGGGAGGACTTCCTGCAGCAGAACGCCTTCGTGGACATCGACTCCTTCTCTGACTATCGCCGTCAGGCCCTGATGCTGCAGATGATTCTGGACTACGACACCCAGTGCCGCGCCGCCATCGAGAAGGGTGCCGCCGTGGCCGACCTCTTCGCCATCGACGCCCGACTGGGCATCGGCCGGGCCAAGAGCGTGCCGGTGGACCAGTATGAGCAGGTTTACGCCCGCATCGGGGAAGAGATGACCCAGCAGATTGACGAGATTGCCGAGAGAGGAGAGGTTGACTGATGATCAAGGAATACCGCACCATCCAGGAGATCGCCTCCCCGCTGATGGTAGTCAACAAAGTCCAGGGCGTCACCTATGACGAGCTGGCGGAGGTGGAGCTCACCGACGGCTCCGTCCGCCGGGCCAAGGTGCTGGAGGTCAACGGCGACACCGCCGTGGTCCAGCTCTTCGAGTCCGCCGCCGGCATCAACCTGGCCCAGTCCAAGGTCCGCTTCCTGGGCCACCCCCTGCAGCTGGCCGTCAGCGGCGACATGCTGGGCCGGGTCTTCAACGGCATGGGCCAGCCCATCGACGGCGGCCCGGACATTCTGGCGGAGGAGTACCGGGACATCAACGGCCTGGCCATGAACCCCGCCGCCCGGGACTACCCCAACGAGTTTATCCAGACCGGCATCTCCACCATTGACGGCCTGAACACCCTGGTCCGGGGCCAGAAGCTGCCCATTTTCTCCGGCTCCGGCCTGCCCCACGCCCAGCTGGCGGCCCAGATCGCCCGCCAGGCCAAGGTGCTGGACGGCGAGAGCAACTTCGCCGTGGTTTTTGCCGCCATCGGCATCACCTTCGAGGAGTCCGAGTTCTTCGTCCAGGAGTTCCGCCGCACCGGCGCCATCGACCGTACCGTGCTGTTCACCAACCTGGCCAATGACCCCGCCGTGGAACGTATTGCCACCCCCCGGATGGCTCTGACCGCCGCCGAGTATCTGGCCTTTGAGAAGGGCATGCACGTGCTGGTCATCATGACCGACATCACCAACTACGCCGAGGCCCTGCGGGAGATCTCCGCCGCCAAAAAGGAGGTCCCCGGCCGCCGGGGCTATCCCGGCTACCTGTACACCGACCTGGCCACCATGTACGAGCGGGCGGGCCGTCAGCTGGGCAAGGAGGGCTCCATCACCATGATCCCCATCCTGACCATGCCCGAGGACGACAAGACCCACCCCATCCCCGACCTGACCGGCTATATCACCGAGGGCCAGATCATCCTGAGCCGGGAGCTCTACCGCAAGGGCATTGTGCCCCCGGTGGACGTGCTCCCCTCCCTGTCCCGTCTGAAGGACAAGGGCATCGGCGAGGGCAAGACCCGGGAGGATCACTCCGGCACCATGAACCAGCTCTTCGCCGCCTACGCCACCGGCAAGGAGGCCAAGGAGCTCATGAGCATTCTGGGCGAGGCCGCCCTGTCCGCCACAGACCTGCTCTACGCCAAGTTTGCCGAGGAGTTTGAGAAGCGCTATGTGGCCCAGGGCCCCGAGGAGAACCGCTCCATCCAGGAGACCCTGGATCTGGGCTGGGATCTGCTAAGCATCCTGCCGGTGGGCGAGCTCAAGCGGATCAAGGAAGAGTATATTGCCAAGTACCTCCCCAAGAAAGACGCCGAGTAAGGGGGCTTTCGCATGGCAAACACCACTGTAAGCGCCACCAGAATGGAGCTGACCCGGCTCAAGGGCAGACTGAAAACCGCCGTCCGGGGCCACAAGCTGCTGAAGGACAAGCGGGATGAGCTGATGAAGCAGTTCCTGGACGTGGTGCGGGAAAACCGGGAAGTTCGGCAGCGGGTGGAGGAAGGGCTGAAACAGGCCCACGCCTCCTTCACCGTGGCCTCCGCCCTGATGAGCGCCGAAATGCTGGAGCAGGCCCTGCTCTACCCCAAGCAGAGTGTGGAGCTGGGGCTCACCACCAAGAACATCATGTCCGTCAACGTGCCCGAGTACCACTTCAGCACGGTGGGGGGCGGCGCCGGGGACATCTACCCCTACGGCTTCGCCACCACCAGTTGTGAGCTGGACGGGGCCGTGGACGCCCTGTCCTCGGTGTTCCAGGACATGCTGCGGCTGGCCCAGATCGAAAAGACCACCCAGCTGCTGGCGGAGGAGATCGAAAAGACCCGCCGCCGGGTCAACGCCCTGGAGTATGTGATGATCCCCCAGACCCAGGAGAGCATCAAATATATCTCCATGAAGCTGGAGGAGAACGACCGCAACGCCACCACCCGGCTCATGAAGGTCAAGGACATGATGCTGCAGCAGGCCATCGAGCAGAAGCGCCGGGAGGACGAAGAAGCCCTGGCCGCCGCGGAGGCCCAGGCCACCTGACCTGTTCAAATCACTCCCATTGTTTCAACGCAACAGAGCGCGCCGCATTTTTGCAAATGCGGCGCGCTTTTTAGTACGCATTTCCCCTGTTTTTCCGTCTCTTCTTGCTTTTTCCCCAAGCTATGCTATACTTAGCATATCCAAACTTTTCAGGAGGTAGAGAGAATATGAACAATGAAGTCAACAATGGCCAGAATCTCTCCATTGCTGCTCTGGTTCTGGGTATTCTGGGTATCATCGGCGGTTTTATTCCCATTGTGTGCTATTTTACCACCGTCTGCGCCATCCTGGGCATCGTACTGGGGGCCAAGGGCCGTCAGATGAGTGCCGCCGCCAACGGCACTGCCTCCGGTCTGGCTACCGCCGGCCTGGTGCTGGGTATCATCGGCACCGCCTTCGCCGTGCTGGGCCTGATCTGCACCGTCTGCAGCGTAGCCGTGCTGACCTCCATGGCCTGATCCGTCCTTTCTAAAAAACTATAGGCATCCGTGTACGACCGTACACGGATGCCTTCTTCTCTCCGGAGGTGAGCTCCCCTGTTTCCCTATTTTGTCCTCTTGGGCCGCATTATCCCCATGTACACCCTCATGGCAGTGGCTGGCCTTCTGGTCTCCGGCGTCTATCTGTGCCGCTCCGCCCGGCGCCGGGGGATGGACGACAACGACGCCATCATCCTGGGTCTCATAGTCTGCGTGGGCATTTTTGTGGGAAGCCATCTGCTCTACGCCCTGGTCAACTACCAGACTCTGCCCGCCCTGTTCCGGCAGACCAGCTGGAAGGGTCTGCTGGAGGCCCTGCGGATCAGTTTTTCCGGCTCCGTCTTTTACGGGGGGCTGGGGGGCGGCATTGCCGCCGCCGCCATTGACCGGAGGCTGCGGAACAAACCTCTGACCCCCTACGCAGACCTGATGGCCCCCGCCGCCCCCCTGTTCCACGCCTTCGCCCGGGTGGGCTGCTTTCTGGGGGGCTGCTGCTACGGCATCCCCAGTCCGGTAGGCTTTGTCTACACCCGCTCCCTGTTCCCGGAGGCCGACGGAGTGCGGCGGTTTCCGGTGCAGCTGCTGGAGGCCGCCTTCGACCTGGTCCTGTTTTGGCTGCTCCACCGGCTCAGCCGGCGGGAGAAGTGGCGGGGTGCTCTGTTCCCGCTCTATCTGCTGCTCTACGCCGCCTTTCGGTTCGGGGACGAATTTCTGCGGGGAGATGCGGTCCGGGGCATGTTTGGGGGGCTGTCCACCTCCCAGTGGATCAGCATGGGGGTCTTTGTATGTGCCGCCATCCTGTTGCTGCGCCACCGGTATACATCCAAGCCGTAAAACAACAGCGCCGGCCAGAGAAACTCTGGCCGGCGCTGTGTTTTTTTGATATACGATTATTTGGAGCCGGGCAGCTGGCTCTCGGCGTCCTCGTGGCTGCTGATGCAGCGGATCTGGCGGTAGGTCTCGAACTTGAGCCAGCGGTTCAGGAACTCGGCAATATTGCCGCCGTTGCGATCCTGCTCCTGGGCCACCTGGTTCTCCCGGATAAACTGGGCGGCCTCCTCCTCGCTGCTCACCTGGATCTCCAGGCCCCGGCCATTGACCACCGGCAGGCCGTTGTAGCTGTAATCCTTCAGCTCACAGACCCGCTCCACCATGCCGTCCCGGACAAAGATGGCCTTGCCCTTCTTCAGCAGCAGGATGTCCATATAGCGGGGATAGGCGTAGCTCAGGCCGGACAGGGGCAGCTCGTCGCCCACCCCGT
>CABRZO010000045.1 GCA_902475455.1 uncultured Eubacteriales bacterium
CCCGGTCCCGGCTGCCGGTGGAGCTGGTGTATCGAGAAACTTTGGAGAACAAATCCGCCGCCCTGCGCCGGGAGCTGGAGATCAAGGGGCTGACCCGGGAGAAAAAGCTGGCCCTGATTGCCGCCCAAAGCGGAACGTCGGAGGCGGAAAGGGATAGAGCATCGGAATAGCCCCTTTTCCAATGGAAGCAGATGTGTTATGATAATGTAGCTGGGCCTGAACCTGTGGCCCGGCCATTGACTGGTATAAAGCGAGGTTTTTTCCATGAGTTTGAAAGAGTGCATTTACACCAAGAACGCCCCGGAGGCGGTGGGCCCCTATTCCCAGGCGGTGGCCGCCGGCCCCATTCTGGTCACCTCCGGCCAGATTCCCCTGGACCCGGCCACCGGCGCCCTGGTGGAGGGCGGCATCCGGGAGCAGACAGAGCAGGTGTTTAAAAACATTGAGGCGGTGCTGGCCCAGGCTGGACTCACCATGGACAATGTCATCAAGACCACCGTTTTCCTGACCGACATCAACGACTTTGCCGCTATGAACGAGATCTATGCCGCCCACTTCGGAGGCGACTATCCCGCCCGTTCCGCCGTGGAGGTGGGGGCCCTGCCCAAGGGAGCCAAGGTGGAGATCGAGACCATCTGCATCTGGGGCTAAGCCCGGAAAAAACGAGCTCAGGCTCAGCCGAACGCCCGGAAAAATCCGGTGCGTTCGGCTTTATTTTGGAAACAAAGGAGGGATGGGCCCATGCTGTTGTCGGCGGAGCACATCTCCAAAAATTACGGAACCAAACAATTGCTCCATGATGTCACCCTCTATCTGGAGGAGGGCCAGAAAATCGGCATCATCGGGGTCAACGGCACCGGAAAGAGCACGCTGCTCAAAATCCTGGCGGGGGCGGAGGAGCCCGACGAGGGCACCCTGGCCCGGGACCCCAATGTGCAGATCTCCTATCTGCCCCAGAATCCGGCGATGCGGGATGATGCCACGGTGCTGGAGCAGGTTTTTCTGCACTATCCTCCGGAGTTCCGGGCGTTAAAGGAGTACGAGAGCAAGACTATCCTGACCCGGCTGGGGATCACGGACTTTGAGGCCAAGATCGGCACCCTCTCCGGAGGCCAGCGGAAACGGGTGGCCCTGGCGGCGGCCCTGGTCCATCCTGCCGACGTGTTGATTTTGGACGAGCCCACCAACCACCTGGACAGTGAGATGGTGGCCTGGCTGGAGCAGGAGCTGCGCCGGTTCAAGGGGGGCGTCATCCTGGTGACCCATGACCGTTACTTCCTGGAGCGGGTGGTGACCCGGATCACCGAGCTGACCCATGGCCAGACCTATTCCTATGAGGCCAACTACTCCAAATATCTGGAGCTCAAGGCCCAGCGGCTGGAGATGGCCCAGGCCAGCGAGCGCAAGCGCCAGTCCATCCTGCGGGTGGAGGCCCAGTGGATTATGCGGGGGGCCAGGGCCCGGGGCACCAAGAGCAAGGAGCGGATCCAGCGTTACCACGACCTGCAGGCCCAGCAGGCCCCGGAGCTGGCCCAGCAGGTCCAGCTCTCCGCCGGTATGAGCCGATTGGGCAAGAAAATCATTGAGTTGGACCACGTAAGCTTGGACTATGGGGATAAGACCGTCATCCGGGATTTCACTTATCACGTCAAGCGCACCGACCGCATCGGCATTGTGGGCCGCAACGGGGCGGGGAAGAGCACCCTGCTCAACCTGGCATCTGGACGTTTAAACCCCACCTCCGGCACCGTCACCATCGGTTCGACGGTGAAAATCGGGTTTTTCACCCAGGAGGGCCGGGAGTTGGACCCTCGTCAGAAGGCCTATGACTATGTGGCCGAGGGGGGCGAGAAGCTCCATACCCCAGAGGGCACCTTCACCGTCTCCAAGATGATGGAGCGCTTCCTCTTTGACGGAGCATTGCAGCACAGTGAGATTGGCCGACTCAGCGGCGGCGAACGGCGGCGGCTGTATTTGCTGCGGATTCTGATGGAGGAACCCAACGTGCTTTTCCTGGACGAGCCCACCAACGACCTGGACATCGAGACCCTGACCATTTTGGAGGACTATCTGCAAACCTTTCCGGGGGTTGTGGTGGCGGTGTCCCATGACCGCTATTTTCTGGACAAGATGGCGGACGCCATCTTTGAGGTTATGGGAGATGGCCAGGTCAACATTTACTCCGGTAACTACGCCGACTACCTGGACAAGCGGGAGGAGCGGGAAACCCCGGCCGCCCCGGAGCGGAAGCAAGCCCAGCCCAAGAAACAGCCCGCCTCATCCAATGCGCCCAAGCGAAAATTCACCTATGGGGAGCAGCGGGAATATGACTCCATTGAGGGGGAAATCGCCGATCTGGAGGCCCGCATTGAGGCCCTTGACACGGAGATGGAGCAGGCTTCCAGTGATTATGTAAAGCTCCAGGAGCTGATGGACCAGAAATCCGCCCTGGAACAGGAACTGGAACAGAAGACCGAACGGTGGCTCTATTTGGAGGAACTGGCAGAGGAACTGGGCATGAACCGGTGAATTGGTTTAAAGTATATATAATTCTAGAACCCGGCTGCGTTTCTTACGCGGCCGGGTTTTTGTAAACTGAAACGACCATAAACATGGTCGTTTTTTCTTTTGCGGTAAACGGAGCCCTCTGTTCTAGGATCAAATTTTAACAATTTGACAATATGTACACATTTTAAATTAGAAATTAGAAAAAATATAAAATTTTGATTCTAAACTCATTGTGTGAACGCACACTAGGCTAATGAAAACAAGCAAAAGGAGAATCTCAAATGAAACCGACCGTTTATGGATATGTTCGTGTATCAACAAAGGAGCAGTGTGAGGACAGACAACTGCTGGCGCTTCGGATTTTTCCGGTTCCGGAAAAGAATATTTTTATGGACAAGCTGAGCGGCAAGGATTTTAACCGCCCTCAGTACAAAAAACTGATGCGAAAGTGCAGGCCGGGAGATGTGCTTGTGGTGAAGTCCATTGATCGGTTGGGGCGCAATTATGAGGAAATTTTGGAGCAATGGCGGATTATCACCAAGGAGCGAAGGCTGGACATCGTGGTATTGGATATGCCCCTGCTGGATACCCGGAAAAAGGGGAGAGACTTGACGGGCACATTTGTGGCCGACTTGGTGTTGCAAATCCTGTCCTATGTGGCTCAGACGGAACGGGAAAACATCCGACAACGGCAGAGAGAAGGGATTGCGGCGGCAAAACTGAGGGGAGTTCGCTTTGGGCGCCCACGGATGGAGATCCCACCGGAATTTTTGCAATTAAAAGAAGAGTGGGAAGAAAAAAAGATCACATCCCGACAGGCGGCACAAAGGCTTGGAGTCTCCCAGGACACCTTCCTACGGTGGTCACATGGAAAATAATGAAAATTAAAAAAGGAAAATATTGAAAAAAATAAAAGGAAAATGTAGGAAATATCGTTCAGAATACATAGAGAAAAACTACGCTACATAGTACTGAAATTTCTCTATAATGAGCAAAATGCGCCACATATACATCTGCGCTATATTATACATCAAAAGAAAGAAAAAGTCTAAAATATCGTTCATAACTGTCTGAAATGAAATAAAATGCCTTCCAGGAGTAGGGCTTTTATTGCCCGTCTCCTGCTGAATGAGTCCGGAATCCGTGAAAATGGTTCCAGGCCTTTGGACAGCCTGCGTTATGCGGGGGAGAGAATTCCCGAGAGGTATACGGGCCGCCTCTTGCTGCGGTGGATCCAGCCCGAGGGATAAGAAGGGAGCAGACATGAAGTTGAACGTGAAAAAACATCTTTCTCTGGCGCTGGTAATGGCTATGGTCCTTTCGTTGTTTGTGGGATATTTGCCGGCCAATGCGGAGAATACGTCGGAGACGGAGACCACCGGCTTCTGTGTCCATCATTCTGAACACACAGCCGAGTGTGGCTATACCGAAGCCGTGGAGGGACAGGCGTGTACGCACGTCCACGATGAGAGCTGCGGCTATGTGGAGGCCACGGAGGAAGTCCCCTGCGACATGGGATGCACAGATACGGACGGCGACGGCGTCATCGACCATGTGGAAGGCTGCGCCTATCAGCCCGCCGTGGAGGGCCAGCCCTGCACCCATGAGCACGATGAGAGCTGCGGTTATGTGGAGGCCACAGAGGGCACCCCCTGCACCTATGCCCTCAACGGCTGCCCCTACTGTGTGGTCTCCTGGGAATGGGTGGATGACCAGCAGATGCTGACCGAGTCTGAGGGCAGCTGGGGCCTGGGCCTGCCCGGCGTCAGCCAGGACGACCCCCTCACCCAGGAGGCCCTGGCGGAGCTGCTGCCCGGCAAGATCACCGCCACCACCGACAGCGGGGAGGAACTGACCCTGGCCCTCACCTGGGACCTGTCCGCTCTGCCGGAGGAAGGCGCCTATGAGGGCGATTACACCCTGACCGCCGCTCTGCCCGATCCCTACGCCCTGACCGAGGACGCCGCTGCGCTGAGCGTAACCCTCCAGCTGGGGGGCGGGGAGACCTATGTGGGGGAATTGACGCTGCCTTCCGGCAATGCATCAGATGCTCCCTATGCTAATCATATTGTCAACGGCGTCTCTCCCAACGGCACCACCATCGACCTGTTTGACTACTGGATTACAGGGCAGACGAATTCAGACTATAATGATCCTAATAACATAAATCAAGGAATCAACAGCGGCCATGCGCTTCTGTTTTCGGCAAGCGATACCTCTCGAACTGATGTCTGGAACCAATGGACAAAAAGCAGCAACCCTTACAAAGGGATTGTACAGAATTCGCTGGGCAGCGACGGATATCCGGTTTTAGCTGTTTCAAGCTCAAACGAATCATTGGCCTACCTGTTTGATCCGGATGTAGTGAGTGAGGGCAAGGCCAGTTATGCAGATGTACAGGGGCTGCTGCAGGTGGACAGCGACGGATATTACTATTATGACAGCACAGAAAATTATGCGGTCTACTACGAAGGCAGTAATTCCTTTGCACTGTATGAGTATCCCGGTGTCATCTCCGGCGGTCAATCCGGCACAGTGGGCCAGTTTTTCCCATTTAACGAGGCCACTGCGGATGCGAAGACGGTAACCGTTGGGACAGGGCCAGATGCCAAATCTTATCAGTTGATGAATACCTCTTACTCCAACACAGCCACCATCAACCACTACTTCGGCCTCCACATGTCCACCCGGTTCATTCAGCAAAATGGGGGGCATACGGATAGCACTCGAAAGCAAGCAGTCACTTACGAGTTCTCCGGCGACGACGATGTGTGGATCTTCATTGACGGCGTCCTGGTGGCCGACCTGGGCGGCATCCACGACGCCGCGTCGGTCAGCATCAACTTTGCTACCGGAGCCATTACGATCAACGGAACCGAACAGGATCAGACCCTCGGCAGTATCCTCGGCTTGAATACGGATACCCTGACTGACAACACCTACCACACCCTGGACTTCTTCTATCTGGAGCGGGGCAATGTGGACTCCAACATGAACCTGAAGTACAACCTGGTCACCATCCCCGAGAGCGACCTCATTAAGGTGGACCAGCTGGGTGACCCGGTCCCTGGGGCGGAATTTAGCCTGTACGCGGCGGATGACTATGCGACATATGGCACAGATGCCACCCCCATTGCTACCGGCACCACCGACAGGGACGGTGAATTCGTGTTCCTGGACGATGAGGGCATGCCCATCACAATTCAAACTCTGTATAACGAGTATGGGACTGTGGGAACGGGAGAAGATAGTGATCTGATTCTAGTGGAAACTGTCACCCCGGCGGGGTACCGCTCCGTGGGCGAGATCGGCCTCTATTTCTATCAGGGGGAATCAGATGAAGTCCTCCTCCTGTCCAACAGCATCTGGGACAAGGGCGCCTACGCCATGCCCAAGGTGACCACCACCACCGGCAGTACCATCAGCCTTTTGAAAGATTCAAGTAGTGCGACTACCGGAAAAATTGAGAAAGATGTTACCCTTGTGGGTCCTGGTGCTGAGGAAAACCCGGTCATGTTTGCGGTGGTGTTCCAGAAGCAAACGAACGAAAATGGTTCCTATACCTGGCTCCCGGTCTCCGGCGATCCCATCAACGGCTGGAAGGTGTGGGAGGACAGCAGTTGGGAAAGCATACTGGGGGCGGCCCAGGCCAGTACCTACCTCTTCCAGCTGGCCAGCAGCGGCGCCTATCAGGTGGAGATCTCCAACCTGCCCGGGGACATCAAGACCTACTACCACATCTGCCAGGACGAGGATATGGCCGAATATACCATCGCCTACTATTACACAGAGGGGGACACACTGGCAGAAGCCGCGGCAACCAACACCTGGCGGATCGATGCGGAGAATACGGCCAATCTTCTGGACCGGGTGTTCTCCATGGACCTGTACGTCACCAACATCAAGAACTACCTGCTGGTGCAGAAGGTGGATGAGGATGGTGTAACCGTCAATGGCGCAACGTTCTCCCTCTACACAGCAGACGGTGTCACGGTAGCCGATGACGGCACCGTCACTGTAAAAGATGGTGCAACGGCCTACGACAGCCTGACTACGGAGAATCTCACATCACCTTTTGAACTGAATGGCGGCGGCATTTTCCCATCCACTCAGGAGGTGCTTCCCAACGGGGAATACTATCTCATTGAAACCACCGCCCCCACCGGCTACAAGCTCAACGACACGGCCATCCATGTGATTGTGGACAACACCGGTGTCTATGCCGACGCAGGTACAGCGGAGGACGGCGTCACCGTGCTCCGGGGCGTGGGCTCCGTGCTGAAAAGCGTGGTGCAGTTCGCCGTGGACGACGGGGTGGACACCACCCTCCAGGGCATCAAGGCCGCCCTGGCCACCGATGTGACATATGAAAACGGTTCGTTTAGCTGGAATGATGCCAACTGGGATGAAAATGATGAGGATAGCAAAGTCCTCCACCTCCAGTACGCCAACACAAACAGCATGCTGGACTACGGATTGTATGATACAACCACAGCCGGTACCATTGACAATCTGACCATTGCCATAACTGCGGGCTGGTCCAAGCTGCTGATCCAGCAGTGCTATCAGCACGATGAAAACGTAGACACCACCTTGAAAACAGAACTGGTGGATGAGACAACAGGAGTACCTCTTGACATCACCAACCTGTTCTCCGGCACCGTGACGGTCCGGGTGTCCAATGACAGGACCGGCAACCTGAAAATCAGCAAGACGGTCACCGGCGAGAATGCCCCCACGGGACAGGAATTCACCTTCACGGTAAAACTGACCGACACCGATGGAAAAGCCATCTCCGGTACCTATACTACGGTGGACGCAAGCAGTACTCGCAGCAACATTGAATTTGATGAGAAAGGCACCGCCACAGTCACCCTGAATGCCGGTGAAAGCCTGACCATCCTGGCACTGCCCACCGGCGCCACATATGAGGTGACAGAGACCTCCGTGGCTGGCTTCACTCCGTCTGTACAGGTATCCAACGACAATAGTACCGCCACTGTGAACGAGGCCACCGTCACCGGCACCATCCAGCACAACACCACGGAGGACGCTGCGGTGGTACTGGCTTACACCAACGACTTTGACGGCAACGCCAAGGTAACGCTGACCGGCACCAAGACCCTGCTGGGGAGAGATCTTGCGGCAAACGACAGCTTCACCTTCACGCTGATTGCGGGAGATAAAACTACTTCCGATGCCATAACCAGCGGCAATGTCGTTCTCGGATCGACCACCGCCACAGTCACGGGTAATGGCTCCTCTGATACAGCGGAGTTCAGCTTTGGTGAGATCACCTTTGAAGCCGAAGGTACTTACAAATTCACCATCAAGGAAAATCTTCCCAATGGAGTCAATGCGGACAACCCTGTCTCCGATGGCATCTGGTACGACACCCACACCACCACTGCCACAGTAACCGTGACGAAGGATGAAACCACCGGTATTTTGTCGGCAGCTGTGACCTATACCGACGATGACGATCAGGAGACTGATCAAGCCGATTTCACAAATGCCGTTGCCAGCCTCACCGTAAGCAAGACAGTCACCGGCAGCATGGGCGACCGGGAAAAGGAATTCGAGTTCCAGATCACCCTAAAGGATGCGAGTGGCAATGCGCTGGCTGGTACTTACAGTTACACCGGCGGCACTGTCTCCGGCGTTACCGGTGTGGATACACCCAGCGATGGTACGTTAACCTTCACTGGCGGGGTGGCGGAGTTTGAACTAAAACACGGCCAGAGCATCACCATCTTTGGCCTGCCCGCCGGGAGTACATATGAAATTTCCGAGACGGACGCCCAGGCTGACGGCTACACCACCCAAGTCACCGTAAATGGGGGTACCCCTGCAACGGATTATTCCACCGGATCGCAGACATTGTCTGAAAACACAGACAATGTGGCCTTTGTAAACAGCAGAGATCAGGTGCCCGTGACCGGCATTCTGCTGGATCACTGGCCCTGGCTGCTGGCCGCCGGTGTCTGCCTGGCCGGCGGGGCGGCGCTGATGCTGTTGAGCCGAGGCCGGCGCTTCCGCCAGTCCCCTGGCAAGCGGATCTCCTCTGACAGGAGACAACATGATTGATCCCAGTTCGGCGCCTGCGTCCCCGGAGGCTTCGGAACAGACCCGCCGCCGGGAGCGGCGGCGGGCCCTGGGGGACATAACGGCCTTCCTAATCAAGTTGGTTGTAATCCTGGTGGCCGGCTGGATTCTGCTGGGCTTCGTCTTTGGGGTGGCCGTCATGGAGGGGGAGGACATGTATCCCCGCCTCCGGGACGGAGACCTGATGGTGTATTACCGGCTCCAGCAGGAGTACCACATCGGGGATGTGGTGACCTTTTCCCGGGAGGGTCGGCGCTATACCGGCCGGATTGTGGCCCAGGGCGGCGACACCGTGGACCTCACGGAGGAAGGCCAGCTTCTGGTCAACGGCAGCATTCAGGACGAGGAGATCTTCTATCTGACCCAGCAAGTGGAGGGAGGGATTAGCCTGCCCTGTGAAATCCCGGAGGGATCGGTGTTCCTCCTTGGGGACTTTCGCACCAACGCCACCGACAGCCGCAGCTACGGCCCGGTGGAGTTGGGTTCGCTGGACGGCAAGGTGATTACCATCCTGCGGCGACGAGGTATTTGAACCGCCGGTGACGGCGGAACCAAATAAATGATTGTGAAGAGAAAGGAATGTAAGACAGAATGAAACACAGAAGTTTGAAGAAGCGCCTGCTGGCTCTGGCCACTACAGTGCTGACCCTGGTGATGTGCATGGCCGGGACCATGTCCGCCTCCGCGGCAAATGTATCTGTGACCGGAGGTGAATTTACCTTTACCAAATACTTGGTGATGGATGCGGAGGCCAACGTGCCTAATGTGACCTTTGAGTTTACCATTGCGGCGGGCGATGCGAAGGTTGCGGATGGCACAAATCCGGCCATCTATGAGGGTATAGAGCCAACTGCGGTCCAAATCGACGATGCTGTTTTTTCACCGACAACAGCAGAAGGTAACGTCACCGATACAACGCCCGGTAAACCGGGCAACGCCGCCGCTACGGGTTATAAGTATGCCACACAGGAAGTGACTGTTGATTTCGGTGATATTACCTTCCCTGGTCCCGGCATCTATCGCTACACCGTTACCGAGACTGAAGGGACTGCAAGCGGCATTATATACGATACCACCGAGCTCATAATGGATGTGTACGTACAGTATACAGATGATAGTGCGACAGATCTTGAAGTGGCGTATTGTGTTCTGCACACTAGTGTGGATGAAAATCCCGATACTGTTACTGACAAATCCGACGGCTTCACCAATGAATACACCACCTATGACCTGACCCTGGAAAAGCAGGTCACCGGCAACCAGGGCGACCGGGATAAGTACTTTACGTTTACCGTGGAGATTACCGGCGCTGTGGCGGGCACCGTCTATACCGTGGATCGGACCAATGCTGATGCCAACCCAACGGTGGATGGAGAAGCAAAAACAAATTTGGCTACCTTGACAGCTACTGACGGTACCGTCACCGCGACCTACTATCTGAAAGACGATCAGTCCATTGTGATTCAGGGCCTGACTTCGGACACCAAGTACACCATCACCGAGACCAGCTGTGCCGATGACGGTTACACCACCTCTTATGTGCTGACTAAGACTGGGAGTGAGCCTATTACTGGCAATAGTATTTCTACTAACGAACAGACCATTGGAGACGCCAACAATGCCGTGACCTTTACCAACGCAAAGAACGGCACCGTCCCCACCGGCGTACTGCTGGAGACCGCCCCCTACATCATCCTGGGCGTGGTGGTCATCGCCGGCTTTGTGGTGCTGTTCGCCACCAGAAGACGCCGCAGCCGCTAAACGTTCATCATGCCCGCAAAGCAACGCCCAAAGCGTTTGAAAGCGGCGACTGACTGCTCCACTGACTGGTCCCCTTTGCAGATGGCCGCAAGGCTGGCCCGGGGCGCTGATCGCGTTCTGACCGCCTTGCTGGCCCTCCTGCTGGCGCTGATTCTGGCCTATGCCTGTTTCGCCCTCTGGGACACCTGGCGCATTTACAATGGGGCCGGCGTGGACGAGAGCGTGCTGCAATACAAGCCGGAGTTCAACGCCGACAACGGTGACAGCTTTGCAGAGCTGATGGCCCTGAACCCGGATGTGTGCGCCTGGCTGACCATTGAGGACACCCACATCGACTACCCGGTGGTACAGGGGACCGACAATGTGACCTATGTCAACACCGACGTCTATGGAGAGTTCTCCCTGTCGGGCAGCATTTTTCTGGACTACCGCAACGCCCGGGATTTTACGGACTCCTATTCTCTGATTTACGGCCACCACATGGACGGCGAGGTCATGTTCGGAGAGCTGGCCTACTTCACGGAACAGGCCTATTTTGAGGAACACACAACGGGTGTCTTATATTTGCCGGACCGCACCTGCCGCATCGAGTGGTTTGCCTGCTTTCAGACGGACGCCTATGATGAACGGGTGTTCACTCCGGGGAATTTGAATGACTCAGATCGGTCGGCGCTGCTGGCGTGGGTCCGAGAGAACGCACTGCAATACCGTGAGCTCGGTGTGACGGAACAGGACCAACTTCTGGCCCTGTCTACCTGCTCTGACGCGTCCACCAACGCCAGGACCATTCTAATGGGGCGATTGATACAGTTTACGGAACTTGAAGGAGGTGATGGAGGGGAATGAATTGGAAACGATTATGCAGCATTTTGCTGTGTTTGGCGGCAGCGTTGATGCTGGTAGTTCCGGCCTGTGCGGAAGCCGAATCGGTTCAGGTGAGTCTGGAAGTGGAACTGCAACAAACCGGGGATGTGCCCACCACGGCAGAGGATGCCACCTTCGTGCTTCGGGGAGAGGACGGTGCGCCTATGCCGGAGAACAGCACCCTGGTGCTCTCTGGTGAGAATACGGGGAAATTTGCTCCGATCACCTATACAAAACCGGAAACCTATCATTACACCCTTTATCAACAGGCTGGTGAAACAGCCGGCTGTACTTATGACAACACAGTGTATGACGTGACGGTACAAGTCACTACGGATGATGCCGGTATGCTTTCGGCCTCCGTGCTCGTGGCACAGGAAGGCCAAGAAAGCAAAGCGGCAAAGGCCGTATTTGTCAATCAATATCAGTCAGAACCATCTGGAGGGGGCGACACACCGGAGGATCCCTCAAAAGATACCACACAAACAGAGGATGATTCTGTAGCGGGCAATGCCCCCAAGACAGGGGATACCTCTGCGCCCATTATGTGGGCCGGGTTTGGCGGTGCTGCACTGCTGGGATTGCTGGGGATCCTTTGGACTTCCAGCAGAAAACAGAACAAGCAAGATATCTGACCAATAACGGCGGCAAGCCAGGTATGAAACCTGCTTGCCGCTGTTTTTATTTGGTTTTTCTTTCCACATGCACCAATAAGATCAAATTTCTTCAGGCTTTGGAAAAATAATGGTTTACAATTCTTCGGGCCTGTGTTATAATCTCCACGGCAACGATTTCAAGCTATATCACTTTAAAGAGGCGAAGCGTTATGGAACTCATCGGTAATCTGATTTCCGTCCGAGAGGACGCCCGGGTGTTGGACGCCACCCTGCGGGATGGCGGTCTGGTCAACGATTTCTTTTTCGCGGACGAGTTTGTCCGCGCGCTGTACCAGATGAACTGCTATGCCGGCGTGGATTATATGGAGTTCGGCTACAAAGCCTCCAAGCAGATTTTTGATCCCGAGAAATTTGGCAAGTGGAAGTTCTGTGATGACGAGGACATCCGGGCCGTGGTGGGGGAGAATCAGAACGGCCCCAAAATCTCCGTCATGGCGGACGTGGGCCGCTGTGATTACCAGCAGGACATCCTGCCCGCCGCTGAGAGCCCCATCGACATGATCCGGGTGGCCACCTACATTGATACCATTCCAGAGGCGGTGGCCATGATCGAGGATTCGGTCAAGAAAGGGTATGAGGTCACCTGCAATCTGATGGCGATTTCCAAGTGCCAAGAGAGCGACGTGAAGATTGCCCTGAAATTGCTGTCCCAGGCCCCTATCAGTGCCATGTACATCGTGGACAGCTTTGGTTCCCTCTACCCGGAGGAGATCCGGCGGCTGGTGGCAATTTACAAGGAGATCATGGAGCCCGCCGGAATTAAACTGGGAATCCACGCACACAACAATCAGCAGTGCGCCTTTGCCAACACCATTGAAGCCCTCTCGGTAGGCGTCAGCTATCTGGACGCCACCGTCTGCGGCATGGGCAGGGGGGCCGGCAACTGCGCCCTGGAGAACCTGCTGGGCTTTTTGAAGAATCCCAAATACCGGCTGAATCCCGCCTTGCGGTTTATCGAGCAGCATATGCTACCCCTGAAAGCCTCCGGCCTCCAGTGGGGCTATGACATTCCCTACATGCTCACCGGCCTTACCAATCAGCACCCCCGCACCGCCATTGCCGCCATCAAGGAAGGCGATACCAATTACACAGATTTCTACCAAATGCTGCTGGACTGACGCCAGCATCCTCCTCATAAAAGCGAAAGTCGCAGGTTTTGTTCATGGCCTGCGGCTTTCGCTTTGCCCTGTTTGTCGGAGGTGGAAGGGGGGATGATGGTCCCCAATGGCCTCCCGACGGCAAAATGCCCAGTTTTTCCGCCCCAAGTATTTGGGTTTTTGCAGGGAAAACAGTAGTATTTTGCTGTAAATTCCGCTATAATAATTTTATCTATTGTTTGAGTTTGGAGGAGCAGCCATGTCCATCCATGAGGAGTGCGGTGTCTTCGGTGTCTACGACCCCAATGGAGACTGCGCAAGAACGACTTATTACGGCCTGTACGCCCTGCAGCACCGGGGGCAGGAGTCCGCGGGTATCGCCACCACCAATGACCGGGAACTGTCCTACTACAAGGATGTGGGCCTGGTGGGGGAGGTCTTTGACGAGGCCAAGCTGGACGAGCTGGGGGGCACCTGCGCTGTGGGACATGTGCGCTACGCCACCACCGGCGCCGGCCGCCGGGAGAACGCCCAGCCCATGACCCTGAAATATGTCAAGGGAACTCTGGCGGTGGTGCACAACGGCAATCTGGTGAATACGGAGGAGCTGCGCACTCATTTTGAGTACCATGGCGCCATTTTCCAGACCACCAGCGACACGGAGATCATCTCCTATGCCATTGCCCAGGAGCGCCTCACCGCCGGTTCGGTGGAGGAGGCGGTCAGCCGGGCGCTGCCCCTGCTGAAGGGGGCCTTTTCCCTGATTGTCATGTCCCCCCGCAAACTGGTGGCCGCCCGGGATCCCTGGGGCTTCCGGCCCCTCTGCATCGGCCGGAAGGGAGACGCCATTCTGTTCGCCTCGGAGTCCTGCGCCCTGGACGGGGTGGAGGCCGAGTACGTCCGGGAAGTGGAGCCCGGCGAGATCGTGGTGGTGGAGGACGGCAAAATGCGCTCCATCCGGGATAACTGCCGGGGCATGAGCCACATGTGCATCTTTGAGTACATCTATTTCGCCCGGCCTGACAGCGTCATCTGCGGCCAGTCCGTCCACGAGGCCCGGAAAAACGCCGGCCGGCTGCTCTATCACCAGAAGCCGGTGGAGGCGGATCTGGTCATCGGCGTGCCCGACTCCGGTCTGGATGCCGCTTTGGGCTATGCGGAAGAGTCCGGCATCCCCTTTGGTGAGGGCTTTGTCAAGAACCGCTACATTGGACGCACCTTCATCACCCCCAACCAGTCGGACCGGGAGGCGGCGGTGCGGATCAAGCTGGGAGCCCTCCGCAGCCAGGTGGCGGGCAA
>CABRZO010000046.1 GCA_902475455.1 uncultured Eubacteriales bacterium
CATATAGCAGGCTCTCCGTCAAGGTCGTCTTTCCAGCGTCTACATGGGCAAGAATCCCGATATTGATAATGTTCATGTCTATCCTCCATACAAGGCCCGAATGGGCGCAAAAATCCCCAGCGGCTAATACTTTTACCGCTGGGGATCATGACTTCGGACACACAGAAACATACACGACTTACATAAGCCGCGGTCCGTCACGATATTTACTAAAAAGGCAAAAGTATTCTTAAAATTGGGTACAAAAACCAAGCCCCTGCAAGGGGCAATCATTTTTGCGCCCATTATCAAATTTTATTTAAGAATACCTTGCCGCATATTTGATAGACTCCTCAAATCAGGATGACAGCAGTATAGCATAGCACACTCTAAAATGCAAGAAGTTTTTACCCGCTGTCCCAAATAAATCAGGAGGGCATTCACCGGGACACCCTCCGATTTGGGGCCTCATGCGCAAATAATTTCTGTGTCCACGATTTCCGCCGCACACGCCCGAATATTGTTAGTCCCTCTGCAACTCATACCACAGACCGTTGCCCTCGTCAAAGATGTACTTTTCCATGAAATTACCTCCATTTTTTGTGATTATCGTGCGCCTACCCTCATTTTTGACCTTGCACCCCATTTCCGCTCCTTTTCGACCTGTTCCTGCTGGTAAGCTGCCTCCAGTATCCTGTCCGCCTGTTCCGGGCCAATGGCCCGTCTGACCCGCTCATAGTCCCTGACTTGCCCTTTCAAGCCGTCCCTCTCGGCACAAACCTCATAAATCCTGGCTGACAGGGAGCCGTTCTTACTGACCTCACGATCATAGGCGCTCTGCAACCGCTCAAACTTGCTCTTGAGGTCGAAGTAGGCCCGGTAGACGGAGCGCAGCACCTTGACGATCTTCTCCCAAAGGGGCTTGGCCTTTTTCTCCCGGTAGGACTTGGCCGATTCCAGCGGCCCCGCCTCCGGCAGCGTCCGCTCCGGGTCGTCGGAGAAGTCCGCCGCCAGTTTCTCCATGCCCTTGAGCAAGGGCGCTACATCGTCCAGCTTAGCCCTGGCCTGGGCCGCTTTCTTCTCAGCTGATGCTGCCTCCTTATTCTTTTTGTCGGCCTCAACCTGGGCCAGCGCCGACACCTCTTGAAGCTGTGCAAGCCGTTCCTGCTCACGCTCCGTCTTGAACTGCGTAACAGTCAAATGTTCTTCGGAACTACCACGTTCCCCACGCTCTACATCGTCATAGCCAGCGGAGCGCATATGCTCAAAGAAATCATCTTGCAGGACACTGTACGACTTTCGTAGAACGGGTTTGCCCTTAGCTGTGCGTAACGGCTCCCCGGTGGTTTCGTCCAGAATGGGCTTGGACGCCCACTTCTTGCTCATGCTCACCTGCATGATCGTTTCCTTGACCTTGCCCACCAGGGACTTGTCCTTGCACCGCTTTGTCCAGCGTATCTCCTTCTCCACTACCGGGATATAAACCACATGGAGGTGGTAGTGGTACACGTCCTCCCCCAGCGCCTCGGACATGGCCCGGTTGCGCTCGTCAGCGTGCATGACCGCCGACAAAATATACTGCTCTCCGCCCACGATTTTGATTGCGGCTTTGTATGCTTCGGTGTAAAATTGTTTTGCAAAGTCATAGCCGCCGTGGTTGTAGAAGTAAGCGGAGTTTACGTCAAAGACCAGCTCACCATATCGAAAGGCATCCTCCTTGATACCACGAGTGGAAATCACGCCATCAGCCTCCATTCGAGCAAACATCTCTCGATACCCGGCAGACGGGGTTTTGAAATGGACATTGAGCGGCGTCCGCTCCAGTACAATGTCCTGATTGACATAGGAATCCTTCTCACGCTCGTTGTGCTGCTGGGTGTTACCGATCTTGGTTTCGGTCAGCCTCATATTTCTTGCGTTGGTACGGTCAATACCGTCGCCTCTCGCCATAGGCAAAAATCCTCCTGTTTCAGATGTTGGGTTGTTGAAAGAGGACGGGGGTTCGGGGGAGGCACTTCCTGCGGGAAGTGTAATAACCCACTATGACACTTTCATCCCTTCGGTCTGCAAAGTGTCGTGGGCTCTCCGAGGGGGTGTGGGGGCTTTGCCCCCGGCAACTGCGGTTGCCTCCCCCAGCAGGGCCGCCCTTTGAAAAGGGCACCCTGCACCCCGCCTAAACTTTGCTGCTCCCCGTGACAGCCGTGACGACCGTGACGATGTTTCAGACACCGCCGCCACTCTCAAAAAAGCCGTCACAGCCGTCACGGTCGTCACGCCTGGGACGGTTCCAGCGTCAGGCTGATACTTCTCCCGGCGTGGCTCCTGCTGTTCTCATAGCGGATGTGGTAGTCTGTCAGCAGCTTCCCGGCCCGGACGTTTAGCCGCATCGCCAGGGCGTTGGGCTTCATGTCAGTCTGGAGCGCCGCTACCAGCTCGGTGGCCGTACCACCCCAGGTCGGCTTCTCCACCGTCACAAGGGCGGCTATGGCCTCCAGCACCGGGTCGGGCGGCTCTGTCCATGCCTCCGTTTCCGTACGCTCCAGCGTCCATATCAGCCGTTCCTTGTCCTTGGTAAGATAGAATCGCTGGTCTTGCTGGTCACGCCCGGCCACGTCCAGAACGGCGCTGCCGTCTGTCCGCTTCTCCTTTTGAAGAAGAAAGGCCCCGTCCGCCGCTCCGAGCAGGCCGTTGGTGCCGGAAATCATATCGAACTTATCATCGGCCTGTTGTTTGCGGGTGTGATGTACCAGCAGGAGGCAGACGCCGCAATCATCGGCAAGGCGTTTCAGCTTGCCCACCACCTCATAATCGTTGGCGTAGCTGTACTTATCCCCGCCAGCCTCCCGGATTTTCTGGAGAGTGTCAATGATAATCAGCTTGGTGTTCGGGTGTTCCCGGACGAACTTCTTTAGCTGTTCCTCCAGGCCAACGCCAAGCTGTTTGGCGTAGACCGCAAAGAGCAGATTGTCGGTGCCCTCTGTGCCGAACATTCGGTATAGCCGCCCCTGCAAGCGGCGGTGGTCGTCCTCCAACGCCAGGTAGAGGACAGTCCCCTTGTGAACAGGATAGCCCCACAGGGGGAGGCCCATGCTGACATGGTAGGCAAGCTGAGCCATCAGGAACGACTTGCCCACCTTGGGCGCTCCCGCAAAGAGGTATGTCCCAGGGTAGAGCAGACCGTCAATGACGGGCGGTCTGCTCTGGTAGATGTTCTGGTAAAGGTCGTTCATAGAAACCGTGTGGAGGTAGGCCGGGTCGCTCATGCGCCGCATATCTCGGAGCATTTCTTCCAAACTTTCCTCTTGGGGGTTGTTTTCAGCCGTTTCCTCTGCTATACTTTTGGCAGTTGTTTGTGAAATGGGCTGTTCCCCGTCTGTTGGCGCAGACGGAACCGGGACAGTCCTTTTCGTTTCTCTGGAATCCATCAATCTATCAATCCTCCTTCATGCCGCCCATGATAGCGGCGATCATCCGAATGGTGTCCAGCAGCTCGCTGTCCACGTTGGCCCCGTCCCTGATCCGCCACAGCTCGGCCAGCACAGTGGCCAGTTCGTCCCGCAGGGCCTTATACACCCTGGGATTGCCCTGCACTACCACGTCCCGGCACAGGAGCCGCTTGGTGATGTAGTCTTGCTTCGTCAGGCCAGAGAGCCGCACAGCGGCGTCAATCTGCTTGTTTTCCTCCGGGGATACCCGGAAGGCCACGGTCTTGTTCCTCCAGCGGTTGTGAGTGTCCAAATTCTTAGCTGACATTACGCTCCCATCCTTTCAAAGTCCAATTTGTCTGCCATTTCCGTCTGCTTGGACGGAAACAGGTGGGCATAGCGATAGGTGATCTCGATACTCTCATGCCCCACACGGTCAGCAATCGCCACAGCGGAGAAGCCCATGTCAATCAGAAGTGAGATGTGCGAATGCCGGAGGTCGTGGATTCTGATACGCTTGACCCCTGCCGACTTCGCCCCTCTGTCCATCTCATGGTGGAGATAGCTTTTCGTGATGGTGAAAATGCGCTCCTTCTTCTTGATACCGTAGAGCATCCCCAGGTAATCCTTCATCTCGTCACAGAGGAAGTTGGGCATTTTAATGGTGCGGTTGCTTTTCTTCGTCTTTGGCGTGGTAATGACGTCCTTGCCGTGGAGCCGCTGATAGGACTTGCTGATTTTCACCGTCCCGGCCTCAAAGTCAAAGTCTGCCGGGGTCAGGGCCAGCAGTTCCCCCTCCCGAATACCACACCAGTAGAGCATTTCAAAGGCGTAGTAGGAAACGGGCTTGTCCATCATGGCATCTGCAAACTTCTGGTACTCCGCTTTCGTCCAGAACAGCATTTCCTTCCGTTCCTCTGACCCCATGTTCCCAGCCTTGGCGGCGGGATTGGAGCGCAGCTCATAGAAGCGGACAGCGTGATTGAAGATGGCGCTAAGCTGGTTGTGCAGGGTTTTGAGGTAGGTAGCCGAGTAGGGCTTGCGCTTCTCGTCCCGGTAGGCCAGCAACTCGTTCTGCCATGCGATCACGTCCTTGGTGGTGATCTCGCTAATCTTCCGCTTGCCAAAGTAGGGCAGAATTTTCTTCTGGATGATGTTCTCCTTGGTCAGCCAGGTGTTCTCCTTGAGCCGGGGTTTCATATCCTTGGTGTAAAGCTCGGTAAAGGCTTCAAAGGTCATATCCAGGTCGCCGGAGGTCTGCATCTGGAAACTGCGCTCCCACTCCTGGGCCTCCCGTTTGGTGGCAAAGCCACGCTTGCACTTCTGTTTGCGCTCCCCCGTCCAGTCCTGATACCGCACCATGACGTACCATGTTCCTCTTGCTTCGTCCTTAAAGACTGGCATTTAGTTCCCTTCCTTTCTGGCCCCGTAGAGCCGTTCGTTGAAATACTGGCGGTTGACCCGCCCTGCGATGGTGATGAAGCCCTTGTCCTTCAATTCTTCGTTGAGCTGCCGGATGAGTTTATAGGCGTAGGGCTTCGATACACCCAGCTCGTCCGCAACTTCTTCCGCCCGGATGAATCTGTTCTCCATATGGATTCCTCCTT
Source organism: uncultured Eubacteriales bacterium (assembly GCA_902475455.1). Classification (GTDB taxonomy): domain Bacteria; phylum Bacillota; class Clostridia; order Oscillospirales; family Oscillospiraceae; genus UMGS1766. The sequence goes on from CABRZO010000046.1 coordinate 5,012, forward strand.
TCTTTTGATTTAACGCTATTTGCTTAACGTAGTCCTATTATACTAACTCTATTCCGTTATGTCAAGACCTTCCAACGAGAAAATATAAACAAATTTATTTATTTTTCTCTTGACTGGTCTAAACATATCTGTTATACTTCAAGTGTCCCCATTACATAGATTGGAGTTGGCAGTTATGGCGATTGGTGAACGTATTCGTTTCTTCCGCAACATGAAGGGCATCACACAGAAGTATCTTGGCATGGTGGTGGGTTTCCCGGAACGCTCCGCCGATGTGCGTATGGCACAGTATGAAACCGGGAGCCGCACCCCCAAGGCCGACCTGACAAAGACCCTGGCTGACTTCTTTGATATTTCCCCTGATGCCCTGACCGTCCCTGACATAGATACCGACATCGGCCTGATGCACACCCTCTTTGCTTTGGAGGATATTCGGGGGCTGACTATTGGGGAGATTGACGGCGAGGTTTGTCTGCGTCTGGACAAATCCAAAGGCAAGACCTATGCCAATATGCTTGATATGCTGTCCGCCTGGGCGGAGCAGGCCAAGAAGCTGGAGGCCGGGGAGATCACCAGGGAGGACTATGACCGCTGGCGGTACAACTACCCCAAGTACGACACCACCCTGCGGTGGGCAAAAGTTCCCTCACAGGAATTGAGTGATTTCCTGGTGGATGCACTCAAAGATAGCCCCGATACTGATGAATAGACAGCAAAAGCCCTTACCGACGTTGCCATCGGTAAGGGCTTTCTAATATGGTTGTCCTCACTTATAAGCCGCAAAAGAACATTCTTTACCCGCAATCCACTGGGGATACAGAATGATACGGCCTATGGGGAGCGTTATCAAATCGTTATCAAAAGAGAGATATAAAACCGCAAAATCGTTGTGCCGCAACGGGTTCGGAGTTTCAAAAACTCACTCCCACTCAATGGTTGCCGGGGGCTTGGAGGTGATGTCATAGACGATGCGGTTGATGCCCTGGACCTCGTTGACAATGCGGACAGAGATCTTGTCCAGCACCTCGTAGGGGATCCGGGCCCAGTCGGCGGTCATAAAGTCGCTGGTGGTGACACCCCGGAGGGCCAGGGTGTAATCATAGGTGCGGCCGTCGCCCATGACGCCCACAGAGCGCATGTTGGTCAGCACGGCAAAATACTGGCTGATCTTGCTGTCCCAGCCCGCCAGGGCAATCTCCTCCCGGAAGATGGCGTCGGCATCCCGAAGGATATCCGCCTTCTCCTTGGTGATGTCGCCAATGATGCGGATGGCCAGACCCGGGCCCGGGAAGGGCTGGCGGGTGACCAGATATTCCGGCAAGCCCAGCTCCCGGCCCAGCTGACGGACCTCATCCTTGAAGAGCATCCGCAGGGGCTCGATGATCTCCTTGAAGTCCACATAGTCGGGCAGGCCGCCCACGTTGTGATGGCTCTTGATGGTGGCGGCGTCGCCCAGGCCAGACTCAATGACATCGGGGTAGATGGTGCCCTGGCACAGATAGTCCACGGACCCGATCTTCTTGCCCTCTTCCTCAAAGACCCGGATGAACTCCTCGCCGATGATGTGGCGCTTGGCCTCGGGCTCGGAGACCCCGGCCAGCTTGTCCAGGAACCGCTGCTCGGCGTCCACCCGGACGAAGTTGATGTCCCACTTGGAGAAGGCGGCCTCCACCTCGTCCCCCTCGTTCTTGCGCATCAGACCGTGATCCACAAAGACGCAGGTGAGCTGGCTGCCCACCGCCTCAGCCACCAGGGCCGCGGCCACCGAGGAGTCCACACCGCCGGACAAGGCCAGCAGCACCCGGCCGGTGCCCACCTTTTCCCGAATGGCGGCGATGGCGGTACGGCAGTAGTCCCCCATAGTCCAGTCGCCCTTGGCGTGGCAGACCTCATAGAGGAAGTTACGGAGCATGTCCAGTCCATGCTCGGTATGGTTGACCTCAGGATGGTACTGGACGCCGTAGAAGCCCCGCTTCACGTCAGCGATGGCCACATTGGGGCAGGCATGGGAGTGGGCTACCAGCTCGAAACCCTCGGGGACCCGGGCCATGTAGTCGCCGTGGCTCATCCAGGAGATGCCGGACTCCGGCAGTCCCTTGAACAGCGGACAGCTGGTATCGTAGAAGGTCTCGGTCTTGCCGTACTCCCGGGCGGAGTCATCCTGGGCCTCGGTGACCAGCCCTCCCAGGGTGTGGGCCATCAGCTGGCAGCCGTAGCAGATACCCAGAATGGGCACGCCCCAGGTGAAGATCTCCGGATCCACATGGGGAGACTCCTCCAGGTAGACGGAGTTGGGCCCGCCGGTGAAGATGATGCCGATGGGGTTCATCGCCTTCAGCTCGGACAGCGGGGTGGTATAGGGCTTGACTTCGCAATAGACGTTGCATTCCCGGACCCGGCGGGCGATCAGCTGGTTGTACTGACCCCCGAAGTCCAGGACAATGACCAGTTCATGTTGATTGGCCATGGGTGGGTCTCCCCTTTCTGTTTCTTGGTAAAAGCCGAATGCAGAACGATGAAAAGACCGTCCTGCATTCGATGTTTGATTTGTTCTATTTTACCGTCAAATGGTGGTCACGTCAATAGGCACCAGGTCCGCGCTGTGGCTGAGTTCCCGAATGGTCAGCATGGCGTGGGCGGTGTCCACGGCGGTGACGCAGGGGACGGAATGTTCCACAGCGCAGCGCCGGATCTTGAAGCCGTCGGTCTGGGTGGACTCGTGGCGGCTGGCGGGGGTGTTGATGATCAGGTTGATGGAGCCGGAGCGAATCAGGTCCTCGATGTTGGGAGACCCCTCCTTGATCTTGTTGACGGGGGTGCACTCCACCCCGTGGCTGCGCAGATACTCGCAAGTACCCCGGGTGGCCAGGATCTCAATGCCCATCTCCTCAAAGCCCTTGGCAATGGGGACGATCTCCCCCTTGTCCTCGTCCTTGACGGTGATGATGATGCGGCCGCCCTTCTTGGGCACCTTCATATTGGCTCCCTTGAAGGCCTTCAGCAGAGCCTGGGGATAGCTCTCGGCGATGCCCAGGCACTCGCCGGTGGACTTCATCTCCGGGCCCATGGCGATATCCACGTCGGTGAGCTTCTCGAAGGAGAACACAGGCATCTTGACGGCGTAGTAGCTGGCCTCGGGATACAGGCCGGTGCCGTACTCCATGTCCTTCAGCTTCTCCCCCAGAATGACCCGGGTGGCCACCTCCACGATGGGCACGCCGGTGACCTTGGAGATATAGGGGATGGTGCGGGAGGAACGGGGGTTCACCTCGATGACATAGATCTCATCATTATAGAGGATGTACTGGGCGTTGATGAGGCCCACCACCCCCAGCTCCCGGGCCATATTCCGGGTGTTCTCCAGGATGGTCTGCTTGTGCTCCTCGGTGATATGCAGGGGGGGATAGACGGAGATGGAGTCGCCGGAGTGGATGCCGGCCCGCTCCACATGCTCCATGATGCCGGGGATCAGGATATCCTCCCCGTCAAAGACGCCGTCCACCTCCAGCTCCCGGCCCATCAGGTACTTGTCCACCAGGATGGGGTGCTCCTGAACCGTCATATTGATGATGTTCATGAAGTCCACGATGTTCCGGTCGGAATAGGCAATCTCCATGCCCTGACCGCCCAACACATAGGAGGGCCGCACCAGCACCGGGTAACCCAACTGGTGGGCGGCCTCCAGGGCCTCCTGGGTAGTGAAGACAGTGGTGCCCTTGGCCCGGGGGATGCCGCAGGTGTTCAGCACCTCGTCGAAGCGTTCCCGGTCCTCGGCGGCGTCGATGCCCTCGGCAGAAGTGCCCAGAAGCCGGACCCCCATCTCCGTCAGCGCCTTGGCCAGCTTGATGGCGGTCTGACCGCCGAACTGGACCACAGCCCCCCAGGGCTTCTCCAGCTCCACCACGTTCTGGACATCCTCCGGGGTCAGGGGCTCAAAGTAGAGCTTGTCGGCGATGTCGAAGTCGGTGGAGACGGTCTCCGGGTTGTTGTTGATGATGATGGTCTCGCAGCCCATCTTTTTCAGTGCCCAGACCGAGTGGACGGAGCAGTAGTCGAACTCGATGCCCTGGCCGATGCGGATGGGGCCGCTGCCCAGCACCAGCACCTTTTTGAGGCCGCTGTCCTGCCCCACCGCCTCGTTCTCCTGGTCGTAGGTGGAATAATAGTAGGGGGTCTCCGCATCAAACTCAGCGGCGCAGGTGTCCACCATCTTGAAGGAGGGGGTGATGCCAAAGCTCTCCCGCAGAGCCTTGATCTCCTTGGCGGCCTTGTCGTCCCCCTTGTTCAGGAAGGCGATCAGGCTGTCGGCAAAGCCGAACTCCTTGGCCCGGCGCAGCAGCTCCGGGGTCAGGGTCTCTGCAGAGGCCAGCTGCTGCTCTACATCGATGATGGCCTGATAGCGGTCCAGGAACCACAGGTCCACCTTGGTGATGGAGTTGATCTCCTCCTTGGAGATGCCCCGGCGCAGAGCCTCAGCGATGACAAACATCCGCTCGTCATCGATGTTCTTGAGCCGCTCCTCGATCTCGTAGGTGGGCACGTCCTCCAGCTTGGGCAGCCGCAGGGCCTTTACGTTGAGCTCCAGGGACCGGATGGCCTTCATCAGCGCCCCCTCGAAGGTGGTGCCAATGGCCATAACCTCGCCGGTGGCCTTCATCTGGGTTCCCAGGGTGCGGCTGGCGGTGGTGAACTTGTCAAAGGGCAGACGGGGAATTTTCAGCACGCAGTAGTCCAGGGTGGGCTCAAAGCAGGCGGTGGTTTTGCCGGTGACGGCGTTGGGGATCTCATCCAGGGTGTAGCCCAGGGCGATCTTGGCGGCCACCTTGGCAATGGGGTAGCCGGTGGCCTTGGAGGCCAGGGCGGAGGACCGGGACACCCGGGGGTTGACCTCGATGACCGCGTACTCATAGGAGTCCGGGTTCAGGGCGAACTGGCAGTTGCAGCCGCCCTCAATCTCCAGGGCGGAAATGATGTCCAGGGCGGCGGTACGGAGCATCTGATACTCCTTGTTGGCCAGGGTCTGGGTGGGGGCCACCACGATGGAGTCGCCGGTGTGGACGCCCACCGGGTCGATGTTCTCCATGGAGCAGATCTGGATCACGTTGCCGGCGCTGTCCCGCATGACCTCGAACTCGATCTCCTTCCAGCCGGAGATGCACCGCTCCACCAGGATTTCTCCCACCCGGGAGGCATAGATGCCCCGGGCGGCGATCTCCCGCAGGGAGGCCTCGTCATAGGCAATGCCGCCGCCGGTGCCCCCCAGGGTGTAGGCAGGCCGGACGATGACGGGATAGTGGATGTTATTGGCGAAGTCCACCGCGTCCTCCACGGTGTTCACCACCACCGAGGTGACACAGGGCTGGTGGATGGACTCCATGCAGTCCTTGAAGCCCTGGCGGTCCTCCGCCTTGTGGATGGACTCGGGACTGGTGCCCAGCAGCCGGACGCCGTACTGCTTCAGGATGCCCTGCTCGTGGAGGGCCATGGCCAGGTTCAAGCCGATCTGACCGCCCAGGGTGGGCAGCAGGGAGTCGGGCCGCTCCTTCTCAATGACGGCGGTCAGGGAGGCCACATTCAGGGGCTCGATATAGACGTGGTCGGCGATGTCCTTATCCGTCATAATGGTGGCGGGGTTGGAGTTCACCAACACCACTTCCAGCCCCTCCTCCTTCAGGGAGCGGCAGGCCTGGGTGCCGGCATAGTCAAACTCCGCCGCCTGGCCGATGACGATGGGGCCGGAGCCGATGACCAGCACCTTCTTGATATCAGGATTCTTAGGCATTCAGAGCACCACCCTTCTTCGCTTCTTCCACCATTTCCAGGAACTTGTCAAACAGGTATTCGGTGTCCTGGGGGCCGGGGCTGGCCTCCGGGTGGAACTGGACGGTAAAGATGCGCTTATTTTTATAACGCAGCCCCTCGCAGGTGCCGTCGTTGACGTTGACGTGGCTGACCTCCGCCACGGCGGGGTCCACAGACTCGCTCTTGACCACATAGCCGTGGTTCTGGCTGGTGATGAACACCCGTCCCGCCCGGATGTCCCGGACCGGGTGGTTGGCGCCCCGATGGCCGTAGGCCAGGGGGCCGGTGGTGGCGCCGGTGGCCAAAGCCATCAGCTGGTGGCCCAGACAGACGGCGAAGATGGGCAGGTCGGACTCGTAGAGCTTACGGACCTGGGCGATGATCTCCACATTGTCGGCGGGGTCCCCGGGGCCGTTGGACAGCATGACGCCGTCATAGCCCCCGGCCATCACCTGCTCCGCCGGGGTGTGGGCGGGCAGCAGGGTGACGTCACAGCCCCGGGCGTTCAGGCACTGGGTCATGTTCCGCTTCTCACCGAAGTCCAGCAGGGCAATTTTATATTTGGGGTTTTCCACCGGGTAGTGGACGGCCTCCGAGGTGGTCACCCGCTCCACGGTGCCGGACACCCGATAGGCCCGCAGCTGCTCCAGCACATCCTCCATATGAAAATGCTCCGCACAGGTGATCATGCCATTCATGGTCCCCTGGTTGCGGAGTATTTTTGTCAGTGCCCGGGTATCGATGCCCTGAATACCGGTGATATTATGCTCTTTCAAATAGTCATCCAACGTACCCTCGTTCCGGAAATTGCTGCCCCGCTCAGACAGGCAACGGACCACAAAGGCCTCGGCCCAGGGACGATTGGATTCATTGTCCTCGTGATTGACGCCGTAATTGCCGATCAGGGGATAGGACATCACGATGCCCTGCCCCGCATAGGAGGGATCGGTCAAGATCTCCTGATAACCCACCATCGAGGTGTTGAACACCATTTCACTGACACGGTCTTCCGTGCCGCCGATGCTCTCTCCCACGAACGTGCGGCCGTTTTCCAGGATTAAAGTCGCTTTCATCTGAAAAAACCCGCCTTTCAAATATTCTTTCCGGTGACCACCCTTCGGAAGTTATAATTTTACCCTGTGATTGCTCAGGTCACAGGGCAAAAACTTTAAAAAAAGAGAGCCTCCGCGCGCGATGCTGCTCCATCCGCGCGTGGCAACTCCCTACCAGGCTTTACCTTATCTTTTATACCACAACATATAACCAATTGCAAGGCAAAATCTCCCTTCTCCCCCTCCATTTTGCATTTTTCCCAATTTTCCGGTGCATAATTTTATCACTTATGGACAGTCTAACAAGGCAAATATTTTGCCGTCAAAAAACATTTTTAGGGAGGCCCTTTATGTCCATTGCCTTCGCACGCACCGTGGTGCTCTATCTGTTGCTCATCATCGGCATACGGCTGATGGGCAAGCGCCAGGTGGGAGAGCTGGAACCCACCGAGCTGGTGCTGGCCATGCTGCTCAGTGATCTGGCGGCGGTGCCCATGCAGGACTTCGGGCTGCCTCTGCTCTACGGTGTGGTGCCCATCATCACCCTGCTCTGCCTGACCATGATCCTCAGTGTGGCCACCATGCGCTCGGTCAGGCTCCGGGCCATCCTCTGCGGCAAGCCCAGCATTGTGGTCCAGGACGGCAAGCTGCGGCAGCAGGAGATGAAAAAGGTACGCATGACGGTGGATGAACTGATTGAAGAACTGCGGCTTCAGGGGGTCACCGACCTCTCCAGCGTCAAGTATGCCATTCTGGAGACCAGCGGCCAGGTCTCGGTGCTGCTGTATCAGCACTTCCAGCCCGCCACCCCCCAGCAGCTGGGGCTCCAGGTCCAGACCGATGAGCTGCCCATTGTGATCATCAACGATGGCCGGGTGATGGATCAGAATCTCACCTTTCTGGGCTTTGACCGGAAGTGGCTGGCCCGGGAACTGCGGCAGCGGGGAGCCTCCTCCCCCAAGGAGGTATTTCTGCTCACCGCCGACCGCAGCGGAGCCATCCACTATACCCCCAAGGAGGTAGAGCAGTGAAACGGATCTGGATCAGCCTCTCCATTCTGGCGGTGGTCTTTGCCGCCGCCCTGGCCAACAGCTGGTACCTGGACCACCTGACGGAGGACATGGCCCACACTCTGGCGGAGGCCCAGGCCCTGGCGGAAACCGAGGACTGGGAGGGAGGCCAGAAGCTGACGGCGAAGGCCTTGGAACAATGGGAAAAGGCCTCCGACTACCTCTATATTGTGGTGCGCCACAGCGACTCCGACGAGGTGGCCGCCGGCTTCCGGGAGGTAATGCAGCTGCTGGAGTGGAAGGAAGAGGCGGAGTACACCTCCGCCAACGCCCGGCTCATCGAGGAGATCCGGCTGCTGGCGGATATGGAGCAGTTCACCCTGCGGAACCTGTTATAACACGCTAAAAAAGGCCGGATCGCGACGCGATCCGGCCCTCATTCTTATTAAGTTCAGCGTTCGGCCAGCAGCTTGTTCAGCTCCGCCATGAAGGTGTCAATGTCCTTAAACTGGCGGTAGACGGAGGCAAAGCGGACATAGGCCACCTCGTCCACGTCCTTCAGGTAGTGCATCACCAGCTCGCCGATCTTCTCGGTGCTGGTCTCCCGCTCCAGGGAGTTCTGCAGCTCCTGCTCAATGGCATCGGCGATCTTCACCAGGGTCTCCATGGCCACCGGCCGCTTTTCACAGGCCCGGATCATGCCCCGCAGCACCTTGTCCTTGTCAAAGCTCTGGCGGGAACCGTCCTTCTTCACCACCACCAGAGGCAGGGACTCCATGGTTTCATAGGTGGTAAACCGCTTGCCGCAGGCCAGGCATTCTCTTCTGCGGCGGATGCTGGCCCCCTCGTCGGCGGGGCGGGAATCCACCACTTTACTTTCCAGATTGGCGCAAAACGGGCATTTCATCAGGTACACTCTCCTACTCGGTCCGGAACACCTGTCGTATCCCTGGAAACCGTCAATCTCGTGGCCGTCTCCGGCACAAGATATTGTAGCATCCCCAACTCTGTCTGTCAACGCAGAAACCCAGCTATCCCTTGCAATCAGGGCGGAAAGCAGGGATTTCCCTCGAAGTCCAGGTAGAAACGGACCTGTATCTTGTGTCCCTCTCCGGACACCCGGGCCAGGCAGAACAGGGCCGGGGCGGGAAAGGGGGCCGTGGGCTCCCAGGGATGGCAGAGTTCCGCCCCTCGCTCCCAGGGCCGCCACTGCCAGCCCCCCTGGCAGAAAATCTGCCGCAGCAGCGGATCTGCCAAGGGCGGACCCTGCCGGTTTACCGGCCGCCACCCCCCGGACTGCCCCGGG
>CABRZO010000047.1 GCA_902475455.1 uncultured Eubacteriales bacterium
TGACGCAATCAACCAGCCGTATCAGCTCCTTGGACATTTATCCTCCCCCGTTTCTTAAGATGATGTTCGTTCCGGGGCCTGGCTGATTTGGTCCCGGAACGGCCTTGCGCAAGCGGTGCCGGAGGGCGCCCCTTGCGCAAAAAAACGAATGCGATTTAGTGTATCTCTTTGGTGTCAAAAAGTCAATGATTTTGGCGAATTATTTCACACAAAAATCCGGGAACAGCTCCTCCACAAAGTCCACATGCTCCACCTGCCAGCTCCGGCCGTTCAGGTAGGCCAGTTCACCGGCGTCGGTGGTGAATTGGAAGGTCAGTTTCCAACTCCAGAGGCACTGGTGCTTTTTGCCAAATTGTCGATTGATTCGCTCGGTGCCGTACTTGCCGTCCCCCAGCAGCGGATGGCCGGCGTGGGCCATCATGGCCCGGATCTGATGGGTGCGGCCGGTGATCAGATCGCATTCCACCAATGACAGGTTGCCCCGGGTGGCCAGAGTGCGGTACTTGGTGATGGCTTTCCGCCCCCCGGGCACCGGCTTGGAGCGGATGGACACCTGCTTTTTTGCCTCATCCTTTAATAAAAACCCCTCCAGAGTCCCCTCCACCGGGGAGGGCCGGCCCAGCACCACGCAGAGATAGCGCTTTTCCAACTCCCGGTCCCGGATTTTCTGGTTCATCACCCGCAGGGCCTCGGCGGTCTTGGCGGCGATGACGATGCCGCCGGTGTTCCGGTCAATCCGGTTGCACAGGGCCGGGGCAAAGGCGTGCTCCCAGTAGGGGCTCCACTCCTTCTTCTGATAAAGATAGGCCTGGATGTGGTTGATGAGGGTGTTCACCTTTTCCGTCTCATCGGCGTGGACCACCATGCCCGGGGCCTTGTTCACCAGCAAAATGTGTTCGTCCTCATATAATATATCCAGTTTGGGTTTGAAAAGCTTCAGAAAAGCATTTTCCGGAGTGGGCTGGTCAAAGAACTCATCGTTGATGTATAATTGAAGGACATCCCCCACCTGGAGCCGGGTATCCCGCTGGGCCCGGCCGCCGTTGAGTTTGACCCGCTTGATGCGGATGTATTTCTGGGCCAGAGGGGCCGGCAGCAGGGGAAGGGTCTTGGCCAGCCAGCGGTCCAGCCGCTGACCCGCATCATTTTTCCCGATGGTGAATTCTTTCATAGGGCATATCCTCCCAAATTAACAGCTTGCAGCCTGGATTATATCATATTCCCTGGGGAAAGAACAGCAGAGGGAAAAAATCCATCAAAAAATGTTTGACACACACCACCCCTTGGGGTATAATACAGCTTGTGCCGTTATGCGAGGTGTACTATGCTTCTCGATTTAAAACAAATTATCCAGCATCCCGGCGAGGCGCTGCCCTTTACATTCGACCTGGATCTCTCTGATCTGGAGTTCTACGGGGCCCGTCCCATCGCCGAGCCTGTTCACGTCACCGGTGAGGTGAAAAACCACGCCGGTCTTCTGGTCATGACCGGAACGGCGGAGACCGTGCTCCACGTGAACTGTGACCGCTGCGGAAAACCCTTCCTTCGTCAAATGACCCTGCCCTTTGAGCATATGCTGGCGGATCATCTGGAGGATGAGGAAAACGAGAACGATGAGATCATCCTGCTCAACGGAACGGTGCTGGATGCCGGCGATGCTGTCACCGACGACATGGTCTACGGCATGGACAGCAGCAACCTCTGCAAAGAGGATTGCAAGGGCCGTTGCTTCCGCTGCGGCAAGGACCTGAACGAAGGCCCCTGCGACTGCAAACCGGAGGTAGACCCCCGTATGGCCGTGTTGGCCAAGCTGTTGGAACAGCACGACTGAGTTAGTCTCCCGAAAGGGCTGAAATAGGAGGTGTCATAGAGTATGGCAGTCCCAAAGGCAAAAGTGTCCAAGGCTCGTCGCGATAAGAGACGCAGCAACGTCTGGAAGCTGGAGAACCCCAGTGTCCTGACCTGCCCCAAGTGCGGCGCTCCCCGTCTCCCCCATCGCATCTGCACGTCCTGCTGGACCTACAATGGCCGTGATTACAGCAAGAACGCTGAGGCGGCAAAGTAAGTTGATATGACTTGAGTAACGAGCCTGTCCGCGATCTGCGGCGGGCTCTTTACTTTTGCGGCGTTTTCGGATAAAATAAACTGATATACTTTGCTTATGAAAACCAAGAGGGAGGCGTGGCCTTGAGTACGACAATCAAACGGGTGGAACCCCGGACCCCCGCCCACCGGGCCAGAATCCGCCCCGGCGAGACTCTGGTGGAGGTCAACGGCCATCGGGTGGTGGACGTGCTGGACTATAAATTCTATACCTATGATGCCCGGCTGCTGCTCACCCTCCGGCAGGAGGACGGCACCACCCGTTCCGTCCGGATCCGCAAAGGGGAGGGGGAGGACCTGGGGCTGGAGTTTGACACCTACCTGATGGACCGGGCCCGGTCCTGCGCCAACAACTGCATCTTCTGCTTTGTGGATCAGATGCCCCAGGGCATGCGGGACACCCTCTATTTCAAGGATGACGACGCCCGGCTGTCCTTCCTGATGGGCAACTATATCACCCTGACCAACCTATCCCCCCGGGAGATCCAGCGGATCATCGATCTGCGGATTTCCCCCATTAACGTCTCCGTCCACACCACCGACCCGGCCCTGCGCTGTGAGATGCTGGGCAACCGCCGGGCCGGTGAGTCCATCGAGGTGATGCGCCGGTTCGCGGAGCACGGGGTGCAGATGAACTGCCAGATCGTGGCCTGCCCCGGTATCAACGACGGCCCTGCCCTCCAGCGCACCATGGAAGACTTGGCCGCCATGTATCCTGGGGTGGACAGCGTGTCCATTGTCCCGGTGGGAGTCACCAAATTCCGAGAGGGACTCTACCCCCTGAAGATCTACGACAAGGACACCGCCGCCCAGGTCATCGACCAGGTGGAGGACTTTGGCCGCACTTGTATGGAGCAGTTCGGCACCACCATCTTCTGGTGCTCCGATGAGTTCTATCTGCTCTCGGGCCGGGACCTGCCCCAGGACGAGTACTATGAGGACTACCGGCAGCTGGAAAACGGCGTGGGCATGCTGCGGCTGCTGGAGACCGAGTTCCACGCCGCCCTCAAGACCCTGCCGGAGCATGAGCCGGTGAAACCCTTCACCATTGCCACCGGGGTCTCTGCCGCCCCCACCATTGAAAAGCTGGTCCGGGCTGCGGCGGAGCAGGTGGGCGGCTTCCAGTGGCAGGTGATCCCCATCGTCAACCACTTTTTCGGGGAGACCATCGTGGTGTCCGGCCTGGTCACTGGTCGGGACCTGATTGACCAGCTCCGGGGCAAGGAGCTGGGGGAGCGTCTGCTGCTGCCGGACAGCATGCTGCGCTATCACGAGAACGTCTTTCTGGATGACGTCACCATTGAGGAGGTGGAGGCGGCCCTGGGGGTCCCCATCACCTTTGTGGAGCAGGACGGCATGCAGCTTTGCGACGCCATCTTCGGCCAGGGCGGCCAGCGCCGCGCCTCCAACCCCATGGAGGACGAGGACGAATACTACACCTATAACCCTTCAAAGGATGTGAACTGATATGGCAAAACCCATTGTGGCCATTGTAGGCCGTCCAAATGTGGGCAAATCCATGCTCTTCAACCGGCTGGCGGGCCAGCGCCTCTCCATTGTGGAGGACACCCCCGGCGTCACCCGGGACCGTCTCTATGCCGAGTGCGAGTGGGGCGGACGTACCTTCACCATCGTGGACACCGGCGGCATTGAGCCCAACACCGACAGCGAGATTCTGCAATTCATGCGGGACCAGGCGGAGCTGGCCATCCAGAACGCCACCGTTATCGTGCTGGTCTGCGACCTCCGCACCGGTGTCACCGCCGCCGATCAGGACGTGGCCAATATGCTGCTGCGGGCCAAGAAGCCGGTGGTGCTGGCGGTGAACAAGGCGGACTCCACCGGTGAGCCGGACCCCATTTTCTACGAGTTCTATAACCTGGGCCTGGGAGACCCCATCGCCGTCTCCGCCGTCCACGGCCACGGCACCGGCGACCTGCTGGAGGAGTGTCTGAAATACTTCCCGGAAGAGGATCAGGAAGAGGTGGAGGATGACGTCATCAAGGTGGCGGTCATCGGCAAGCCCAACGCCGGCAAATCCTCTTTGATCAACCGGATTCTGGGGGAGGAGCGGGTCATTGTCAGCGACATGGCGGGCACCACCCGGGATGCGGTGGACTCCTATTTTGAGAACGACAAGGGCAAATACCTGTTCATCGACACCGCCGGTATGCGGAAGAAGTCCAAGGTGGTGGACCGGGTGGAGAAATTCTCTGTGCTCCGGGCCACCATGGCCATCGACCGGGCCGACGTCTGCCTCATCATGATCGACGCCAACGACGGGGTGACGGAGCAGGACACCAAGGTGGCCGGCCTGGCCCATGAGGCGGGCAAGGCCTGCATCATCGTGGTCAACAAGTGGGACATCGTGGAGAAGGACGACAGGACCATGGACAAGATGCGCCAGGCGGTCCGGGCGGATCTCAGCTATATGAGCTACGCCCCCATTGTCTTTATCTCCGCCCTCACCGGCCAGCGGGTGGACCGGCTCTTTGAGCTCATCAATTATGTCAACGACCAGGCCACCCTGCGGATCAAGACCGGCGTGCTGAACTCGCTTTTGGCGGACGCCACCACCCGGGTCCAGCCTCCCACCGACAAGGGCCGCCGGCTGAAGATCTACTATATGACCCAGATCGGGGTGCGGCCGCCCCACTTTGTGGTGTTCTGCAACGACGCCCGGCTGTTCCACTTCTCCTATCAGCGTTATCTGGAGAATCAGATCCGCAGCACCTTCGGCATGGAGGGCACCCCCATTCGGCTGACCATCCGCCAGAAGGGCGATAAGGAGGACGACTGAGCATGTTGGGAAGAGTAGCTATTCTAATCGTGTTGACGGTGGTGGTCTGCTATCTGTTGGGCTGCATCAACGGTGCCCTGCTGGTGAGCAAGTATATCCTGCGGGATGACGTGCGCAACCACGGCAGCGGCAATGCGGGCCTGACCAATTTTTACCGGGTCTTCGGAGGCAAGCTCACCATTGTGGTGGTGCTGTGCGATATGCTCAAGGCGGTGGTGGCGGTGCTGTTGGGCAGTCTGCTGCTGGGCCACTTTTTAGGCTGGGTGGTGCTGGGCAAATACATTGCCGGCCTGTCCTGCATGCTGGGCCACATGTTCCCCTGCATGTTCCAGTTCAAGGGGGGCAAGGGCATCCTCTCCGGGGGCGCCATCGCCCTGATGATGGACTGGCGCATCGCCCTGGTGGTCTGGGGTATTTTCATCATTCTCTTTGCCCTGACCAAGATGGTGTCGGTGGGCTCCCTGTCGGCGGGCCTGGCCTTTATGGTCATGAGCGCCGTCATCTACCGCAGCGTGATTGTCACCCTGTTTGCCATTGTCATCGGTGTGCTGGTATTCTGGGGACACCGGGGCAATATCCTGCGCATTGTAAAGGGGGAGGAGAACACCTTCCACCTGCACCACAAAAACGCTGATTCGGAGGATTCCAAATGAAAGTCTGCGTATTGGGCAGCGGAGGCTGGGGCACCGCCCTGTCTCTGGTACTGCTGGAAAACGGCCACGACGTGACCCTCTGGTCCTTTTTACAGGAGGAGTATGAGACCATCAAGGCCAACGGGGAAAACCCCATGCTCAAAGGGGTACCCCTGCCCAAGGAGCTGAAGCTTACCTGGGACATGTCCGCCGCCGCCGGCTGCGATATGGTGGTGCTGGCCACCCCGTCTTTTGCCATCCGGACCACCGCCCGGAAGCTGAAGGACATCGTCACCCCCGGCACCGTGCTGGTCAGCGTGGCCAAGGGCATCGAGGAGGGTACCTCCAAGCGGCTCACCGAGGCCATTGAGGAGGAGACCCAGGGCAAATGCCCGGCGGTGGCCCTCTGCGGCCCCACCCACGCCGAGGAGGTGGGCCGGGGCATTCCCAGCGCCATTGTGGCGGCCTCCAAGGACCAGCAGGCGGCGGAGCTGGTGCAGCAGCTGTTTATGAACGGCCGGTTCCGGGTCTATACCTCCTCCGACGTGGTGGGGGCGGAGCTGGGGGCAGCCCTGAAAAACGTGATTGCCCTCTGCGCCGGTATCAGCGACGGCATGGGGTACGGGGACAACACCCGGGCCATGCTGATGACCCGGGGTTTAACCGAAATCGCCCGGCTGGGTGTGGCCCTGGGCGGGAGACAGGCCACCTTCGCCGGCCTCACCGGCGTGGGAGATCTCATCGTCACCTGCACCTCCATGCACTCCCGGAACCACCGGGCGGGCATCCTCATCGGCCAGGGAGTGGAGCCCCAGGAGGCGGTGAAGCAGATCGGTGCCGTGGTGGAGGGCTTCTATGCCGCCAAGACCGCCCTGGAGTTGGCCCACAAGCACGGGGTGGAAATGCCCATCACCGAGGCGGCCTATGCCGTCCTCTATGAGGGTATGGCCCCTGCCGAGGCCATGCGTCAGCTCATGGCCCGGGACCGGAAGCAGGAGACTGAGGAATCCTGGCTGTAAACAAAAGTAAGAGCGTAGAAACCAACGGTTTCTACGCTCTTTTTTACGTTTTAGACTTCTTCACTCTTGTCGGATTCCTGTGTTTTGTCTTTGGGGTGCCGCATCTGCCACAGAATGATACTTCCGATGATCGCAATTGCCACAATGGGGCCCGCCTCAGGCCAGTTCATTTTCCAGCCAAAGGCAGAACCCAGGTATCCCGCCAGTATCGTTACAATAAAAGCCAAAACCTCCATACCTGCAATCCTCCTCCTGATTATTTGTAGGAAAAGGATAACATGCAGAAAAGGTTCCTGCAAGCAATCAAAGCCGCTTTTTCCGGAAGCAGAAGGTAACCGCAAAGAACAGAGCCAGCACCAGGGTAATGCTGGCGCCGGTGGAGGAGCCGATATAGTAGGACAGCATCAGACCGGCAATCCCCGCCACCAGGGCCCCCAGCAGGGAGAACAGGGTGTACTGGCGCATGTTCCGGGCCAGATTCCGGGCCATGGCCCCGGGCAGGATCAACAGGGAGTTGATGACCAGCAGACCAATCCAGGTCATGGTCAGGGTGACCACCACCGCCACGGCGCAGTTAAACACCGCCTCCACCGCGAACAGGGATACCCCCCGGCTGTCCGCCAGGGCCGGGTGGACGGCGGAGAGGGTGAGCTGGTTCAGAGCCAGCACCCAGAGAATGACCACTGCCAGCAGAATCAGGGCCAGCAACCCGATCCGAGCCGGGG
Source organism: uncultured Eubacteriales bacterium (assembly GCA_902475455.1). GTDB lineage: Bacteria > Bacillota > Clostridia > Oscillospirales > Oscillospiraceae > UMGS1766. The sequence goes on from CABRZO010000047.1 coordinate 7,280, forward strand.
AGACCGAGAGAATGTCGCCCACCAGCAGGCTGTTGAACTTGGTGAAGCTGCTGCCCCCCAGGGTGGACAGGAAGATGCCCAGGGCCACCGCTGTGGAGGAAAATACGCCGATCACCGTGTCGCTGGCCAGATCGCTCTTGTGGCGCACCAGGCTGAACAGCAAAGCAAAGACCACCGCCAGCACCACGGCGCAGCCGGTGGGGGCCGCCAGTCCGCAGAGGGCGCCGATGGCCAGCCCGGCAAAGGCGCTGTGGCCCAGGGCGTCGGAGAAGAAGCTCATCCGGCTCTGGACCACCATGGTGGACATGAGTCCGAAGAGGGGGGAGATCACCAGAATGGCCAGCAGGGCGTTTTTCATGAAGAACATGGAACCGCTCTCCGCCCACTCAAAGGGGAGCAGATCCACCAGAGAATCATCTCAGACCGCCTCCTTTCCCGTGTTCCGGAAACTGGGCTTTGAATTCCGGGGAGGAGAGCACCAGCAGGGGCGGCCCCTGGCGGAGCACCTGCTTTTTCAGCAGCACCACCTTGTCCACCAGCTTCAGGGTGGCGAAGTCGTGGGTGGAAATCAGAATGGACAGGTCGTAGCTGGTGCGGATCTCATCCAGCAGCTTCAACAGCTGTCGTTCTCCGGCCTCATCCACGCCGGACATGGGCTCGTCCAGAATCAGAATGTTGGGCAGAGGCTCCAGGGCCATGGCCAGCAGCACCCGCTGGACTTCGCCTCCGGACAGGGCCCCCACCCGCTTGTCGATGAGCCCCTGGGCGTTGACCCGCTGTAAACATTCCTCCACCCGCTGCCGCAGCTTTTTGGGGGTGGGCAGCCAGATGGGATAGCGGGAGATGGCGGCGGCGAACAGGTCCAGCACGCTGACCGGGTCTCCCGGGTCGAAGGTGGGGCTCTGGGGCACATAGCCGATCCGGGGCTTCATGTGTTCCCCGGAGGCGGTCTGGAAGGAAATGGAGCCTTCCGAGTAGCTCATCTGCCCCAGAATGCTCTTGAACAGAGAGCTTTTGCCGGCCCCATTGGGGCCGATCAGAGCGATGAGCTCACCGCAGTGCATGTGAAAGCTGACGTGGTCCAGAATTACGTCGTCTCCCCGGATCACCGTCAGGTCCTGTACCTTGAGGCAGCAGGAGCCGTGGCATCCGGTGGTGCAGTTTTGGTGTTTGATGGGTTTGGTCACTGGTATGCCTCCATAATGGTCTCAATATTCTGGCGGATGACCGCCTCATAGGCCTCTAAACCGCCACCCTCGCCGCTCATACACATGCTGAGGGGATAGGTTTCAATGCCGCATTCCCGGCAGATAGCCAGGGCGGTGGCGTCGCTGCCGTTGACTTCGGTAAAGACTGCCGGCAATCCGTCCTCCTCCACCAAGTGGGTGATCTCCACAATGGTTTTGGCGGAGGCCTCGCTGCCTTCCTCCTCCTCCACGGCGGCCAGCAGGTGTATGCCGAAGCTGTCGGCGAAGTAGCCGAAGCCGTCGTGGAAGGTGATCAGATCATAGTGGCCTCCGTCCAGCAGCTCCAGCATCTCCTCCCGGAAGGCTGTCAGCTCCTGGGCGGCCGCCTCGGCGTTGGCCAGATAGGCCTCGGCGTGGTCTGGGTCCAGCTCCGCCAGCCCCTGGGCAATGTTCTGGGCCATCACGGCGGCGTTGCGGGGATCCATCCAGATGTGAGGATCGGTTTCGTGGCTGTGATCGGACTCCAGACCGTGGTCATGGCCGTGGCCGTCGTCCTCCTCCGGGTCCCGGGGTTCAATTCCCTGGGAGCAGTCGATGAGGGTTCGGCCCTCCAGCACGTCTTCCAGAAAATCCTCCAAGCCCAGGCCGTTGATCAGCAGTACGTCGGCCTGTTCCACCCGGCGCATATCCTGCATGGTCAGGGTGTAATCGTGGAGGCAGGAGACCTCCTGATCAATCACCAGACTGACGTACACCCCATCCACCCCCTCGGTGACGGCCTGGGAGAGCAGATAGACCGGGTAAGTGGTGGCCGCCACCTGAAACTCCGCCTGGTCCGCCTCGGCGGGCTGGCTGGAGGCACAGCCGGAGAGTGCCAGCAGTCCGGAGAGCAGCAAAGTCAAAAACGCTTTTTTCAAGGGAACACCTCCAAGAAACAATATTTTAACATTCGCCCCTGAAAAAGTCAATTTTATGTACATTTTCTCATATGAACAGGGATAAAATTGAAGGGACAGCTCTTTTGGGAGCTGTCCCTGTGTGAGAGGAAACTGGAAATTGCCCCGTTACTTGTTGCCGTGCAGCAGGGGGGAGAGGGGCTTATAGATCAGGAAGCAGATGATGGCGTCAATCAGACCCTTGCAGAAGGTGAAGGGCAGGTTAAAGATCACCAGGCACTTGAGCAGGCTGTCGGAGGAGGGCAGGATGACCTGATACATGCCGATGATGGCATCCATGGGCATACCGTAGCAAACCACATAGGCGGGGTAGACCATAAAGTAGTTAAAGGGGACGGAGAGGACGGCCATGACGGCGCAGCCCACCAGGCTGGCGATGACGGCCCCGGTCCGGTTCTTCTTGAAGTGATAGATCAGACCGGCGGACAGGCAGAACACGGCTCCCATGGAGAAGTTGAAGATCTCACCCACATAGGCGCTGGAAGTGCCCTTGAAAATGATGTGCAGCAGGTTCTTCAGCAGCTCAATGACCACGCCGTAGACGGGACCCAGGGCGAAGGAGCCCAGCAGGGCGGGCAGATCGGAGATGTCCATCTTGACAAAGCTGGGAATGAGCATGGGGATGGGGAACTCCACGAACATCAGTACAAAGGCAACGGCGCTGAGCATGGCGGTGACCACCAGGGACCGGGTGGTGATTCTGGCCTTCCAGGGGGTGGAAAGGGTCTGGGTTGTGGTTTTCATGGAAAACACTCCTTTGAAATAAGTAAACACCTGAAAGACCATGTCCTTCAGGTGTTGCGATTTCATAGGAGCTGCGCGATAAAATACAACACATCTTCTTCCATCCAGACTATACTGTCGGTATCGGAGTTGCACCGATTCAACCAAAATACTTTGGGTCGCGGACTTTACCGCCGGTCGGGAATTACACCCTGCCCTGAAGACATCGCTGTTCAGTTGTTCCGAATCAAAATATAACACGCGGTCAGTTAAAATGCAAGTCTTTTTTTCGGGGCGGTTCGCGGTGAGGAGGGGAGAGAATTTGCGGGACCAGTTGAGGCTGAGACCGGGAGATGGTATAATAACAAAAAGTACTAAAAATGAGGTGAACTCATGAGCGAAGCGACAACCTGCTGTTTTACCGGCCACCGGCCCCATCGGCTGCCCTGGCACGAGGACGAGCTGGACCCCCGGTGCCAGCGGCTCCGGGAGGAGCTGGAATGCCAGGTGGACCGGGCCTATCAGCAGGGGTACCGGCATTTTATCTCCGGCATGGCCCAGGGGAGCGATCTGATGTTCTGTGAGGCGGTGCTGCGGCTGAAGGAGCGCCACCCGGAGGTGGTGCTGGAGGCCGCCATCCCCTATCCCGGCCAGGCGGACCGCTGGAAGGCACCGCAACAGGAGCGCTACCGCCGGCTGCTGGCCCAGTGTGATCTGGAGACGGTGGTCCAGCAGCAGTACACCCCCGACTGTATGCTCCGCCGCAATTATTACATGGTGGAGCGTTCCGGCCTGCTGATCGCCCTTTATGACGGCAACCCCGGCGGCGGCACCTGCAAGACCCTGCTCTACGCCATCCGGCGGGCCCTGGATGTGATCCAGCTGGACCCGGCCAGATTCTGACCTTGCCGGACCGAGTACCTGGCACAACATAATCGATTTATCATATAGCCGAAAGGCCGCTGATGCAATAGCGGCCTTTCGGCTTTTGTCATATGAGAGAATGGCGCATAGAATGACATAGCCGACATAGAAAAAGGATGGTGTGTCATTTGAAACGAGAATATTATTTTTGGGTGGTCGGCGGTGATCTGCGGCAGGTCAAGCTGGCCCAGCTGCTGCAATTGGATGGACATACGACCCAGACTTATGCCATGGAGCTCAGGCCGGAGCAGGGAGACCTGTCCGGCTCCGATACCCTGAAGGGAATTGATCGGGCGGACTGTGTCATTCTGCCCCTGCCTGCCGCCGGGGAGGCCGGTATGCTGAATGCGCCTCTCTCGGACCGGAAGGTGCCCCTGTCAGCGGTGCTCCAGGCCATGCGGCCGGGTCAGATCCTCTGCGGCGGCAAGCTGACCCAGGAACTGAAGGATTTGGCCCGGGAGCGGGGGATTGAGGTCTATGACTACTTCGCCCGGGAGGAGCTGGCGGTGAAAAACGCCGTTCCCACCGCCGAAGGGGCCGTTCAGATTGCCATGGAGGAGCTGCCCACCACGCTGTTTGGCTCCCGGGTGCTGGTCATCGGTTTTGGCCGCCTGGGCAAGCTGTTGGCCCACCGGCTCAAGGGGCTGGGGGCCCGGGTCACCGTGTCCGCCCGCAGCTACCAGGACCTGGCCTGGATCGAGGCCTACGGCTACTGTGCCGAGCGCACCGACCAGCTGGAGGGCTGGCTGTGCAATTATGACCTGATTGTCAACACCGTGCCTGCCCTGGTGCTGGGGGAGGCGGAGCTGGAGGATCTTTCCCCGGACTGCCTGGTCATCGACCTGGCCAGCCGCCCCGGCGGCGTGGACTTTGAGTCAGCTGCCGTATTGGGCATCAAAGTGATTTGGGCCCTGTCGCTGCCGGGCAAGGTGGCCCCGGTGACCTCGGGTAAGATCATCCGGGACACAATCTATCATATTTTACAGGAGGCGGAGCCATGAGAGCGGAGGAATTGCGGGTAGGGTTTGCTGTCTGCGGCTCCTACTGTACCTTTTCCCAGGTGTTTCCGGTGATGGAGGAGATGGCCCGGATATACGGTACCGTCCAGCCCATTTTTTCCGAGCGCTCCGCGGTGACGGACACCCGGTTCGGCAGCGCCTCTTCCTTCCTGGAGTGGGCGGAGCGGTGTACCGGCTGCCGCCCCATCCTGTCTATCCGGAAGGCGGAGCCCATCGGTCCCAAAAAGCTGCTGGATGTGCTTGTCATCGCCCCCTGTACCGGCAACACCCTGGCCAAACTGGCGGCGGGAGTCACCGACTCCAGCGTCACCATGGCGGCCAAGGCCCATCTGCGCAATGGGCGGCCCCTGGTGATCGCCCCCTCCACCAACGACGGGCTCACCGTGTCCCTGCGGAATCTGGGGGAGCTGGCCCTACGGAAGCATGTCTATCTGGTGCCCTTCCGCCAGGATGACCCGGAGAAAAAGCCCACCTCACTGGTGGCAGACATGACCCTGATTCCCCAGACGGTGGCGGCGGCCCTGGAGGGCCGTCAGCTCCAGCCGGTGCTATTGGCGCCCCCCGAGCGCGAAAGCTGACACAGAGAAACGATCCGGAAACCGTTCCGGATCGTTTCTGCATTTGGCGGTAAAGATTCGACAGTGACCGACAGCAAGCCGGGGGAATAAACTGAGGATGGGAAGTCCTTTCCCACTCATCTTGAGTGAAAGGTGTCTATGCTATGAATCAGTTGATCCATTTGAATGATCTGGCCCCGGGCCAGCGGGGGCGGGTGCTCTCGCTGGATGTGGCCGGAGGGATGCGCCGCCGGCTGCTGGATCTGGGTCTTGTGGAGGATACCGCCGTAGAGTGCCTGGGCAGAAGTCCCGGGGGAGATCCGGCGGCCTATCTGATCCGGGGGGCAGTCATCGCCCTGCGGGACAGTGACAGCCGGGGTATCCTGATCCGACCGGTTTAAATAAGGAGGCGAGGAGCAATGGGACTGACCCATTCCTCCACCGGGCGGGGGGCGGCTTCCGAGGCTCTGAGCCTGAGCCGCGCCTGGCCCGGGGAGCGGGTGATTGCCCTGGCGGGCAATCCAAATGTAGGAAAAAGCACGCTGTTTAACGCGTTAACCAATCTGCACCAGCACACCGGCAACTGGCCCGGAAAGACGGTGGCTCTGGCCCAGGGGAGATGCACTTCCCAGCGGCATGACTACCTCTTTGTGGACCTGCCGGGTACATATTCCCTGATGGCCCATTCGCCGGAAGAGGAGGTGGCCCGGGACTTTGTCTGCTTCGGCGGGGCCGATGCGGCGGTGGTGGTGTGTGATGCCACCTGTCTGGAGCGAAATTTGAATCTGGTGCTCCAGACCCTGGAGCTGTGCCCCCGGACTCTGGTGTGTGTCAATCTGCTGGACGAGGCAAAGCGCAAGGGGGTGGAGGTGGACCTGCCGCTGCTGTCCCAAAAGCTGGGGGTGCCGGTGGTGGGCACCTCGGTCCGGGACAAAAGCTCCCAGGCCCGGCTGCTGTCGGCCCTGGACGATCTGGTGGAGGGCCCCGCCCCGGCGCCGGTCCAGGTCCGCTATCCATCGGTGCTGGAGTCCTCTGTGGCGCTACTGGAGCCCTTTTTCCGGGGCTTCCGAGGGCCGGAGTTTGGCCGCTGGCTGGCTCTGCGGCTGCTGGAGGGGGACGAGGCGCTGCTGGAGAAGGCCCAGCAGGCCCTGGAGGTGAATTTCGGGGAGATTCCGGGGCTCAGCTGGGCTCTGGAGGCGGCCCGGGCCCGGCTGGCGGAGCAGAACATCGACGCCGGGGGCATCCAGGATATGCTGACCTCCGCCCTGGTCCGGCGGGGGGAGGAGCTGGCCCGGGCAGTGGTGCGCTCCGGAGCCGGAGCACGACG
>CABRZO010000048.1 GCA_902475455.1 uncultured Eubacteriales bacterium
TGGAGCTGAAGAACAACGTGAAGCGGGCCTGGTGGAAGAAGTTCGTCCAGGAGAACCCCTACAACGTGGGCCTGGACGCCGCCATCCTGATGAACCCCCAGACCTGGGTGGCCTCCGGCCATCTGGCGGGCTTCAGCGATCCCCTGATGGACTGCAAGCAGTGCCACGAGCGGTTCCGGGCCGATAAACTGATCGAGGACTGGTGCGCCGAGAACGGGGTGGAGCTGGAGAAGCCCATCGACGCCTTCAGCCAGAACGAGATGGCGGATTTCATCGAGGCCCATCAGATTCCCTGCCCCACCTGCGGCAAGCACGACTGGACCGACATCCGGCAGTTCAACCTGATGTTCAAGACCTTCCAGGGTGTCACCGAGGACGCCAAGAACACCGTCTATCTGCGGCCCGAGACCGCCCAGGGCATTTTTGTCAACTTCCCCAACATCCAGCGCACCACCCGGAAGAAGCTGCCCTTCGGCGTCTGCCAGATCGGCAAGAGCTTCCGCAACGAGATCACCCCGGGCAACTTCACCTTCCGCACCCGGGAGTTTGAGCAGATGGAGTGCGAGTTCTTCTGCCAGCCCGGCACGGATCTGGAGTGGTTCCAGTACTGGCGCAACTTCTGCCACCAGTGGCTGCTGGACCTGAATATGACCGACGAGAACCTGCGGCTCCGGGACCATGCCCAGGAGGAGCTGTGCTTCTACTCCAAGGCCACCACCGACTTCGAGTACCTGTTCCCCTTCGGCTGGGGCGAGCTCTGGGGCGTGGCGGACCGCACCGACTACGACCTGACCCAGCACCAGAACACCTCCGGCAAGGATCTCACCTACTTCGATCAGGAGACCGGGGAGCACATCATCCCCTACGTCATCGAGCCCTCCCTGGGCGCCGACCGGGTGACCCTGGCCTTCCTCTGCGACGCCTATGACGAGGAGGTTGTGGGCCAGGACAAGAACGGCAAGGACGACGTCCGGGTGGTCATGCACTTCCACCCCGCCCTGGCCCCCTTCAAGGCCGCGGTGCTGCCTCTGAGCAAGAAGCTGGCTCCCAAGGCCCAGGAGATCTACTCCGAGCTCAGCAAGTATTTCATGGTGGACTACGACGACGCCGGCAGCATCGGCAAGCGGTACCGCCGGGAGGACGAGATCGGCACCCCCTTCTGCGTCACCGTGGACTTCCAGACCGTGGGGGACGAGAACACCCCCGCCGACAACGCCGTCACCATCCGGGACCGGGATACCATGGAGCAGGTGCGAGTGCCCATTTCTGAGCTGAAGAGCTGGATTGAAGAGCGTATCGCCTTCTGAGTGTTCCGGATTTTCGTGGCACCTGCTCCATGCTCCGCCGCCGGTGGCGGCGTACAAGGGTTTCCGGAGGAAACTCTTGCCGCAGGCGGGATTGATTCCCGCCGAGGAAGTGAAATTAGCCCGGGTCCCCAAAGGGAATGAAAATTCCCCTTTGGGAGTGCAGGTGCGAGTGCCTATCTCTGAGCTGAAGAGCTGGATTGAGGAGCGCATTTCCTTCTGAGTTTTGCAGACTGAATTGACAAGGCCCCGGCCGTCCCCTGGACGGCCGGGGCCTCAGTCTGCGGAAAACAATCGGTTACGACGGTTTCACAGAATTCCCTCCTCCCAAGAGGGGAGCAGGCTATTTCTTTTCCCCGTCAAATGTGGTAAGATGTCTTTTACCGGCGGAACTTTAACTGCTTTGCCTCGCCGGAGTTGAGTCTGAGAGCCTGGGCCGGATTCCCGCCGGCCCACATTTGGAGCGTGATTTTGATGCTGCTGGGTAAATCCCACAACCTGTTTGACCGGGCGGAGCAGGCCTATGACCGGGCCATCCACCTGATCCGCAATCTGGACGAATCCTTTCAGTCCGCCGCCTTCCAGAACGACCCGGAGGAACGCTACGATACCCGGGTTACCCTGTACCAGTTCGACGTGATTTTGCAGGCTATCCTGCTGCGGATGGCCTTGATCGACGGGAATTTCCACCGGCTGGAGCGGCGGCTTATCGACAAGATCACCCATTACGGAGACCTGCTGGTCTACCTGCGCAAGGAGACCGATGGGGAGCTGGCGCTGTCCTGGGACAAGATCGATGATCTGTCGGAGCAGGACCGGGAGCAGCTGATGGCCCGGCTGCCGGAGATCCTGGACCGGACCTGCAACAGCTTTGTACTCCCCCTGGCCCTGGTGGACGGGGCGGTGGACTCCATTGACTTTCTGGAGCGGCTGGAGCGGGAACTGCGGGAGATCGCCCTGAGCCTCAGCGACGTGGACGGCCAGAGCCGCCAGGCGGAGCAGCAGGCCTATGCGGATATGCTGGAGCACCTGCTCACCGACCGCTGGCAGCGGATCAAGGAGGAGGCCCGGGAGCCGGAGCCGGCGGAATGAGTCGGAGGAATTGAATAAACTGTATGGCCCCTGGCCGGGCCTTGACAGAGGCTGTTGCCGAATAGAAAATCCCTGTCATTCTGAGCCCCAAGGGGGGCGAAGAATCTTTCTCGCAAGGGCAAATACAAAGAAAAGATCCTTCGCTGACGCTCAGGATGACAAAAACAGGGCTGTTGCACTGGTTGCAACGGCCTTTGTTTTTTGGTCTCCCTCCGGTTCGGGCGGTAGCGGAGCGGCCCCGGGGAAAGAATGAAAATCCTCGCCCCCGGGCCTTATAATTTTGCCGGTTTTGGGACATACTGCCACTGAAAGGAAGTGGTTTCCAATGGTAAAAGGTATTTCCCGCCGGGTCATCGTGGTCCGGGCCCCGGACCCCAGATTTTTTGAACAGGCGGTGTTCTTCCTCCGGGAGGACGCGCTGCATCAGGAGGGAGTCACCGCCGACCAGGTGCTCTCCGAGGCCAAGCGGGTGGCCGCCGGCTATATCCGCCGCAGCAAGTCCGACACCCCAAAGAAAAAAGCCATTCCCGCCGGGGCCCGATGGTGCGCCCTGGGGGCCGCCGCCGCCAGTCTGATCTGGGGCGTATTTTCCTGTTTTTTGTGAGCGCCGGGCCGCCGGCGCCCCCGGCCCGGACCCATGGTCCGGAGGGTGGCGCCCTCCCCGGCACTTCGTCGTTTTGCACAAAAAAAGCCGCGGTTTTTCTCCATCCTCCAGACGAAAATCTTACGACTCTGCAGCCACCAAATATGCTAGTTCCCCTTGCATCCAACCCAAATGTGTGCTAAACTGAACATGGTAGTTAATCGGGGGAAACAAATTTTTCTTCCGCAATGTAACAACTATTTTGGAAAGGAAGTCATTTCTATGGCACAGTATCTGATTCAGCGCGCCGAGGGTACCGAGGGCAGCAGCGTCTACACCTACACCGCTCCCGGTCACAACGCTTGCACCCCCACCCGTCTGTTTGACCCCGCCGGCGGCCCCAACGGCGTTGACGGCACCAAGATGATCATGGGCATCACCCACTTTGAGCCCGGCGGAGGCTGCGACTACGGCGCCAATCCCCTGGAGTCCATCTACTACATCCTGAAGGGCGAGATGACCCTGAAGACCGAGACCGAGGAGACCGTCCTCCACGCCGGCGACTGCTTCAAGTGCTGCGGCGGCTGCCCCAAGAGCGTGACCAACACCGGCGACACCGTCACCGACATGCTGGTCTGCCTGCTGCCCCCTCAGGCCTGATTTTTTCCCCAGTTTCATCTGCCGTCCGGGGGGACGGCACTGAATAAAAACAAGTAAAAGGAGTCTTTATTATGCCTAAAGTGTATTCTGGCGATCTGACCAAGATGTTTGATATCGCTGGCAAGAAGGCTATGATCTTCGGCGGCGCCGGCGGCTTCGGCGAGGCCATTGCCGAGGGCTATGCCGCCAACGGCTGCTCCGTCTGCATCTCTTCCCGCAGCGAGGACAAGCTGAAGGCTGCCGTGGAGCGCATCTCCGCCAAGGCTGCCCCTGGCGTGAAGGTCATGTACATGGCCGGCGACGCCGGCGACGAGGAGTTCGTCAAGAAGTGCCTGGCGGTTGTCACCGGCGCTGAGGGCCTGGGCGGCTGCGACATTCTGGTCAATGCCCAGGGCATCAACAAGAAGATGTGGTCCTATGAGATCGACACCGAGTATTTCGAGAAGATGCTGCACACCAACATCACCTCTCTGATGCTGACCTGCAAGTACTTCGGCAACTGGATGAAGGATCACAACCTGGACGGCGATGAGTATGTCGCCCCCGAGGCTGGCCAGCCCAACACCAACAAGGGCTATGGCAAGATCATCAACTTCGGTTCCGTCCGTGGCATCCGCGCCGTGGCCAACGGCGGCGGCGGCAACGTGCCCTACAACACCACCAAGGGCGCTGTCGAGATGCTGACCAAGGCCTTCGCCGCTGACCTGCGTCCCAACGTCCAGGTCAACGCCATCGGCCCCACCATCACCTATACTCCCATGATGGTCGGCATCCTGCCCCCCGATGAGAACGTCCGTAACGGCATCGCCGGCTCTCTGCCCGCCATGCGTATCGGCTATGAGATCGACGTGGTCGGCCCCGCCATCTTCCTGGCCTCCGCCGCCTCCGACATGGTCACCGCTACCACCATCTATCCCGATGGCGGCCTGGTGGCTACCTCCTGATTCTCACATCGGAATCAAGCCAAAGTTTATGGCGCACCGCAGTTTCTGCGGTGCGCCATTTTTTGTCCCGGGAGACGGTCCGGGGGAACGCTCTGGACCACAAACAAGCGGGGCTGTTGCGTCAGCAACAGCCCCGCTTGTTATTTTACCCCAGTCGGGCCAGCACCTGGTCCAAGGAGGGCATGGCGGGAATGGCCCCTGGCTGCTCCACGCAGAGGCTGGCGGCGGCGTTGGCAAACCGGCCCATCTCCGTCAGCTCCGCCAGGGTCAGCTCCTCCGCCCGCTTGCCGCTGCGGGCCACCTGGAACAGGAAGGCCCCCCAGAAGCAGTCCCCGGCCCCGTTGGTGTCCGCCACCCGGCATTCATAGCCCGGAATCAGGGCGTCGCCCTCCCGGCAGCGGAGATAGGCTCCCTGGCTGCCCAGGGTCACCGCCACCACCTGGACCCCCCGGTCCATCAGCTTTTGGGCGGCCTGGGCCGGGTCGGAGCGGCCGGTGAGCAAAAAGGTCTCCTCGTCGGAGAGCTTCATCAGGTCCGCATAGGGCACAAGCCCCCGCATTTGGCGCACCGCCGCCGCCTCGCTGCGCCAGAGGGAGGAGCGGTAATTGGGGTCGTAGGAGATCATGGCCCCGTGGGTTTTGGCCCGCTTCAGGGCGGAAAAGGTGGTGTCCCGGCTGGGCTGGTCGGTGAGGGACAGGGATCCCACATGGAACAGGGCGGCGTGGTCCAGCAGGGCGGGGTTCAGCTCCTCGCTGCGGAGCTTGGTGTCGGCGCCGGGTTTCCGGGCAAAGGAGAAGGAACGCTCCCCGGCCTCGTTGACGTTTACGAAGGCCAGGGTGGTGAAGTAGTGCTTATCCGCCACCAGCCCCGAGGGGTCCACTCCTTCGCGTTCCAGCACCGAGCGGAGAAAGGCCCCGTGCATATCGGCTCCTACCTTGCCCAGAAAGCCGCTGCGGCCCCCCAGGCGGCTCACCGCCACCGCCACATTGGCGGGGGCGCCCCCGGGGTTCTGGGCAAACAGGGTCTGTCCCTGGGGATCGGTGCCCTGACAGGTGAAATCGATGAGGATCTCCCCCAGGGCCACCAGATCATAGCGGCCGGTATCGGCAAAAGGCAGCTGTGTTTGATTGGTCATAATCCATTCCTCCTGTATCGGCGGTCCGGGCGGCCCGCCCTGGTTTGGCGTGGTTGGAAAAGGGCCGGCCCGGCATTCGGGTCGGCCCTGAAAAAAGTATAGAAGTCTTAGCGCCCGGTGTCAATGGCCGGCGGGGCAGATTCCCCTCAGGAAGTCTGATCCGGGGAGAAGGCGTCATACCGGCGCAGCAGCTCGTACCGGTGGGTGACCTCGGCCTTTTGGAAGATGCTGTGGATGTGGGCCTTGACGGTGCCGGTGGAGATGTGGAGCTGGTCGGCAATCTGCTGGTTGGTGTGACCGTCCAGCAGCAGTCGGCACACGTCGCACTCCCGCTCCGTCAGGGAGATTTCCCGGGCGAACTTCAGCTGCTTGTATTCGGCGGCGGCGTCGGGAGAGGGGGCGGCGGGGGCCGGCTGGCTGCCCCCCAGGGGCAGTTTGCCCACCTCGTCGTCGGAGCCGGTCATCCAGTGGATACGGAACTGTTTATAAAATACCCGGAAGAAGAAAACGGTATAAACCAGTCGTAAAATATCTTCGCTGAAACAGCGGTTGAATATATGCACCTTGCCGGCTTCAATGTTATAATTGTCAATGTGGAAGATGACATAATAATCCTCCAACATGATCATAATGGAAAAAAGAATGGTCAGTCCCAGCAACAGCCGGATCCAGCCGAAGGGCCCCTCGTGTTCCTTGGGGTCCAGCCGGGACAGCTTCCAGAGGGCGTAGATGCAGATGGCAATGGTGAACACCTGGTAGCCGGAGAAGAAGAGCCAGGATTCCAAGGCCCCCTGGTTGAGCATGGGCACAAAGATGAGCCACAGCCCCAGGGCGATGAGGATGAGCCCCTGGAAGGGGGAAAACTGGGTCTTGGTCAGCACGCACCAGGCGCTGAGGGTGAAAAAGGCGGCCCCCAAGAAGATGACGGTTTTCACCGAGGGGGTATGGATGAAGGTCTCGTTGTAGCCTGCCACAAAGGCGGGCAGAAACTCCGTCATAAAAATAATGACCTCATCCACCAGATAGACGCTGTACAAGCCGATCACCGGAATGGCGATGTTTCGCTTCCGCATCATGTTCAGGCAGACGGCGATGGCCAGCACGGCGGTGTAGGACACCAGGAGAAAAATGTTATAGCAGAAGTTTAAGGTATCTATCATAGGCGGTCTCCTATTCCTCTGATGGACTCAAATTTGAAAGCAACTTTAGACTTTGATTTTATCGTATCTTCGGAAAAAAAGCCATGCAAACCCGGTTTATTTTCCTAAACCTTTGGTGTTTACCCGGAAAAAGGGGGTGATTTTGAGCGGATGGAGGGGTAAAACCTAGGTTATTTTGTGTCCCAGACCCGGAAGAATAGGGGGTGGTGACCGGGTTTTTTGTGGTAAAACAGGGGAAAAACAGATGGGAGTTGTGCACAATGCCTAAAAAATGAGGTGGGTTTATGTGGTTTGTTCATATAAGAGTAAAAAAGATTGGCCTTTTTGTATAGAAAAGTTTCATTGTGAACCGGCCCCAAACGCGATATGCTCACCTCAGAACGAAGGGCCGCAGGTCAAGGCGTCGAGGCCCCGGCACTTTCAATTGCATCGGCCCCGGCGGGTCGGACCCCTGAACCCAGGGGAAGGAACAGGCGTCACCCGCCAAGACCCCAATGTGAACGCGCACCGATCAAACTGAAAAAGAAGAGAGGTACACAAACCAATGAAAAAGAAATTCAATCTGGGCAGTGTGATCCTGTCGGTCATCTGCGTGGTGTTCGTGGCGGAAGCCGCGGCGCCGGTAGCAGCCATCGGCAACAGCCAGTTCTTCTGGTGGATCTTCATGATCGTCCTCTTCCTGATTCCTTATGGAATGATCTCCTCCGAGCTGGGCACCACCTATCCCGGCGACGGCGGCCTGTATGACTGGGTCAACAAGGCCTACCCCGGCACCAAGTGGGGTGCCCGGGCCTCCTGGTGGTACTGGCTGAACTTCCCGCTGTGGATGGCCTCCCTGGCAGTTATGTGCCCCGACCTGATCACCATCGCCACCGGCGTGGAACTGGGCATCTTCCCCAGCCTGCTGATTCAGCTGGCCTTCGTGTGGATTGTCACCTTCATTGCCTTCTATCCTGTCTGCGACAACATTATTATTCTGAACGTCTGCGCCGTCATCAAGGTGGTGCTGGCGGTGCTGGTGGGTGTCATGGGCATCTACTTCGGCATCAAGAACGGTTTCGTCAACGACATGTCCCCCATTACCTTCCTGCCCAGCTTTGACCTGAACAGCCTTTCCTACATTTCGGTCATCATCTTCAACATGCTGGGCTTTGAGGTGGTCTGCACCTTCTCCGACGACATGACCGACCCCAAGAAGCAGATTCCTCAGGCTATCGTCATCGGCGGCCTGGTCATCGCTGCCATCTACCTGCTGGGCGGCTTCGGCATTGGCGCCGCCATCCCGGTCTCTGAGATCAGCGCCGACTCCGGCCTGATTGACGCCGTCATGCTGATGACCGGCAAGGGCGGCGGCATCTTCATCGGCGCCGTGGCTCTGCTGTTCATGGTCACCCTGTTCGGCAACATGATCTCCTGGTCCATGGGCGTCAACTCCACCGCCGCCTATGCCGCCGACAACGGCGACATGCCCAAGATCTTCACCAAGCGCTGGGCTAAGAACGACATGCCCATCGGCTCCGCTCTGATGAACGGCATTGTGGCCACCATCATCGTGCTGCTGGGTGTGGTCATGCAGATCGTGGCCCCCGAGTCCGAGCTGTTCTGGAGCTTCTTCGCCCTGAACCTGGTGCTCTTCCTGATGAGTTATCTGCCGGTGTTCCCCGCTTTCCTGAAGCTGCGGAAGACCGATCCCGACACCGAGCGTCCCTTCCGGGTGCCCGGCGGCAAGACCATGAACAAGCTGTTCGTGGTGATCCCCATGATCCTGATCATCGTGGCTATCATCTTCACCGCCGTGCCTATGGCCTTTGATGCCGAGACCCTGGCGGCCACCCTGCCCATCACCATCGGCGCTATCATCTGCATCATCCTGGGTGAAGTGCTGATTGCGGTGCGGGGCAAAAAGTAAGACATCGTCCAATTGAAAGACTCCTTTCATCTGACGCTTCCCCTTTCCTGCCGCGGGTCCGGACGCCCGGACCTGCGGCCCATCCCCCTGTTTGCTACCGGCTCCGGCCGGATCTATCACCATACAAATATTATTTAGGAGGAAACTATCATGGCAAAGCGTATTTACGGCTCTACCCCCAAGCAGGACGGCTTCCGTATGCCCGGCGAGTTCGAACCCCACGATCATGTGTTCATGATCTGGCCCGAGCGTCCCGACAACTGGCGTCAGGGTGCTAAGCCTGCCCAGCGGGCTTATGCCGAGGTTGCCAAGGCCATTGCCAAGCACACCCCCGTCACCGTTCTGGTCAACAACACCCAGTATGCCAACGCCCGCGCTCGTCTGCCCGAGCACATCCGGGTGGTGGAGATGTCCAGCGACGACGCCTGGGTCCGTGACTGCGGCCCCACCTTTGTCATCAACGATGAGACCGGCGAGATCCGCGGTGTTGACTGGATCTTCAACGCCTGGGGCGGCCTGGTGGACGGACTCTATTTCCCTTGGGCCAATGACGACGCCATGGCTCAGAAGATCTGCGACCTGCAGGGCATCGACTCCTATCGCACCGACGCCGACTCCTGCCCCGCCGGCCTGGACTTCATCCTGGAGGGCGGCTCCATCCATGTCGACGGCGAGGGTACTCTGATCACCACTGAGATGTGCCTGCTGAACCCCGACGCCGGCCGCAACGTGCCCAACCTGGACAAGGAGCAGATCGAGATGATGCTCAAGGAGTATCTGAACCTCGAGAAGATCATTTGGATCAAGGACGGCATCGATCCCTATGAGACCAACGGTCATATCGACGACGTGGCCTGCTATATCCGTCCCGGCGAGGTGGCCTGCATCTGGACCGAGGATCCCAACCATCCCTTCTATGCCGCCGCTCAGGCCGCTTACAAGACCCTGTCCGAGGCCACTGACGCCAAGGGCCGCAAGCTGAAGGTCCACAAGATGTGCATGACCAAGGAGCCCTGCTACCTGAAGGACGCCTGGTCCATCGACACCGCCACCGGCGCCATTCCCCGTGAGGAGGGTGAGGTCTCCATCGCCTCCTATATGAACTTCCTGATCACCAACAACGCCATCATCCTGCCCCAGTACGGCGATGAGAACGACGCTCTGGCTGTTCAGCAGGCTCAGGAGATGTTCCCCGGCTACACCATCGAGCCCGTGATGACCACCGAGGTGGCCTATGGCGGCGGCAACATCCACTGCATCACCCAGCAGCAGCCCAGCGTGAAGAAGAAGTAATTCACGCCCCATCCCTTTCGTTCGTGATGCCCCTGCTCAGGGCATTTCGATAAAGGTCCATTGGACCCGCCTTTCAAATGGGGACGGCGGTCAAAGTCGCGCCGCCGTCCCGAATGTGAAAATTCCCGGAGGTCCCAGCGCCAGGGTATGACTTCCATCGTCCCCAATTTCTGCGCCCCGGCGGCAAGCTCACGCCGGACGCACCTCCAAAAAAACAGACGTTCACTTCCTTCCAACCCGGTGGGCAAGCGGACCTCGGGGATTTCCTCCCAATCCCTTTTCCCCACCGGCCGGCCAGCAGACGGGGCCGACCGGCAGGGGGAGGGGAGACCAAAACCCGCATGTTGTAAAAAAACAAATTTTTTTGATTTAGGAGGCTAACTTTTATGGCTAAGACTCTGCGTCATTTTATCGACACCAGCGATTTCACCAAGGAAGAGCTGCTGGACATCATCGAGCTGTCCCTGAAGATCAAGAAGTGCATCAAGGCCGGCTATTATCCCCCTCTGATGAAGGACAAGACCCTGGGCATGATTTTCCAGCAGTCCTCCACCCGTACCCGCGTCTCCTTTGAGACCGCTATGAGCCAGATGGGCGGCCACGCTCAGTACCTCGGGCCCGGCATGATCCAGCTGGGCGGCCATGAGACCATCGGCGACACCGGCAAAGTGCTGTCTCAGCTCATCGACATCGTCATGGCCCGCGTCATCGAGCACAAGACCGTGGTGGATCTGGCCAACGCCTGCACCATCCCCGTGCTGAACGGCATGTCCGACTACAACCATCCCACCCAGGAGATCGGTGACATGTGCACCATCGTGGAGAACCTGCCCCGGGGCAAGAAGCTGGAAGACTGCAAGGTGGTCTTCGTGGGCGACGCCACCCAGGTCTGCGCCTCCCTGGCCATGATCACCACCAAGCTGGGCATGAAGTTCGCCCACTATGGCCCCAAGGGTCACCTGCTGCCCGACAGCCCCAGCGCTGCCTGCCTGCCCGTCATTGAGAAGAACTGCCAGGAGAGCGGTGCCACCTTCGAGGAGGGCGATGATCGCGCTCTGGTGAAGGGCGCCGACTTTATCTACACCGACGTGTGGTACGGCCTGTACGAGAACGAGATGCCCAAGGACGAGCGCGTCCGCGTCTTCGGCGACTATCAGGTCAACCGTGAGATGATGCAGCTGGGCAACATCGGCTGCAAGTTCATGCACTGCCTGCCCGCCACCCGTGGCGAGGACGTCACCGACGAGGTGGCCGATTCCGAGTCCTCCCTGTGCTGGGACGAGGCCGGCAACCGCCTGACCGCCATGCGTGGCCTGCTGGTGTACTTCACCCAGTATCAGCGTGAGCAGGCCGCTACCGAGCTGGCCATCGCCGCCGCCAAGGAAGATCTGGACAACTTCATGGCCAGCCGCGACCTGATCTGAGATCAACTGGAGGGAACGATATGTGCAGAATCGTGATCGCGCTGGGCGGCAACGCCCTGCAGACCAAGAACAGCGCTCCCACCGCCGAGTCTCAGCTCGAAGTGGTGAAGCAGACCTGCCAGTATATCGCTGACCTGAGCGCCAGCGGTTACGAACTGGCCATTGTCCACGGTAATGGCCCCCAGGTGGGACGGATCCTGCTGTCCAGCGAGACCGCCAAGGATGTCGTTCCCGCCATGCCCTTTGACGTGTGCGGCGCCATGAGCCAGGGCTATATCGGCTATCACATCCAGCAGTGCCTGCGCTATGCGCTGGCCAAGCGGAACATGAACATCCCCGTGGCCAGCCTGGTGACCCAGATGGTGGTGGAGAAGAACGACCCCGCCTTCCAGAATCCCACCAAGCCCATCGGCGCCTTCTACACCAAGGAAGAGGCCGACAAGCTGGCTGAGGAGAAGGGTTATCAGATGAAGGAGGACGCCGGCCGCGGCTATCGCCGGGTCGTCGCCTCCCCGCTGCCCCGGCGCATCGTGGAGATCGACCAGGTCCGCCGTCTGTGGGACGAGAGCATCGTCATCACCTGCGGCGGCGGCGGTATCCCCGTCATCGAGAACCCCGACGGCACCCTGGAGGGTGTGGCTGCGGTTATCGACAAGGACTTTGCCGCTGAGCTGCTGGCGGAGCAGATGGACGCCGACGTGCTGATGATTCTCACCGAGGTGGAGAAGGTGGCCATCAACTGGGGCAAGCCCAACCAGGAGAACCTGTCCCACATGTCCCTGGAGGAGGCCGCCCGCTATGTGGAAGAGGGCCACTTCGCCCCCGGCAGCATGCTGCCCAAGGTGCAGGCCTGCATGAAGTTTGTCCGCACCAACCCGGGCAAGAAGGCCATCATCACCTCTCTGGACAAGGCCGTGGAGGCCCTGAACGGGGAGACCGGTACCGTTGTGACCTTCGCATAACTGCATAATGAATTCCGCCCCGCCCAATCGGGCGGGGCGACGAAGGGCGCTCCCTATTTGAATACAACGCATTCAGTAGGGAGCGCTTCTTTTTTGCCATTTGAAAGGAGCGGGCAGGATGAACCTGATTAACATCACCGATCTGACCACCGGCGAGATCGACCAGCTGATTGCCGTGGCCGAGGACATCATTGAACATCCCCAAAAATATCAGGAGGTGTGCCGCCATAAAAAGCTGGCCACCCTCTTCTTTGAGCCCTCCACCCGGACCCGGCTGTCCTTTGAGGCGGCCATGCTGGATCTGGGAGGCAGCGTGCTGGGCTTCTCCGAGGCCACCAGCAGTTCTGCCGCCAAGGGGGAGACCGTCAGCGACACGGTGCGCACCGTCTGCTGTTACGCCGACATCATCGCCATGCGCCACCCCAAGGAGGGCGCCCCCTACGCCGCCAGTTTCCGGGCGGATAAGCCCATCATCAACGCCGGCGACGGCGGCCACAACCACCCCACCCAGACCCTCACCGACCTGCTGACCATTCACCGCCGCCAGGGCCGGCTCACCGACTTTACCATCGGCTTCTGCGGGGACCTGAAGTTTGGCCGCACCGTCCACTCCCTGGTCAGCGCCCTGGCCCGGTATCAGGGCATTAAGTTTGTGTTCATCTCCCCGGAGGAGCTGAAGCTGCCGGACTACCTGATCGAAAACACCCTGAAGAAGCATCACCTGCCCTATGTGGAGACCACCAGCTTAGAGGAGGCCATGCCCCAGCTGGACTTCCTCTATATGACCCGGGTCCAGCGGGAGCGGTTCTTCAACGAGGCGGACTATGTGCGCCTGAAGGACACCTATATTCTGGACCAGGAGAAAATGCGGCTGGCCAAGCCCACCATGGCGGTACTGCACCCCCTGCCCCGGGTCAACGAGATCGCCGTGGAGGTGGATGACGACCCCCGGGCCTGCTACTTTGAGCAGGCGGCCAACGGCAAGTTCATCCGAATGGCCCTCATTATGAAGCTGCTGGGCCTGCAGGCGTGACGAGAGGGAGGTTTTGCTATGAACATCGACAGCATTCACAACGGTTATGTGTTGGACCATATCCAGGCCGGGGCCAGCATGGAGATCTACCGGCTGCTGGGGCTGGACAAGCTGGACTGCTCCGTGGCTATTATT
>CABRZO010000049.1 GCA_902475455.1 uncultured Eubacteriales bacterium
CTGGCCACCAAAGCCGTTGGGGCCGGGGCCACCGGTCTGGCCACTAAAGCCGTTGGGGGTGGGAGTATCGGCAGGAGTGGGGTCCTGAGGGGCGGGCTGTTCCGCCGGGCAGATATGGGGCTGACCCGGGATCAGCGGGGCACCGCACTTATTGCAGAATTTTGCCATGGTTATATTTCTCCTTTCTCGTTGTGGTTACCAATACAGGTTCCAGACGTTGGCGGGGATCCAGTTTCCATCCTGATAGAGGAATTCCAGAGATATGGAACCGTAGCTCTGGTTGGTGTCGGTACTCTGCAGATAGGAGTTTTCCAGCCAGGCTGATTCATAGGTGGTGTCAAACTCCAATTCCAGATAGGCCCGCAACTGCCCCTCCTCGTCGTAGTAGGAGTAGCAGTTCCACACCTCAAAGTTGGACAGCGTGATCTTCAGCATCCGCCAGTTTTCGGTGCCGAAGAAAGCCTCCCGCATCTCACTGTAATACTCCGGCATCTGAATTTCCAGGGCGTCCCCGGTGTAGCTGCCGGAGATGGCAGAGAAATCGCTATTGGCCAGGGCGGCGTTGAACATCTGCTCCAGCAGGGTCTTGGTCTGCCCCTCCAGCTGATTCTGGAGGTTCTCCGTCACGGCCACATCCCCGGCATAGAGGTAATCATCGCTTTGCCATACCTCATAGCTCTGGCTCTGGCTGCCCAGGGGGGTAACCACGGTGAAGTCATGGGTGCCCACAAAGAGATCCAGACTATATACATCGGTGGCCTCCCAGTGCTCCACGCACATGCTCTCATCCGCCACCAGGCCGTCCACTACCAGGGTGGCCCCGGTGGGCACCTCCACCTGGAACCCCCGGGCCAGGAAGGGCAGATTGTCCACAACCTTCCAGCTCCGGAAGAAGAACATCTCCCGGCTGTCGCTGCGCATCAGGGTCACGTCCTCGGAATACACCTCCGGGGAGTCCTTGTACACATACTCCACTTCCACTTCCCGGACATAGTCCCCCATGCCGCCCTGGTTCTGGTAGTCCTGGTAGTCCCGGTCCTCCCGGGCGGTGAGGTTGGCCAGCTCCCGCTGGTAAATCTCGTACTCTCCCAGGCACCGCTCAAAGGCCTCCTGGGTCAGGAAGGGGCTGTCCGGCAGATCTGCCAGCTGGCAGATCTGTGCCCAGTCTCCATCCAGCATGGCCCGGAAATACTGCTCTGCCACCCGGGTGGGACTGGTTCTGCTGCTGCCCACCACGCAGAACACCACAATGGCAATCACCAGCGCCAGGGCCTCCAGGGCGGCGATGATGTGGTTTTTGCCGGGCTTTTTCATGGGCTTTCTGGGCTGACGGACCGGGGCTGTCCCCGCCACCGAGGCACTCTGGCCTCCCGTCCAGCCTTTAGGGGCACCCTGGGGGCCCGTCTGGCCGCCGCTCCAGCCCTTGGCTTGGCTTTGGCCACCGCTCCAGCCTTGGGCATTGCTCTCAGTCTCAGGGCGGCTCTGACCGCCGCCGGCTGGCTGCTGTCCTGCCCCGGTCTGGGGCGGAGGTGTCGGGGCGGCGTTTAATCTGGCGCCGCACTCCTCGCAGAACATGGCGTCATCGGCGTTGTGAAAGCCACAACTTGGACAAACCTTCATTTCGCTCTCCCCCTTGTTCACTGGCCATTGTACAGGGCCTCATACTCCTGGATCAGGTCCCGGTTGGCAATCTCGTATTCGTTCAAAATGGAATCCCCTAGGGCATCAAAGCTTTCCCCGTCATAGAGGGGCTGGTACCAGGACTTGGAGCCGAAATAGGCCGCCAGAGTCTCGTCCTGGAAGATGCGTCCGTGGCGGGCGTAGATCTCATTGCGGGCCAGCCGCAGCTGCTCCGGCGTCAGGGCCGCCACCTGCTCCCGGGTCAGATAGGCGCTGTCGGAGTTGGGGAAGATGTACTCCCCGGCCTCCGCTGTCTGCTGACCCTCCGGGCTCTGCTGATCCTCCGGGGGCTGCTGGGGCAGGGCCCCCTCCGGGGCCGCCGCCACAATCTGATCCGGCCCCGGGTCTGCCGCCTGGGTGTCGGCGCTCTCCCCCTGCCAGGTCTCCAGGGTGGCCGGTGCCCCCTCCTGACCCGTGGAACGGCCGCCAAACAGCAGGGCCGCCCCGAAAAACAACAGGAAGGCCACCAAGGCCGCCCCCAGAATCAGCGCCGCTGCCCGGCCCGGCTGGGGGGCTTTCGCCGCCGTGGCCTTGGCCGGTTTCGGGGCCTTTGCCCCCTTGGGAGGCTTTGCCTTCCCCTCCGGTCTGGAGGCCTTGGGGGTCTCCGGATGTTTCGGGGCCTCAGCCCCTGCCGGGGCGCCCCCGGCGGCCTGGGCCTGCTGCCGCTGGCGCCACTCCCAGGCGTTGCGGCAGGTGGGGCAGAGCTGCTGGCCCTCGGGAATCTCCCGGCCGCACATTTGACATTGACTCATGGTTTCACGCTCCCTTTCCTCGGGTGTGATGGTACTTTATTCCGGCTGGGCCGGGGAAATGATCCCCCGCTCCAGTTTGGTATACAGGATGCGAAGCACGCTCTCGTCGATCCGCTCCTCGGTGAGCGCTCCGGTGTCCACGGCTTCCAGCAGGCCTTCCACCGCCCCCTCCAGATCCGAGGGCATCAGCAGCAGATCCATGCCCGCCTGCACCGCCAGCACCGCCGTCTCCCCGGAGGTGTAGGCGTCGGTGATGGCCTGCATGGACAGGGAGTCGGTGACGGCCAGCCCCTCAAAGCCCAGCTGATCCCGCAGCAGGCCGGTAGCAATATCATAGGACAGACAGCCGGGGGTATCCTCCCCGGTGACTTCCGGCAGCGAGATATGGCCCACCATCACCAGATCCGCCCCGGCCTCCAGACCGGCCTGGAAGGGCAGAAACTCACAGGCTTCCAGTTCCTCCAGGGTCTTGTCCGACCGGGCGGCGCCGTAGTGGCTGTCGGTGGCAGTATCCCCGTGGCCCGGGAAGTGCTTCAGGGTGCACAGAATGCCGCTGTCTCCAAAGCCCTCCACGCAGGACGCCACCATCTCGGCGGCCACCTGGGGATCGGAGCTGAAGGCCCGCCGGCCGATCACCGGGTTGTCGGGGTTGGAGTACACATCGGCCACCGGGGCGAAGTCCAGGTTAAAGCCCAACTCCCCCAGCTCCTCCCCCAGGGTGAGCCCCACCTGGTAGGCCTGCTCCGGATCACCGGCGGCGCCGACGTCCGCCATATCCCCAAAGTCCGTGGTGCCCATGGCCGGATTGCTCCCCAGCCGGGCCACGGTGCCCCCCTCCTCATCCACTGAGATGAAGAGCCCCAGGGGGGAGGCCTCCTGGAGGCCGGAGATCATTTCGATGCACTGGTCCCGGCTCTGCAGATTGTCGGCAAAGTAGATGACGCCCCCCACCGGGTTGGCCTGGATGGCCTGCCGGGTGATGTCCCCGGTCTGGGTGACGGGGCCCTCCACTCCGGTGAGCTGCTCCGGCGTGACAATGAACATCTGCAGAATTTTATCCCGCAGGGACAGCTCCGCCAACAGCTGCTCCGCCTGGGTCTCCAGCGGGTCGGCCTCCTCTTCCGGCGGCGACTGCTGGGATTGGGCGGGCGGCTGCTGGGACTGCTGGGGCTGCTCCGGCTCCGGGGTTCCGGCGTCATCCAGGACGGTGGAACCGCTCTGGACCGGGGACGGCTGACTGCTCCGGTCCCGGAACAGCCAAAGCCCGCCGGCGGTCAGGGCCGCCGCCAGCACCAGCAACAGAAGGATCACGGCGATATGCCGCTTTCCCCTCCGGGGCGGCTCTTCCTGGGCCAGCCGCCGCCCGCTGCGTTTTGTCTGCTGCATGGCTTATCCCTCGAACTCGATGACGTAGCCCACCTTGCCGGACACCTCCGGCAGCACCGTGAGCAGGTCATTTCGCTGGTCGTTGAAGCTCCAGCCGCTGTTTTCCACATTCCACATGCACAGCACATCCTCCGGGGTGCCGTCCTCATCCTGACCCGAGGGCTCCCCGGGGTACCAGGCCGCAAAGGTGAAGTCCTCCCCGGTAATCCAGCAATCCGTGCCGCTCCAACCGGCGCTGCCCATACGCCCTCCCAGCCACAGGTAGCGCACTCCGGTGGCCACGGCGGCCTGGTCGGCCTGGGCACAGATGGCCTCAAACTCCTCCTGGGAGGTGATGGTGGCCAGGTATCCTCCGGCGGCCTGGGCCCGGTCATTGGCCTCCTGCCAGCTCACATCCTCCACCACAATCTGATAAGTATGGACCGGCGGGGTGTTCTCCAACACGCTCTGGGCGTCCGGGGCCACGGTCTCAATGGCGTCCGGCCCCGGGTCGGCGGCGGGGGCCTGGTCTCCCAGGGTTCCCTGCCAGGTCTCCAGGGTCCGGGAGGGGGTGTCAGGCCCCGAAGAACCCCGGTCTCCAAAGAACAGCGCTACCCCAAAGAACACCAGAAACAAGGCCAGCAGGCCTCCCATGGCCGCCGCCAGGGTGCGCCCCGGCGCTTTGGGTTTGGGGGCAGTCTCCTGCGCCTCCGGGGACTGGTTTTTTTCGGGGGCATCCCTGTCCGCCCCGGTCTCCGGTTCCGGGGGTGGGGTTTCGCCCTCTGGCTCCCAGCTACCTTGGGACTGCTGTTGTTGGGCGTCACACGCCGGGCATAGCCGCTCTCCCTCGGGGATCTCACGGCCGCACTCTTCGCAAAATGCCATGCTCTCGCTCCTCTCTCCAGGGTCTGGCCCTTGGGGCCAAACCCACTCCCACGGGAATTTGTTTTGTCTATGAATATAGTTTTATTATAAAATTTAGGCTCTGGTCACGCAACTGGATTTTTGCTTTTTTTACCTGCTTGCACCCTCTGATATAATAGATTTAATGCTGCTTTAATGGGATTTTTTCATATTTATTTAATGTTAGGCCAGGAGCGTTTTTTGTGGACAAGTACAGCGTACTAAAACAATATTTCGGCCACCGGGGATTCCGGGAGGGCCAGGAGGGATTGGTGGACTGCCTGCTGTCGGGCCGGGATGTGCTGGGGGTCATGCCCACCGGCGGGGGCAAGTCGGTATGCTATCAGGTGCCCGCCCTGCTGCTGCCGGGGGTGACGCTGGTGGTATCCCCGCTGATCTCCCTGATGAAGGACCAGGTCATGGCCCTCAAGGGTGCCGGGGTCCCCGCCGCCTACCTCAATTCCTCCCTGTCCCCGGCCCAGATGGCCACCGTCTACCGGCGCATGGCCGCCGGAGCCTATAAAATCATCTATGTGGCCCCGGAGCGGCTGGAGAGCCAGGGCTTTATTGCCGCCGCCCGGGGGCTGAACATCTCCCTGCTGGCGGTGGACGAGGCCCACTGCATCTCCCAGTGGGGCCAGGATTTCCGGCCCAGCTATCGGAAAATCCCCCTGTTCCTCGCTCAGCTGACCCGGCGGCCGGTGGTGGGGGCTTTTACCGCCACCGCCACCCAGGCGGTGCGCCGGGACATCACCCAGCAGCTGGGGCTCCGGTCTCCCTTCACCCTGGTCACCGGATTTGACCGGCCCAACCTGTACTTCCAGGTGCAGACCCTGAAGCCCGCCGACAAGCCCGCCGCCCTGCGGAAGCTGCTCGCCCAGCATTCGGGCCAGAACGGCATTGTCTACTGCTCCACCCGCTCCGGAGTGGAGCGGGTGTGCGCCGATCTCACCATCCACGGCCTCAACGCCGGCCGCTACCATGCGGGGCTCAGCGAGGAGGAGCGCTCCCAAAACCAGGACGGTTTCCAATTTGACCGGGTCACCGTCATGGTGGCCACCAACGCCTTTGGCATGGGCATTGACAAGTCCAACGTCAGCTTCGTCATCCACTACAACATGCCCAAGAGCCTGGAGGCCTACTATCAGGAGGCGGGCCGGGCGGGCCGGGACGGAGAGCGGGCGGACTGCATCCTGCTGTTCTCCCCGGAGGACATTGAAACCGCCCGGTATCTCATCGAACACGGCAATGAAAACCCGGACCTCACCGAGGCGGAGCGGGCCCAGGTGCTGCGACAGGAGCGGCGGCGGCTGGAGGCCATGGTGGACTACTGCCAAACCGGCGGCTGCCTTCGGGGGGCCATTCTGGACTATTTCGGCCAGCAGAACCCGGGGCGCTGTGACAACTGCTCCAGCTGCCTGGCCAAGTTCCGGCTCCGGGATGTGACCCGGGAGGCCCAGATGATCCTGTCCTGTCTGCGGCGGGCGGAGAACGCGCTGGGGCAGCCCTGTCCCCCGGGGCTGGCCGCCGACATTTTACATGGCAGCCAGCGCGGTGACGTGACGGACCGGGGTCTGGACCAGCTCACCACCTACGGCCTGATGCGAAACCTCTCCATGGCCCGGATTATGGAGCTGACGGATCTGCTGTCCTCGGAGGGGTTGACCCATCCCACCCAGGAGGGCGGGCTGGATCTTACCCCGGCGGCGGAGGAGGTGCTCTTTCAGGGCCGGCGGGTACTGATGCCGGTGGAGGACCCGGTGGGGGACAAAAAGCCCCGGCTTTGGGCCAAAAACGCCCTCCGGGGAGAGGACGCCCGGCTCTTTGACGCCCTCAAGGAGGTCCGGGCCAAACTGGCCCGCCGGGAGAGTGTGCCCGCCTACGTCATCTTCTCCAACGCCACCCTGTCGGAGATGGCCCGGAGTCGTCCCCGGTCCCGGTTTGACCTGCTGGAGGTCAACGGGGTGGGGGAGCAGAAGGCCCGGCGCTACGGCCAGGCCTTCCTGGAGGCCATCGCCGCCTTTGAGGAAGGGCGGGACCACTGAACCAAACAGCGCGCCCGCCGCGGATATCAGATATCCGCGGCGGGCGCTTTTGCTTATTGATTGGGTTGTTTCAAGGGCACCGGGTCATGTTTCTTCAATTTAAAATAGTAGAATCCGCCGCACAGGTCCGCCAGGGCCCAGCCGATGGGGACGCTGACCCAGATGCCGGTCTCCCCCACCCCGGGCAGGGCGGAGAGGAAATAGGCCAGGGCCACCCGGGTGCCCAGGGACAGGATGGTGAGCACCACCGACATTCCCGGCCGCTTGACGGCCCGGTAGTAGCCGTAGAAGAGGAACAGCAGGCCGATGCCAAAGTAGCAGGCCCCCTCGATGCGCAGATAGCTCACACCGATGGCCACGATCTCCGTCTCCCCGGGCTCCACGAAAATGCCCATCAGGGCCGGGGCAAAAATACACACACCGGCGCTGATGATGGCGCAAAACAGCAGCACCGCCCCTACGGCGCTGCGGAAGCCCTTCTGGATCCGCTCCCGCTGGCCGGCCCCGTAGTTCTGGGCCACAAAGGTGGAAAAGGCGTTGCCGAAGTCCTGGACCGGGGAGTAGGCGAAGGAATCGATCTTCACCGCCGCGGCAAAGGCCGCCATGACGGCGGTGCCGAAGCTGTTCACCAGCCCCTGGACCATCAGAATGCCGAAATTCATAATGGACTGCTGCAGACAGGTCAGCAGCGACAGCCCGGAGATCTCTCCCATAATCCCCCGATCCCAGCGCATGTGCCGCTTTTGGGGCCGCAGGTGGGGGCATTTCAGCCAGAAATAGATCATCAGCCCCAGCCCGGAGGCGTACTGGGCCAGCACTGTGGCGGCGGCGGCGCCCGCCAGTGGAACACCAGCACAAACACCAGGTCCAACACCACGTTGCCGATGGCGGAGGCGCACAGGAAGTAGAGGGGTACCGCCGAGTTGCCCACGGAGCGCAGTAGGTTGGCGAAGAAATTATAGAGGAAGGTGGCCACCAGCCCCAGGAAAATAATCCGCAGATAGCTGCGCATCAGGCCGGTGACCTCCGGGGGCACCTGCAAAAACCGCAAAATAAACTCCAGCAGCAAAAACATCAGAGCGTTGAGCACCAGGGCCGCCCCGCCGATGGAGGCGAAGGACAGGGCCACCCCCTGCCGCAGCTTGTCCAGGTCCTCCCGGCCGTACTGAATGGAGAAATAAGCCCCGGCCCCCATGGACAGCCCCAGCAAAATGGAGGTCAGAAACACCATCAGGGTGTAGGAGCTGCCCACCGCTGCCAGGGCGTCAGAGCCCAGGAACCGGCCCACGATCAGGGTATCGGCGATGTTATAGACCTGCTGCAGCAGGTTGCCCGCCATCATGGGCAGGGCAAATTTCAACAGTTTTCCGGTAATGCTCCCCTGATCCAATCGGGTCTCCAAGGCCCTCACCTCTCACAACATAACTGGAGCCATTGTACTCCGATTTCTCCCAAACATCAACCGGCATCCCTTCATGGAATTTTAACGGAGCTTTCATGGGAACCGTTTGACAGAGCTGAACCGGCTAACGTATAATGATTCTTACCAAATGGAAACGAATTTTCGTTTCGAGAGAGGGAGATCCCATATGATACTGCTTGGCTTTTTCCTGGGCATCGTAGTTTTGAGCCTGTGTCTGCGCCGGCGCAGCGAGGGATTGCGCAGCGCCGTTCTGATGGGCTACAACTTCCTGTTTGTGGCGGCCATCAGCTTTTCCCTGCTGTACACCCCGGGGCTGGACTTTGCCGGTTTTGTCCGGGTAGTGATGCTCAGCATCTATCAGGCCCCCATGATCATGGGCTTCCAGATGGGGCTGGACGACTTCGCCCAGCTGCAATACATCATCATCTTTGTCATCGCCTCCATCTACACCATCCGCACTGTGGTGCAGGCCCTGTTCCGCCGGTTCTTCAACGACCTGCGGCTGCGGATGCGGCTGTGGCGCAAAAAGGAGATCTATATTATCTTCGGCGAGCTCTCCGACGCCCAGGCCCTAATTCAGGACATCCAGCGCAGCTGCCGCCATGCGGCGGTGCTCTACCTGGACCCCAACCCGGACAGCGACGACGACCAACCCATCACCGAGGCCCTGACCACCAATTGGAAGCACCTGCAGCGGCTCTCTCCCCGGCGCCAGTATCATGTGGTGCTGCTGCCGGAACCCAACCACGAGAACCTGAGCCTGCTGCGGCGGCTGGAGCAACTGGGACAGCGGCTGCCCAACCTCCGGGTCACCGCCTTTCTGGAGCCCACCCTGCTGCGGCTGGAGGATCTGAATTTCACCAAAATCGACGCCTGGCTGGTGTCCCGGGAGCAGCTGCTGTGCCAAAATCATCTGAATGACCATCTTCCCCTGGCCTGGCTCAAGGACCGGGGCCAGGGCCGGGAGGTGGGGCACGTCTTTGTTCCCAACCGCCCCTTCTCCCTCTGTGTGGTGGGGTTCGGGCCTCTGAGCCGGGAATTCCTGCTGACCACTTATGAAAACACCGCCTTTGAGACCTCCGGCCCCGACGGCCGGGGACTGGAGGCCCTGATCGTCTCCCAGGATCTGCCCCAGTGCAAAGGCTCCTTCTGCCGGGATTTCCCGGAAGTGGCCCAAAATCCCGGCCTCACCTGGCTGGAGCAGGGCCCCGAGGAGGAGGGCTTCTTCGACACCCTGGAGGCTCGGCTGGACCGGCTGGATCAGATCTTCATTGACACCGGAGACACCGCCCAGAACATCAACACCGCCCTGCGACTGCTGCGGCTGTGCCGCCGCCGGGCCATCTCCCCCCTGCCCCGGCTGGTGGTGGCCCTCCACGAGGATGCCCCGGGCAGTGCGGAGCTGCTGTCCGATGTGGACTGCGTCTCCTTCCTCCAGGACAACCGAACCCAGTTCACCCACGAGGAATTGGTGCGCCGCCGGGCGGATCAGCAGGCCCAGGCCCTGCACCGGCGCTATCAGAGCAACAACGGCGCCGCCCCGGACTGGCAGCACCTGGGCACCTTCGCCCAGGCCTCCAACCGGGCGGTGCTCTGGGACATCCCCAACAAGCTGGCCCTGGCCGGAGACCTGTCCGGCCTGTCCCGGGAGGAGCGGGAACAGGTTTACTGGCGCATCGCCCAATACGAGCACCGGCGCTGGAACGCCTTTCACTTCAGCCGGGGCTGGGTCCGGCTCCCGGTGGAGGAGCTCACGGACCAGGAACGGCAGCAGCACAAGACCAAGCACGCCGACCAGCGCCGCCACATCTGTCTGGTGGACTGGGACGCCCTGGACGCTCTGCCCCAGGACAAGCCGGGGATTCTGAAGTTCTACGACTACGAAAACGTGGCCCAGCTGCTGGATTCCCATCGGTAACAGGGAAACAACATGCCCCGGCGGTTTTGAAAACCGCCGGGGCTTTTCCGCTGCACGAAAAAAGGCAGCCCGGGCTCCAGAGGAGCCCGGGCTGTTGTCATTGGGAGTATGGAATCAAGCCTTGCTGTGCTTGCTGACCACCCGGTACAGGAAGGACAGGGCCAGGCCCACCACGGCCATCACGGCGGCCACAATGAAGGCCATCTGATAGGCGCCGGTGGCCTTATAGATATTGCTCATGATCTGGGGGCCGATGAGGCCGGCGGTGGAGAAGCCAATAAACATGATGCCGTAGTTGACGCTGCTGTTCTTGGTGCCGAAGTTGTCGGCGGTGAAGCCGGGATAGATGCCCATGAAGGCGCCGAAGCAGACGCCGATGAGGCAGATGCCAATGTAGAA
This sequence comes from uncultured Eubacteriales bacterium, assembly GCA_902475455.1. GTDB lineage: Bacteria > Bacillota > Clostridia > Oscillospirales > Oscillospiraceae > UMGS1766. The sequence continues at coordinate 10,486 of CABRZO010000049.1, forward strand.
CAGCAGGACGGTTCCGGTGCCGCAGTTGAACAGCAGCAGTAGGGCAACAATGGCCACCACAAACACCAGGGTCAGGGTATTGATCCGGCCGATCTTATCGGACAGGGAGCCTGCCACCACCCGGCCGAAGGCGTTGAACAGGGCCAGGACGGAGACCACGATGGCTGCATTGGCGGCGCTCATGGCGATCATGTTCTGGGCGATGTTGGAGGCCTGGGAAATGGCCATCATGCCGAAGTTGGCGCCGAAGAACAGCATGACAATCATGATGTAGAAAATCGGAGTGGAGAGCATGCCCTTCCAGTCCTTGTCGGGCACCGCCACAGTCTTGGTCTCGCTGACCGGGGCGGGAGGATTCCAGCCCACAGGAGCAAAGTCCACCGGGCATTTTTCCACCATGAAGGAGAAGATGCCCACGATGACCACGGTAGCCACACCGAAAATAATGAAGGAGATGTTGACGCCCATGCTGTCAATCAGGGCGTTGGCGATGGGGGGGATAATGACGGAGCTGATACCGTAGGAGGCGGTGGCAATACCGCCGATCAGGCCCCGCTTGTCCGGGAAGAATTTCACCGAGTTGCTGATGGTGCAGCCGTAGGCTAAGCCCATGCCCAGGCCGCACATCAGGCCGAAGCCCACGATCAGCATGGCCACGCTGCGGGCCAGGCCGCAGACCACAAAGCCCAAGCCGAACAGAATACCGCCAGCAAAAATAACCCACTTGGGCCCCAGCTTGTCGTTGATGAAACCGCCGCCGATCAGCGTGATGAAGCCGTCGGCGTTGCCGATGGAAAACACAATGGCCAGATCCGCCGCCGTCAGCTGCACCCCGTTCAGGCCACTCAGATACTCCGCCATGGGGGCGGAGAACACGCTCCATGCGTACATGGAGCCGATGCAGAGATTGATCAGGCAGCTGGCGATCAGGATCAGCCAGCGCTTGGAGGTCAGTCTCTGCCGCTCTTCTTGGGAGATACCCATTTCATTCACTCCTCTTCCTTTTTTCTTGGAATCTTAAAATGCTTCTTATTGTAACATGGGGTGAAACCCCTTTACAACGTCACTTTTCCCGGTTATGTCCCGGAATGGCAACAACTAAGCACCTTTCGGTCAAAGGGCTTCAGCACCACATTGATCCGCCGGGCGATCTGGCCCACCAAAATGGCCGCCGCCACGGTGCCCTCCCGGACGCCCGCCAGGCGATGCAGAAACAGGAAGGACAACAGGCAGGCGATGACCACCAGACTCACGTCAAAGGCCACCTTGATGTTGCCGAACTTCAGCTTGGGATTGACGGCACAGATGGCCAGCACCAGTCCCTCTCCCGCCAGCACCACTACGTTGGCAGTGACTTCAAAGCTGACGCCAATTCCCACCAACAGGATTCCAATGGCACAGAGCACCCACTGCTGCCAATAGGCGGAGTAGTGGACATCCCGCAGCACCCACACGGCGAAATCTGTCATAAAACCGAACACCAGGGCCACCGGCAGCTGCATCAGCTGTACCGGCTGGTACCGCCGCCGCAGAATCAGAATCTGCAGGGCGATAAACACACAGTGCATGATAATGGTGATGGTACCCACTGTCAGTGGAGCAAACATGCTGACCACATAGGGTACGCTGGAGATGGGCGACGTGCCCAGACTGGCTTTGATGGAAAAGGCCACGCCAAAGGACATGATCAACAGCGCAACACACAAAAAAACATAGCGCCGCAGCAACTCCATTACCCTTTGCTTCCGCTCCACAGGGAACCCCTTCCTTCCGAATTATAACTGACTTTCAAGTTTTCATTTATTATATACTGGTTTCTGACAAAATGCAATGGAGGCAGTCCCTTTCCTGGCCATATAATTTTGGAAAGACCGCCGGGAGAATGAACTCTCCCGGCGGTCTTGTGGCATCAACTTCATTGAAACAGGTCCAGATCCAGGCTGACCTGTCCGGGGCCCGGCAGGTTCATCCGGCGCTTGCGGTTGGAGGAGTACTCCAGTTTGGCGGTCATACGCTCCACGTCGTGGTGCTCCAGGGCCACCCGATAGGCATGGATATTCTCCTCCAGCCGGACGATGACCCGGGTCAGGGCATCGGCGTTCAGCGTCATCAGCTCCTTCCACAGGGGCACATCCAGGGCGGCCACCCGGGTGCAGTCCCGGAAGGAGCCCCCCTCAAAGCCCTTGCAGCGGAACAGCTCCGCGTCATCGCACACCGACAGGGCCACAATGTGCATCAGCTGGCTGGTGTAGGCGATGATCTCGTCATGGCGCTCCGGAGTGGTGGTGACCACGTCGGCACACCCAATGTAGTCCGCCATCCGCTCCATCAGGGCCACATGCTCCGGTGTGCTGGTATCCCGGGGGGTCAGGATGAAGTGGCAGCGCTGAAACAGTTCCGGGAAGGAGTGCTCAATGCCGGAGAACTCAGTGCCCGCCATGGGATGGCAGCCAATAAAATCCACCTGAGGGGGCAACACCTGGGCGGCCTTCATAATGGCGGTCTTGATGCCGCAGACATCGGTGACCAGGCTGCCGGCCTTGAACACGTCCTTGTACTCCTTCAGATAGCGCACCACAATGCTGGGGGCGGTGCATAGGAAGGTGACATCCGCCTCTGCCAGGGCCTGTCGGGGGTCCAGGGTGCCCCGGTCGCACACCCCGTGCTCCAGGGCGTAGTCCAGGGTCTCCTGACGGCGGACCACCCCCACCACCTCATAGTCCTCAAAGCCCTTCAGGGCGGCAGCCAGGGAGCCGCCAATCAGACCCAGGCCCACAATGGCAATCACTTTTTTCATGGTACTTCCTCCTTCGGAGCGTCCGGCAATTTGCTTTCATTACTTTAGCACTTTCAATCTAAAAAGTCAACCAATCCCTGAAAAGAAATGGGAGTGCCCGGATGCAGGGCACTCCCAAGGAGACTTATTG
>CABRZO010000050.1 GCA_902475455.1 uncultured Eubacteriales bacterium
TGCCAGATGTTGTCGGCATACTCCCGGATGGAGCGGTCGGCGGCGAAGATGCCGGAGCGGGCCACGTTGATGACCGCCATCTTGTTCCAGGCGGTCTGATCCTGGTAGGCCCGGGCGATTTGCTCCTGGGTGTGGCGATAGCTCTCAAAGTCCGCCAGCAGCAGATACTCGTCGGCAGGGCAGCCCTGGCCGTAGAGTAGCCGGTTGGTGATGTCCTGATAGCTCTTGCCATCGGAGAAGCCCTGGCTGATCAGAGCCAGCACCTCCCGCAGCACGGGGCTGGAGTTGTAGTACTCGTAGGAGTTGTAGCCCTGGCGCTTGAGCCGGGCCACCTCGTGGGCCTTCAGGCCGAAGATGAAGATGTTGTCGGCGCCCAGCTGCTCCTCCATCTCCACGTTGGCGCCGTCCAGGGTGCCGATGGTGATGGCGCCGTTCATCATGAACTTCATGTTGCCGGTGCCGGAGGCCTCCTTGCCGGCGGTGGAGATCTGCTCGGAGATCTCAGAGGCAGGCATCAGTTTCTCAGCCAGGGAGACCCGGTAGTTCTCCAGGAAGAACACCTGCAGCTTGCCCTGACAGACGGGATCGTTGTTGATCTGATAGGACACGGAGTTGATGAGCTCAATGATCCGCTTGGCCACGGCATAGCCGGGGGCAGCCTTGGCGCCGAAGAAGAACACCCGGGGGACAAAGTCCATCTGAGGATTCTTTTTGAGCTCCAGATACAGGTGCAGAATGTTCAGCACATTCAGCAGCTGCCGCTTGTACTCGTGGAGCCGCTTGACCTGGACGTCGAAGATGGCGTCCACATTCACGTCGATGCAGTACTCCTTCTTGACGTACTTGGCGAACTTCTCTTTGTTGTGGCGCTTGATCTGAGCCATGCGCTGGAGCACCTTGGCGTCGTCGGCAAATTTCTCAAAGCCCTTCAGCTGCTCGGGATGAATCAGATATTCGTCGCCGATGCACTCACAGAGGAGCTGATGCAGCTCCGGGTTGGCCTCCGCCAGCCAGCGGCGATGGTCCACGCCGTTGGTGACGTTCTGGAATTTCTCGGGGGTACGCAGCCAGGCGGAGTGGAACACGTCCTTGCGCAGAATGTCGGAGTGGAGGGCGGACACGCCGTTGACGGCGAAGCAGGCAGCCACACACAGGTTGGCCATGCGGACCTCACCGCCCCAGATGACGGCCATCTCCTGGAGCTTGTGCTCATCGCCGTGGAAGAAGTCCCGCAGCTCGCCCAGATAGCGGTCGTTGATCTCGCAGAGGATCATCCAGATCCGGGGCAGCAGCTCCTGAACCAGATCCTGGGGCCAGCGTTCCAGGGCCTCGGCCAGAATGGTGTGGTTGGTGTAGGCCACGGTGTGGGTGGTGATATACCAGGCGTCCTCCCAGCTCATGCCGTGCTCATCCAGCAGAAGCCGCATCATCTCCGGGATGACCAGGGTGGGATGGGTGTCGTTGATCTGGATGACGTGCTTCTCATGGAAGTTATAGAGGGTGCCGTAATGGGCCAGATGCTTCCGGAAGATAGACTGGATGGTGGCGGAGACGAAGAAGTACTGCTGCTTCAGCCGCAGGCTCTTGCCCTCCCGGTGGTTGTCGGCGGGGTAGAGGACCTTGGAGATGACCTCTGCCATGGCCTGGCTCTCCACCGCCCGGAGGTACTCACCGGTGGAGTAGTAGTTCATATCCACGGGGGCGGTGCTCTTGGCCTCCCACAGCCGCAGATTGTTGACAAAGTCCGTCTGATAACCGGCGATCTTCATGTCGTTGGGCACCGCCAGCACGGAAGTGAAGCCGGTCTCCTCCACCATGCAGCGGCCATACTCCCAGCGGGTGTTGACCTTTCCGCCAAAGCGGACGGTCTCCGCCTCGGCGGGGTGGGGCATCAGCCAGGCGTCGCCCAGCTCTTTCCAGGTGTCCGCCAGCTCCACCTGCTGGCCGTCGATGATCTTCTGCTTGAAGATACCCAGCTCATAGCAGATGGAGTAGCCGGTGGCGGGGATTTCCAGAGTGGTCATGGAGTCCAGATAGCAGGCGGCCAGACGGCCCAGACCGCCGTTGCCCAGACCGGCATCGGGCTCCAACTCAAACAGGTCGGCGGCCTTGAAGCCCAGATCCTCGATGGCCTGCTTCAGCTGGGTCAGCACACCCAGGTTAAAGGCGTTTTTCTCCAGAGAACGGCCCATCAAAAACTCCAGGGAGAGGTAATGGACTTCCCGGGCGTCGTTCTGCTCATTGCGGGCCTTGGTGGCCACGCCCATCTCGGACATGATGTCCCGGATGACCATGGCGCAGGCCTGGAACATGTGCTGTTCGTTGGCCTCGCTGATATCACGGCCAAAGTTGCGGCGCAGTTTCTCCGTGATCAGCTCTTTAAAATCGTCCTTTGTATAAGTCATAGGGAATCCCTCCAAAAAACAAGATAAAAACACAGCAAGAAGAATGTACCAAAAAATTACACATCTGTCAAGAAGTGCTTGAAATCCCTTGGTTTTTCAGGGTTAAGGCCTGAAATCGAAACCTCCCAACCAGTGGTTTGGTCCATAAGACCGCACTCTATTTTATACCCAATATTATCCAAATGTACCCCTGGAAATTCGATTTTAATCTGGGAACTTACGAAAACAAAATGCTGCCCAATCCAACAGAATTCGCAAAAATAGGAGAAAAAGATCGCAGGTTTTGGAAGCCTGCGATCTTTTCAAAGTTGCGTTGAGGTTGGTTTTCAGCTCAGAACAGATGCGGTTATCCGGTAATCAAATTATATACGTCCAAATATTCGCCGGCGGAACGATTCCAGCTAAAGTCGGCCTCCATATCCCTTGTCATCAACCGGGACCAGGCTTCCTTGTCATCATAATATGTATTGACAGCCCGGTTGATGGCGCCCAGCATATCGCCGGGGTCCACATTGCCAAAGGTAAAGCCCAGGCCGGTGTCGTCGCTGGGATTGTAGGCGGGTACGCTGTCCAACAGTCCTCCGGTCATCCGGACCACCGGAACGGTGCCGTAGCGCATGGCAAACATCTGGCTCAGGCCGCAGGGCTCGGCGATGGAGGGCATCAAGAAGATGTCGGCTCCGGCATAGATGGCGGAGGAAAGGGGAGCGGAGTACAAGATGTTGGCGCTCACCTTGCCGGGGAAGTTGATCTGAGCGTTGCGGAAGAACTGCTCATAGCCCCATTCGCCGGTGCCCAACACCACGAACTGGACATCCATGTCCATGATGCCGTTAAAGGCCTGGCAGATGAGTTCAAACCCCTTGTGACCCACCAGGCGGGAGATACAGGCGATGATGGGAATGTTGGGATCCTGCTTCAGCCCCAGACGCTCCTGCAGGGAGGCCTTACATTTTGCCTTGCCGCTGTGGTCCTTGCTGGTGTAGGGGGCCACAATACCGGCTCCAGTGGAGGGATCGTTGGCATTGACGTCGATGCCGTTCAGAATGCCCCGGATCTTCTCCCGGTTAGCAGTGATGACACCCTCCAGCCCGTGGGCGTAGAAAGCGAACTGTAGCTCGTTGGCGTAGTTGGGGGAGACCGTGGTCACATAATCGCTGGCAAAGATGGCACCCTTCATCAGGCACACATCGTTGTAGAATTTGAGCATATTTTCATTGAAATAGCTCTCATCCAGTCCGAACAAATTCTCCAGCACATCCCGGCCATAGCGGCCCTGGTATTCGATGTTATGGATGGTAAATACGCTCTTGGCGTGGGACAGAGCGGGCTGGCGATAGCGGTCCTCCAGCAAATAGATGGGTACCAGAGCGGTCTGCCAGTCGTTGCAGTGAAGGATGTCCGGGTCCCAGCTGATCTGATCAGGGGTCTCAATAATGGCCCGAGAGAAGAAGGCGAAACGCTCCCCGTCGTCATAATGGCCATAGATGCCCGGGCGTTTGAAGTAACCCTCGTTGTCCACAAAATAGTAGGTGACGCCGTCCCGTTTCAGCTCAAACAGACCGCAGTAGACGCTGCGCCAGGCCAGGCGTACATAGTAATACTTCACAAAGGTCATCTGGCTGCGCCAGTCGTCACCAATTCCTTCATAGAGGGGCAAGATAACCCGCACATCGTGGCCCGACTCCGCCAGTTTAGGGGGCAGGGAACCGGCCACGTCGGCCAGGCCGCCGGTCTTGATGAAGGGGGCAACCTCGGAGGCGGCAAACAAGATTTTCATAAACATCGGTCCTTTCCGATTCGGCACGGCCCGGAACCTGCGAGGCAGATTCCGGGCCGGGAAGATGTGAGGTCAGATGATGCTGCCCTTGTCGATGGCCAGGGGATAGCTGGCGTGGCCGGTCAGGGTGCGATGGGCCTTGATGGTGACGTCCTTGTCCGCAATCACATAGCGGATGTTGGCGCCGTCCTCTACCACGGTATCCTGCATGAGTACGCAGTTCTTAACCACTGCGTTTTTACCCACATGGACGCCGCGGAAGATAACGCAGTCTTCCACTGTACCTTCGATGACGCAGCCGTCGGCTACCAGAGAGTGGACACACTTGGAGTCCGGGGCGTAGTAGGTGGACGGATCGCTGCGGTCTTTGGTGCGGATGGGGTGCTCTTCGTTGAAGATGTCCTGACTGACCTCCACCTTCAGCAGATCCATACTTCTGGCGTAGTAGGAGGCGATGGTGGTGAGCCGGGCCACATAGCCGTCGTAGAAGTAGGGCTGAATATTCAACTTATCCACCATTCCCAGCAACACGGAGGTGGTGAAGGAATAGAGGTTGTGGGAAGCACAGTAGTCCACCAGCTCCACCAGCTTGGCGGTGGAGAGGACGTAGACCTTCAGGGACTCATAGCCCTCAGGGGTGTTGGGGCTGTCCAGAACCTCGTTGATGCGGCCGGTCTCGTCAACCTTGAAATAGGTGGACATTTTGGGGTCGCCGCAGAGGTTCTTGGTGCACACGGCGGTGATGTCGGCGCCGCTGTCCAGGTGGGCCTGGAAAACCGCCTCCAGATCGATGTTGCAGGCCACGTCGGCGTCAGCCATCAGCACATAGTCCTGGCGGATGTCCTCCATGTAGGTGTACACCCCATAAAGGGCTTCCATCTTGCCCCGGAAGTTCCGGGACTGGTTGGTGAAGGGGGGCAGCACCCTGAGGCCGCCGCGCTTGCGGGCCAGATCCCAGTCCTTGCCGCTGCCCAGATGGTCCAGCAGGGACAGGCACTTCTCCTGCATGACCACACCGATGTCCACGATACCGGCGTTGACCATGTTGGAAAGCATAAAGTCGATCATACGATAGCGGCCGCCGAAGGGAATGGAGGCCACGGTGCGGTGGCTGGTCAGCTCCCGCAGATGGGGATTGTCACGATAGGCGAAGAGAATGCCGTGCAGCTGAGTGGTCATTCCTCGTCACCACCTTTCGGAGATTCGGTGCACATGGTGCCATAGGGGATTTTGACGCCGGGTTTGAGTTCCACGCCCTCAGCGACAACCACAACGCCCTTGTTGCCGTCTTCGGCAGGTACGCCCACCTGGACGGCCACGCTGATGACCACATTTTCCGCCACGATGGCGTGATCCACCACGGCGCCGGCCTTGATGACGGTGTTGGGCATAATGACGGAGTCCTTAACGGTGGCCCCCTTCTCCACTACCACCGAGTGGAAGAGCACCGAGTGCTCCACATCGCCGTAGATCTTGCAGCCGTCGGTGACCAGGGAGTCCTTGATGACGGCGCTGCTGCCGGTGATGTGGGGAGGACGGATGGGATTACGGGCGAAGATCTGCCATTCCTTGTCGTAGACATTGATGCCGTCGGGGTTGGTGGCATCCAGCATGTCCATATTGGCATCCCAGAGGGACTGAATGGTGCCCACATCCTTCCAGTAGCCCTTAAAGCGGTAGGCGGTCATCTTTTCGCCGTTAGCCAGCATGGCGGGAATGATGTTTTTGCCGAAGTCGTTGGCGGAATCGGGGTTGTTCTCGTCCTCAATCAGATACTGGCGCAATTTGGGCCAGGTGAAGATGTAAATGCCCATGGAGGCCAGGTTGCTCTTGGGATGGGCGGGCTTCTCCTCAAATTCGTAGATGGTGTCGTTTTCATCCACGTTCATGATGCCGAAGCGGGTGGCCTCTTCCATGGTGACCTCCAACACGGAGATGGTGGCGGTGGCCTGCTGGGCCTTGTGGTGGGCCAGCATCTGGGCGTAGTCCATCTTGTAGATGTGGTCGCCGGACAGGATCAGCACATAATCGGGATCGTATTCATCGATGAAGTTGATATTCTGATAGATCGCGTTGGCGGTGCCTTTAAACCAGGTGCCCACGTCGCCCTTTTCCACATAGGGGGGCAACACATGCAGACCGCCGTCGGAGCGGTCCAGATCCCAGGGCTGGCCGTTGCCCAGATAGGAGTTCAGCTTCAGGGGCTGATACTGGGTGAGCACGCCTACGGTATCGATGCCGGAATTCACACAGTTGGACAGGGGAAAGTCGATGATGCGGTACTTCCCGCCGAAGGGTACGGCGGGCTTTGCCACATGACTGGTGAGGGCGTAGAGCCGAGACCCCTGACCGCCTGCCAGCAGCATGGCAACCATTTCTTTTTTCATACTGAAAAATCACCTCTCGAACATTGTATGCAGAAATTGGACAAACTGAACAGTGTCATTTTTGTCCACTTTTTGACACCTTTTTTCGGACCGCCTTGACAGTCTTGACGCCGGTGGTCTTTTTCCCGGATTTCTCCGTCAGCTTTTTGGCCCGGACCGGGTTTTTGCGGCTGCACCGCAGAATGACGCCGGAGAGGGGAGGCAAGTCCACCACCAGAGACTGTTTGAAGTCGTGGGCGGGGACAGGCTTGGTCTTCAGAGGCTCCTTGTTGCCCCGGCCCTGGCCGCCATAGGCCTCGTCGTCGGAGTTGAACAACACCTCGTAGGTGCCCGCCACCGGCACGCCGATGGTGTAGCCCTGGCGGTCGATGGGGGAGAAGTTGACGGCGATGAGCAACTCGTGTTGCTTCTTGTCCTTGCGGAGATAGATCAGCGTGTTGCCGTTGGCGTCATTGGGCTCCACCCACTGGAAGCCCTCCCAGCTGTCGTCCATTTCCCACAGCTCGCTGCGGGACAGGTACAGATTATTCAGCGCCTTGAAGAAGGCGTGGTGCTTTTGGAACTGGGGATATTCCAGCAGATGCCAGTCCAGAGAGTACTCATAGTGCCATTCGTTGAACTGGCCGATCTCGGTACCCATGATATTGAGCTTTTTGCCGGGCATGGTCATCATGTAGACGTAGAAGGCCCGGACACCGGCAAATTTGGCGGTGTCATCCCCGGGCATCTTGCCCAACATACTGCCCTTCATGTGGACCACTTCGTCATGGCTGATGGCCAAAATAAAGTTTTCACTGAAGGCATACATCAGGGCAAAGGTGAGATCCCGGTGGTTGAACTGCCGGAAATAGGGGTCCATCTTCTGATAGTGGAGGGCGTCGTTCATCCAGCCCATGTTCCACTTGAAGTTGAAGCCCAGGGCGTGTTCGCTCTGCTCCAGAGGACCGGTGACATTCTCCCAGGAGGTGGACTCCTCGGCGATCATCAGCACGTCGGGGTGCCATTTGAACACCATGGAGTTGAGCTGGCGCAGGAAGGCGATGGCTTCCAGGTTTTCGTGCCCACCGTAGATGTTGGGGACCCACTCGCCGGCTCTGCGGCTGTAATCCAGATAGAGCATGGAGGCCACCGCGTCCACCCGGAGCCCGTCCACATGGTACTCATTGAACCAGTACATGGCGGAGGAGAACAGGAAGCTCTTGACCTCGTTGCGGCCATAGTCAAAGACCCGGGTGCCCCAGTCCATGTGTTCGCCCTTGCGCATATCGGCGTATTCATAGCAGGGGGTGCCGTCAAATTCATACAGGCCGAAGGCGTCCTTGGGGAAGTGGGCGGGAACCCAGTCCAGAATGATGCCGATACCGGCCTGATGGAGCTGATCCACCAGGTACATGAAATCATGGGGTGTGCCATAGCGGGAGGTGGGGGCGAAATAGCCGGTGACCTGATATCCCCAGGACATGTCCAGGGGATATTCACTGACAGGCATCAGCTCCACATGGGTATAACCCATCTCCTTGACGTAGGGGACCAGCTGATCCGCGGTGTCCCGGTAGGACAAGAACTCATTTTCCTTGGTTTTGCGCCAGGAGCCCAGATGTACCTCATAAATGTTCAGCGGCTTGTGATACAGGGGCTTTTTCCGGCGCTGTTCCAACCAGTTGGCGTCGCCCCACTGATAGCCGGAGATGTCGTAAATCTTGGAGGCGGTGTCCGGGCGGGTCTCGGCATGGAAGGCATAGGGATCCGCCTTGGCCAGCAGACGGCCATCCTTGGTGTGGATGCAATATTTGTAGATGTCGTACCGCTGCATACCGGGCTGGAACCGCTCCCAGATTCCACCGGTGGTGGGCTCCATGGGGCAGCTTTCCGGATCCCAGTTGTTAAAATTGCCCATCAGGGAGACGCTGGCGGCGTTGGGGGCCCAAACCCGGAACCGATAGCCCTCCTGACCGTCCTGCTGATCCGGGTGCGCCCCCATAAAGGTATAGGCGTCATCACAGCAACCACCCAAAAAACGGGAGATCCGGGCATCGGAATCGTTCAATTTTTTGGAATTCATATGTAATTACCTCCGTCCTTCGGGGCTTTCTTGAGGCCTCGTTTGTATGGGGAAGAAGAAATAAAAGTTTCTTGTGCAAATTATATAACTGATAAATTGACAAGTCAAGTAAAATTGGACGAAATGTTAAAATAAGATTTTACCTAATTCTGTGGTAAAAAGCGGTGAAATGTAAAATTCTGCGTGGATAATTGTGGTATGACCTGAAACCAGCACACATAAAGTTTACTCAGCGGAAGGGAGTGTGAAGTATGAAAATCTTCGTATTCAGAAAAAAGATATGGTCGGCGGTGGGATGCCTGTGCCTTGCCGCCTGTATGTTCTGGGCGGTCAACTATCCCGCGGCGGTAGGGGTGGCGGCCACCAATCGCCAATTGCCCATTTACTGTGTGGAGCCCCAGCAGGAGGGGGAGAAAAAGATCTCCATCTCCTTTGACGCGGCCTGGGGAGCCGACGATACGGATACGCTGATTGAGATTTTAGGCAAATACAACGTACAAGCCACCTTTTTCGTGGTGGGCCAGTGGGTGGACACCTATCCGGAAGAAGTAAAAAAGCTGGCGGACGCGGGCCATGAGGTGATGAACCACTCTGACACCCATCCCTACTTCACTCAGTGTAGCACCGAAACCATCATCAAGGAGATCGAAAGCTGCAACGACAAGATCGAAGCCATTACCGGAGTGCGGCCCACACTGGTCCGCTGCCCCTACGGCGACTATGACGACAATGTGGTGAACACCATCCGTTCTCTGGGGATGGAGCCCATCCAGTGGTCGGTGGACAGTCTGGATTGGAAGGAGTCCTCCACCCCCCAGAGCATTCTGGAGCGGGTGACCGGGCAGGCCTGCCCCGGCGCCATCATCCTGTGCCACAATGATGCGGAGTGCACCCCCGCCGCTCTGGAGGATATTTTAAAAACCCTGATCGACCAGGGCTATACCTTTGTGCCCATCTCCGAGCTGATCCTGACCGGGGAGTACACCATCGACCACACCGGCAAGCAGTGCGCCGCCTGAGACTGCCCTGGAAAAAAACCTGTTCTTTGGAGAAAAACTATGCTATACTGGCACAAACCCCCGGAATAAGGATGAGAATGTGCCATGAAAGCCACCATAGTGATTCCCAACATCAACGGCAAAGGCTGGCTGAAGGACTCCATTGAGTCAGTCTATGCCCAGACGGAGCAGGATTTTGAGCTCATCGTAGTGGACAACGGCTCCACCGACGAGAGTTTGGAACAGGCCCGAAGCTACTGCCATCGGGAAAATTTCATTTTAATCGAGAACGGCCGCAACACCGGCTTTTCCTATGCGGTGAACCAGGGAATCCGCCGGGCGAGAGGGGAGTATGTGGTCCTCTTCAACAACGACGCCTTTGCCGAGCCCGACTGGCTGGCCCGGCTGATTGCCACTGCCGAGCGGGACAGGCGGATTTTTGCAGTCCAGAGCTTGATGATCCGCCACTATGAGCGGGAGCTGGCCGATGATGCGGGAGATTATGTCACCTGGATGGGCTTTGCTTGCAAGGGAGGTGACGGCCGCCGGGCCAGCCGCTACACCAGAGAGAAACGGATCTTTTCCGCCTGTGGCGGGGCGGCCCTCTACCGGAAGTCCATGCTGGAGGAGATCGGCCTATTTGACGAGCACTTTTTCGCCTACAACGAGGATGTTGACCTCTCCTGGCGGGCCAATAACGCCGGTTACCGCTGCGTACTCTGCCCGGAGGCCAAATGCTACCATATCTGCGGGGCCAGTACCGGCGCCGTGCGCTATAACGGCTTCAAGGCCCTTCAGAATGGCCGCAACGGCATTCTGCTGCTGGTCAAAAATCAGCCGCTGCTGATGGGAGTGGTGAATTTTATTCCCCAGGCCCTGGGCTACCTGCTCAAGCGCTGGCGGTTCCACCGGCAGGGCTATGGCCGGGAATGGGATCAGGGGATGCATGAGGCCCTTCAACTGCTTCGGGAGGGGAAGCTGGAGAAACGGCCCTTCCGTTGGCGGGATTTGCCCCATTATCTGCTGATGGAAGGGTGGCTCATCGCCAACTTCTTCCGCTATCTCTGGTACCGGCTGGTGATTGTGCGGCTGGATCTGAAATGAAAGAAAAAACCACGTCCCGGGCGTTTCGTCCCGGGACGTGGTTTTTGTCCGTAATTAAGGCGCCTGATCGGCCTGTAGAGAGCGGATCCGGCCCTGAAAGCCGTGGGAGGCGGCCAATTCCTCCAGAGAGGAGATAAATCTCTGTCGATTGCCGTTGATAAGGTCCGCCGCCAGTCGCTCCTTCTTTTCCGGGCTCAGGGTGCGGAGCATCCCTTTTGCCACCGAGGCGGAGGCGCTGTTGGAGAGCAGCGTGCCCAGCGGATTTCCGCTGGAGCGGAGGTGTTCCCCAATGACGGGGAGATAGTGTTCGATCAAAACGTCGAAATCCACATCTTCCAATTCAATGGTAAGACGAATCATTGGCCGTAACCTCCCAGCGCCGCCAAAGCGGGGGAGTGCTTCAGCTGCTCCACCGACCGGCGCAGATCATTCAGCTGGCCTTCGTCCAGCCTGTCCGGTTTGATGCGGGAGATACACTTGGAAACCTCCCCCATCTCCATCTTCAGTTCCTTAGCCATCCTTCGGTCCAACCCCTTGCCCCGCTCCCGCAGGGCCTGATTGATTTGCAGAATCAGCTGTTCCGCCTGGGCCTGTTCCTCCATCAGACTGCGGCGCAGGCTGTCCTGGGCGGCATACTGCTGGGCATCCCGGATGGCGTCGTCGATCTCACTGCCGGACAGGTTGGAACTGGCAGTGATGGTGATCTCCTGGGCCCGGCCCGTGTCCAGATCCCGGGCGGACACCTTCAGAATGCCGTTGGCGTCGATGTCAAAGACCACCTCGATTTGGGGCACCCCCTGAGGGGCTCGCTTGATGCCGGTGAGCCGGAACTTGCCGATGGTCTTGTTGTCCTTGGCCATGGGCCGTTCCCCCTGGAGCACATGGATTTCCACGGAGGACTGGAAGGGGGCGGCGGTGGTAAAGATCTGGGCGTAACGGACCGGCAGCTTGGAGTTGCGCTCAATGAGCCGGGTGGCAACACCGCCTACCGTCTCGATGGACAGGGAGAGAGGGGTCACATCCAGCAGCAAGATTTCCCCCTTGAAGGGGGAGAGGCCGCTCAGGGTGCCCCCCTGAATGGCGGCCCCCATGGCCACGCACTCGTCCGGGTTCAGGTTCCGGCTGGGCTGGAGACCGGTGAGGCTGCGCACCCGCTCGGCGATGGCCGGCATCCGGGTGGAGCCTCCCACCAGCAATACTTTGCTGAGCTGGGAGAAGGTGAGCCCTGCGTCATTCAGGGCGGTGCGCACCGGCAGGGCGGTCCGGTCCACCAGATCCCGGGTCAGCTCCTCAAATTTTTGCCGGGTGACGGTGATGTCCATGTGGACCGGTCCGGACTTGGTCTGGGCCAGGAAGGGCAGATTCACCTGGGTGGTCTGGGCGGAGGACAGTTCAATTTTGGCTTTTTCCGCCGCCTCCGTCACCCGCTGCATGGCGGCGGGATCCTTGAGCAGATTGATTTTGGTCTGGGACTTGAATTCCCCCACCAGATAGTTGGCCAGACGGCGGTCAAAATCATCGCCCCCCAGGTGGTTGTCGCCGGAGACCGCCAGCACTTCGATGACCCCATCGCCAATTTCGATGACAGACACGTCAAAGGTGCCGCCGCCCAGATCGTAGACCATGATCTTCTGGTTGGCCTCGTGGTCCAGTCCATAGGCCAGGGCGGCGGCGGTGGGCTCGTTGATGATCCGGCGCACTGTCAACCCCGCGATGCGGCCGGCGTCCTTGGTGGCCTGGCGCTGGGCGTCGTTGAAGTAGGCGGGCACGGTGATGACCGCCTCGGTGACGGGCTCCCCCAGATAGCTTTCCGCATCCTGCTTCAGCTTTTGCAGGATCAGGGCGGAGAGCTCCTGAGGGGTGCGCTTTTTGCCCCCCAGTTCCACCCGGTAGTCGGTGCCCATCTGACGTTTGATGGAAGAGACGGTGCAATCCGGATTGGTGACGGCCTGGCGGCGGGCCAGCTCACCCACCAGCCGCTCTCCATTTTTAGAAAAGGCGATGACAGAAGGGGTGGTGCGTCCCCCTTCAGCATTGGGGATGATGACGGGCTTGCCGCCCTCGAGGACGGAGACACAGCTGTTGGTGGTGCCCAGATCGATCCCGATGATGCTCATAGAGCCATCCTCCTTCGTTGTTATTTTTGGATATTTTAACACATCTGTTTGGATCAAGTGTTAATCAATAGTGAATTTCTGCGGGATTTGACCACACTTTTCCCGCTGAAAGGCCTGTTGGCAAGTTTTGCAGGGTAGAATTTTAGACGGGAAAAATAGGATCTGCTGCGTAAAATCTTCGGCATTTTAATCCATTCGCTTTTGAATGTTTTGTTAAGATTTCATAACATATGTCGAAAAACACCAAAAACAGCGGGAAAACAATAACTTTTTCGGCATAATTATTAGAGCGAGAAAGGTGAATTACTTGACGTAATGCGGGAAAAGGCTTAGAATATGCTAGAAATGTCGAAACAGATATATCAAAAAGAAAGGAGGGACCATATCGGCATGTATGATTACCTGATTGTCGGGGCGGGTTTTTTTGGCGCAGTATTTGCCCACGAGGCCCACAAACGGGGA
>CABRZO010000051.1 GCA_902475455.1 uncultured Eubacteriales bacterium
AGTCCTCGTAGAGAGGGACGTGGGTGTGGCCGCAGAGCAGCACGTCCGCCCCCTCCCGCTCCGCCCGGCGCACAGCGGTGGAATAGCCGCTCTTCACGCCGAAGGTGTGGCCATGACAGATCATGAATTTCACCCCGTCCAGGCTCACCAGCTTCACGTCGGGAAAATCCGACATACCCCAGTCACAATTGCCAGGTACCTGATAAAGCGTGACGTCGGGGAAGGCACAGGCCACATCCTCCGCGTCCCGCCAGCAGTCCCCCAAATGGAAGATGGCGTCGGGCCGGTGTTCTTCCGCCGCCAACACCATGGACTGCCGATCTCCGTGGGAATCGGAAAAGACCAGTATTTTCATAGGTACCTCCTATATAAATGTCTGATTTCTGACCGTCACATCCCCACCGCCGGCGCATATACTGGGAGTGATACCAGGAAAGGCGGTGATGATATGGCAGGGACCAAAGAACCCATGCATACCCCGGAGGCCCGGGAGTTGCTGAAGGACTCGGCCCGGCTGCGGCAGATGCTCTCCTCCCCGGAGGTGCGGCGGCTGGCGGAGCTTTTAAACGCCTCCAGCGGCGGCAATCTGCGCCAGGCGGCCCAAAGCGCCCAGAGTGGGGACTCCAGTCAATTGGAGCAGCTGATGCGGAGTCTGTCCTCCACGGAGGAGGGAGCCCGGCTCATCGCCCAGCTCCGGGGCAAGCTGGGCAAGTGACCAGGGAGAGGAGGGGAGCGCAGTGAGTGAATTTGAAGATAAATTGAATGCCATCCTCTCCTCGCCGGAGGCCATGGAACAGATCAGCGCCATCGCCAACAGCCTTGGCCAGAGCGGCGGCCAAACCTCCCAGGGGGGAGAGAAACAGCGAGCAGAGGAACAGACCCCGTCAGAGTCCACTGGCGGCGCCGATCTGTCGGGATTGGGGTCGCTGCTGGGGGGCTTTGATCCGGGTATGCTGACCAAACTGCTGCCTTTGATGCAGGAATATCAGTCCGGCAACGAGGAAAAGCAGGCGCTGCTCAATGCCTTAAAACCTTTTTTGCGCCGGGAGAGCCAGGAAAAGGTGGATAAGGCCATTCGGATCACCCGGCTGTCCCGGGTGATCCGGGCCTCCATGACGCTGTTCAAGGAGGATGGCCATGTATAACCGCTATATTCCCCGGGGGGAATTCGTCCCCGCCGGCGGAGAGGGCCGGGAAGAGCCCCGGCGGGAAAATGGGGGCCTTCTGGGCTCGCTGCTGGGGGGAAATGGCTCCGGCTTCAAGCTGGATGGCATCCTGAAAGCGCTGCACCTGGACCGGTTTGACAAGGGGGACATCCTCCTGATCCTGGTGCTGGTCTACCTCTTTTTAGAAAGCGACGACGAGGACTGGCTCATTGTGCTGGCCCTCGTCGTGCTGATGGGATTGTGAACAAATTTAGCTTCGGGCTTACAGCTGCAGGAAGCCCACCTTTTTATAGACTTTCCGCAGGGTCTTGTTGGCCACATAGCTGGCCTTCTCGGCCCCCTGGCGGCAGAGGTCGGAGAGGTAGGCCTTGTCGGCGATGAGCCGCTGGGCCTCCTCTCGGATGGGCCGCAGAGTTTCCACCACGGCCTCGCCCACCACGGGCTTGAAGGCGCCGTAGCCTTGGCCATCAAACTCCGCCTCGATTTCCGCCACAGTCTTGCCGGTGCAGGCGGAATAGATGTTGATGAGGTTGGACACGCCGGGCTTGTTGGCCGGGTCAAACCGGACACAGTGTTCGGTATCGCTGTCGGTGATAGCCCGCTTGAATTTGCGCATAATATCCTCGGGCTTCTCCATCATAAAGACGCAGCCCTCGGGCATGGATTTGCTCATCTTGCTGTCCGGGGCATTGAGGCTCATGACCCGAGCGCCCTCCTTGGGAATGAAGGGCTCGGGAATCTTGAACACATCCCCATAGACGCCGTTGAAGCGCTTGGCAATGTCCCGGGTCAGCTCACAGTGCTGCTTCTGATCCTCCCCCACCGGGATGTAGTCGGGCTGATAGAGCAGAATATCCGCCGCCATCAGGGAAGGATAGGTGAACAGGCCGGCATTGATGTTGTCGGCGTGCTTGGCCGCCTTGTCCTTGAACTGGGTCATGCGGCTCAGCTCGCCGAACATGGTGTAGCAGTTCAGCACCCAGGCCAGCTGGGCGTGGGCGGGGACATGGCTCTGGACAAAGAGGGTGTTTTTCTCCGGGTCCAGGCCACAGGCGATGTAGATGGCCAGCTGCTCCAGGGTGCGGCGGCGCAGGTCCGCCGGGGTCTGGCGCACGGTGATGGTGTGCATGTCGGCCATAAAGTAATAGCAGTCAAACTGCTCCGAGCGCTCGGACCAGGTCTTGATGGCCCCCAGGTAGTTGCCCAGGTGCAGATCGCCGCTGGGCTGGATGCCGGAGAGCATGACTTTTTTCGCAGTAGTTTTTTCTTCCATATGCAGTTCCTCGACCTTCTGTGACTGGGGCGAAACCGGCCCACAGGTGTGTCAATTTGTGTACTACATCATAGCACAAAGCACTTTAAAGTGCAATTCTTTTCCAAGCGCCAGCGCGGCGGCCCGGTTTTTATTCCGGGCCGCCGCGCTGTAAATGGGGTTGAGCGGGTCAGCTCTCCATATGTCGCCCCAGGAATCCCGCGATGGTCTGAGTCAGGGTGAACTCGGTCTCGCCGGTGGGCTCCTCGCTGGGCTTTTTGCCGATGACCACGCAGCCCAGCACATCCCCCTGGGCCAGGATAGGGGCGGCCACCGACACCGACAGGGCGTCGCTGCTGGTGACGATGGGGATGGGGGCGTCCTGGGGGCGCTGCTGATAGACCCCCCGGCCCATCATCACATTTTCCAGGGCGCTGGAGATCTGTTTATCCCCGAATTCCCGCTTGGGGGCGCCGGATACCGCCAGCACCGTGTCCCGGTCGGTGACCAGGGCCGGGTGGCCGGTGGTCTTGTAAACGGTGTCACAGATCTGGGCGGCGAAATCGCTGATGCCCCCCATCAGGGAGTATTTGCGGAAAATGACCTCGCCGTCCCGGTCGGTATAGATCTCCAGAGGGTCACCCTCCCGGATGCGCATGGTGCGGCGAATCTCCTTCGGGATGACCACTCTCCCCAGATCATCAATGCGTCGGACAATGCCAGTTGCTTTCATGGCCTGACATCCTTTCTTTCCAATCTCTTCCCGGGGCAGCTAAAAGTCCCGGCTCCGATCAAGGGAGTATTTGCCGTGGAAATCCTGTCCTTTGACCGGGTAACAGTCATTATTATCCGCTGTTCCCGTCAGCTTATGCAAGAAACTGGATGGGGCTTTTTGGGAAAAACAAAATCGGCTGAAAACAGATGCGCCCTGTCTGCAACAAAGATTGCAGACAGGGCGCAAAATCAATTCGGTGTTTTCCAAAGTGGCATAGCTGCCTCCGGTGTGCAGACACTCATACCCCCTGGCTGTACCGCTCAATACAATCCCGCAGGACACCCTGTTCCTGGGGATGGGCGATGACGTAGTCCGCCATCATCAGGCCGAACAGTTGAGCCATATACTTGGGCAGCATGTCCAGAATCTCCTGCCGGATCTGCCGGTCAAAGGTAATCTGGTGGGCCAGGAAATAGCGGGACGCGGTGTGCATCAGGAAGAAGAACACATCCTCCGCCGTGCGCATGTCCACGCTGAGATCTTTCCCGTAGGCCTGGAACAGTGTCAGCACAAAGTCCTGAATGCCGTCGGTTTCCGCCGTCGTCTCCTGATCCTCCAGCAGCGCCAGCAGCTCTTCCGGGGCCAGCTTGGGCAAGTTCTCCTTGATGGCGGAGAACCGGTCTTCACACCACTGGTAGAAGGACTGCCAGGTGTCGGTGGGGGTGCAGTCGGGAATATCCCGATAAAAGCACACCATGGCGCAGTAGGCTCCCACCGCCCGGCGGGTGAGATCCTGGGCGGTGATGGAGTCCAGAGGCAGATCCGGGAGAATGGCCTTCAGGGTTTTCCGGTCCACCAGGGCCCGCTTCATGTGGTACAGGGCGGGACGGGTGTGGGAGTGGACCACCTGCACGCTGGACACCAGGGCCAGGGTGTGGCCCGCTTTGATCAGTCGGATGCCCAGGTCCAGATCTTCCGCGTAATCCCCCCGGTATTTGAAATCCAGGAACAGTCTGCGGTTGATCAGACAGGTGACGTCGTTGAGCTGGCCGTTGTACCGGATGCTGTTGCAGTCGGGGGCGGCGGGCATCTGCATCAGCCGGTCTTGCTCCAAAATGCCCATATATTCCGAATGGGTCCAGATGGAGATGCGGCCCATCAGGTCACAGTTGGGGCGAGGGCTTTCCCGACAGGACACCGCCACCGCGCCGCTGTGCAGAACGGGCTGCATCAGTCCGCAGATCCAAAGGGGACCCGAGGGCAGGGCATCCTGGGTCATAAACAGCAGGTAGTCTCCGCTGGCGTGTTCCGCCCCCAGATTTCTGGCGTAGGAGTGGGAGAACTCGCTCTGGGGGATGCGAATGACCTGGGCGCCCATCTGCTCCGCCCGTTCGGCGGTGCCGTCCCGGCTTCCGGAGTCCACAATGACGATCTCCACGCTGCCGATGTTTTGCTGAGACTGGAGGCACTCCAGCAGGGGGACCAGGCCTTCGCCGGCCTGGAAGGTGGGGATTACCACGGAGACCTTGCCTTCATAGGGCTCCAGTTCGGACTGGGGAGGCAGCAGGGCGGCCATGGTATCCGCCACCTGTTGCTCAAAGACCTCCTGGGTGAAGAAGCGCTCATAGGTCTTTCTGGCCTGCCGGCACATGGGCTCCAGATCTTCGCCCCGGTGCTGGTAAATGTACTGAATGCACTGGGCCAGCTCCTCCGGGTCATCGTTGTGATAGACCAGTCCGGAGTTCATTTTCTCCAACAGCTCGGCAGAACCGGCGTTTTCCGAGCAGATGACGGCCTTGGACATCAGCATGGCCTCCGTCACCACAATGGGCATGGGATCATCCCGGGAGGCGCAGATCAGGCAGTCAATCTGCATATACAGGGACAGCATGTCCGTCCGATTGAGCTCCTCAATATACTGGGTATTTCTGGGGAAGTCCTCACAGATTGCAAAAATATCCTCAAAGATGGGCTTGTAGCAGGGCACACCCACAAAGACGAACAGGCATTTGCTCCGTACCTCCGGGTCCAGTTGGCGAATGGCCTGGATCAATATATCCTGACCCTTGCGCTGTTCCTGCATGCCCACAATGGCGAACACCAGCTTTCCTTCGGCGTATCTGAGCCGGAAAGAGGGTTGGGCGGGCAGCTGGTTGGCGTAGTCCGGGATGGAATACAGCAGTTGGCCCCGGGGCTGGTAGTTGGGCAGGTACTGTTTCATAACCCGTTCTGCATAGGAGCAGACGGCGCAGATGTGAATGTTGTCCTCCAGGGTGTCGGGCAGATAGTCCAGGGGAGTCTGGAGATAAGAGGCGTGGGCCTCGTGAATCCACCACAGCACCGGGGTACTGGTGCCGTTCAGGGCCACCACCGTGGGAGCGCCCACGATGGTGCAGACTACAATGGCGTCAAAGGCTTTGGCATACTGCTTGACCAGGTCGGATTCATACAGTGCCGGATAGACCAGAATGGGGAGGCCCTCCTGCTCCAGCTGATCGCACAGACCGCCGCCAAAGGGAGAGATGAGCACCGGAAAATCCCCCTGCTTTTGAAGGGCCTTGGCAAAATAGCCCAAGGCAATGGGTGCGCCGGTCAGGTTGAGGGTGTGGCTGACCAGCAGGATTTTTCTCTTGGAGAAAGTGTCAGAGGCCAGGAAGGTCTCAGCGTGGTACACCTGCCCCCCTGACTGCTCCACCTGGGCGGCCATGGAGGAGAGAAGGGGAGCGGATGCCGCCGGGCTCTGGCTGGGAGTGGAAGCCTTCTGCTGGGGCCGGGTGGAACTGGCGCCCTGTTCTCCGCCGGTGCGCATGTTATGGAGCAGTTTATAAGGCAGCGAACCCAAGCTGGTGCGCTTGACGCCCCCCAGCACCGTCCGCAATGGCTTGGTGATCTTCCAGCACTGGGAGTGTACAATGCTGTTGTACTGCTGAGCCAGGATGTTGTAGTTGGCCTGCATTTCCTCCAACTGGGC
The DNA here is from genome assembly GCA_902475455.1 of uncultured Eubacteriales bacterium. GTDB lineage: Bacteria > Bacillota > Clostridia > Oscillospirales > Oscillospiraceae > UMGS1766. The sequence continues at coordinate 6,105 of CABRZO010000051.1, forward strand.
CTGATGGTGGGGGTGCAGCTGGTGCTGCTCCAGGTGAGCAATTTTCTGATCCTTCCACTGGCTGTGCTCCCGGTAGACTTCGCACCGGGCACGATATTCCTCCAGTTGATCCAGCAGGGACAGCCTCTCCTGGGCGGCCTGCTCCAGCTGCTGCCGCAGTTCGGCCTCCCGCCGCTCCAAGTCGGCCCGCTCCAGACGGGCGGCCTCTGCTTGGGCCAGCTTTTCCAGATCCGAGAGCCCCAGGGTGTACTCCTGACCCGAGTAGACATGGAGGACAGCGGACAGCTCAAACCATCCGGCCCCCTCCGGCAGGGAGAGTTCCAGCAGAGGGGTGGGGTCGGAGAAGGCGGCCACGTCCCCCTGAAGTGCGCCGTTCAGGGGCTGGAGGGAGCAACTGCCTGTGTCTGCAGTGACGCGGATTTGGTTAAGCAGACTGGGAAGGCCCAGAGTGAGTTCCAATTGCACCTTGCGACAGCCTGCGGGGATGGCATCGCAGCGGAAGTGAAAGGATCCGTCCGGCAGCACCTCCGGCACCAGCTGGACGCTCTGATGGGGTTGCTCCTGGGAGTCGGACGCCCAGCGGCAGCGGAACGATAGGGTATGATAAAACTTCTGCAGATGGTCCTGGCAGGTCAGGGCATTTTGCTCCATCCAGGCCTGCTTCTGAAAGACCAGGAAGAACTGATAGACCTCGTTATAAGGTCTGCAGGCCAGCACATCCAGCAATCTGGAGGGGGTGTCCTGACGGCGGGGCTGCTGCTCTGTGTGGAAGGCAGGCTGATAAGCCCCGTCCAGCACCCGGATGCCGAAGCCGGCCTGCCGGGCCAGCTCCTCCAGGTTGTTGAGCCCCCAGAAGTGGATGTGGGTGTTGTCCAGCAGCCCGATGGGAGTGTACTCAAAGCGATTTTGAAACAGTTTGACCAATACGTCGTTGTGGCCGATGTTGGGGAGGGAGATGACGATTTCCCCATCCTCCTTCAGCAGAGAGCTGGCCCGGGTCAGGGCTTGCAGAGGATCCCGGAGATGTTCCAGGACGTCGGCAAACAGGATGCGGTCAAACTGGCGGCCGGCATAGTGGAGATACCACCCCTCCTGGTCGATGTCCCCGGAATAGCCGTCCACGGCATACTGACGGGCCACGGGAAAGGCCTCCTGGTCCAGCTCCACAATGCAGACCTCACACTGAAGGTGCTCCTTCATATACTTGGTCATACGCCCGTAGGAGCAGCCGAATTCCAGCACGGAGGAGCCAGGGGCGATGCGGCTGATGATTTTTCCGGGAATGGAATCGGGAGATAGATCCATTGGCATATCGTATTTTTTCATATAGTTATATAACCTCTACTAGATTCTGTTGCTGCATGTGCACACCAAAACAACACTGAGAATTTTATTTTATCATCTTAACATACCTAGAATCAAAACTCAAGTAATCTCAAGGGGATGCTATGCCTTTCGGGAGAAAAAAGAATCCAAAAACGAAAATTATTGGAAAATACTGCAATTAAATTTGCTTTTTTGTATAAAAACAAAAAGACCGGAATCGCAGTGATTTGCGATTCCGGTCTTTTGCATTCTGCCAGTTCAGGCAATAAAACACAGGGAATTACAGCACCCGGCTGGCGTGGCGAGTGACATGGCAGCCCAGGTTGACACAGCAGGGCAGCCCGGCGATATGGGTGGGATAGGCGTTGATGGCCACCGCCAGGGCGGTGGTGGAGCCTCCCAGCCCCTGAGGGCCGATGCCCAGTCGGTTGATTTTCTCCAGAATCCGCTGCTCCATTTCGGCATAGAAGGGATCACTGTTGTGCTGATCCACCGGCCGCAGCAGCGCCTTTTTGGCCAGAATGGCGCACAGCTCCGCGTCGCCCCCCAGGCCAACGCCTACCACCACCGGGGGACAGGGATTGGAGCCCGCCTCGGAGACCGCCTGAACGATGGTGTCTTCGATCATCTCCTGGGTGACGGAGGGCTTGAGCATGTGCAGGGAGGTCATATTCTCGCTGCCAAAGCCCTTGGGGGCCACGGTGATGGTGAGTTTGTCCCCCTCCACCAGCTCCAGATGGAGGACGGCGGGGGTGTTGTCCTCGGTGTTCACCCGGCGGATGGGGTCGGCCACCACGCTCTTGCGCAGAAAGCCCTCGGTGTAGCCCCGGGCCACCCCCTGATTGACCGCATCCCGGAGCAGGCCGCCGGTGATGTGGACCTCCTGACCCAGCTCACAGAACACCACCGCCATACCGGTGTCCTGGCAGATGGGCAGCCGCTTTTCCCCGGCGAAGGTGTAGTTCTCCACCAGATCCCCCAGGATGGAGCGGCCCACCGGGGACTGCTCCGTGGCCTGAGCGTCGGCAATGGCCTGCTTCAGGTCACAGGGCAGGGCGCAGTTGGCCTCAATGCACAGATCCCGGACGGTATTCACAATGGTGTCAAATGCAATTTCCCGCATGGTGATCAGCCCTCCAGAGAGATAAAGTGGGGTTTTCTGGCCTCAAAGGCGGCCACATACCGGAATCCGATTGCCTTGAGCATCTCGTAGACCCGGGGAATGTGGGCCCCCACGGCGTCGGGGGAGTGGGCGTCGCTGCCCACGGTGACCAGCTCGCCCCCCAGTTGATGGTAGGTGGTCATCAGCTGGAAATAGTCCTGCTCAATGCGGGGGGACCAGTTCTTGGTGTTGACCTCGATGCCCCGGCCCTGTTCAATGATGCGCTTCAGAATGTTGCGAATCTGATCCTGGTACCGGTCCAGGCTCACGTCCTGGCCGTCCCGGTCCCGCATATAGCGCATGGGGTAGGGGATGTGGCCGAAGATGTCGAACTTGCCCCACTGGACACTCTGGAGCATAGTCTCGAAATAGTTATCCAGATGGGCATAGCAGGTCTCCGGGTCCTGATAACGGAAGTCATAGAAATCCAGACCTCCCGCCTCATGGCTCAGGTTGTGGACGGAGCAGATCACAAAGTCCAGTCCCGGCTCCCGCTGTACCCGCTCCCCGGCCTCAAAGTCGGTGGGGACGTTGCCCACCTCGATGCCATAGCGGATCTTCACCTGGTCTCCCCAGGCCGCCTGGGCCAGTTGCTGCTGCTGCCGGGCGGGAGTCCAGTCGTAGTTAGGGTTATAGCTGCCGTCGATGTCCAGAATATCAAAGTGGTCGGTAAAGCAGATCTCGGAAATGCCGTGATCGATGGCACCCTTGGCCATGTCCGCCCGGGGGCTCTCGCTGTCCCGGGAGACGATGGAGTGCATATGGCTGTCCGCATAGTACATGAAATACACTTCCTGTCAAATAGGATCGACTCAGTATAGCATATCTTGCCACGGATTCCAAGGAGGGAGACGCATTTCGGGGGAAAACAAGCGGTGCCGCACCCCGTTGAACGGAGTGCGGCACAGAAAGCGCTTATTTTTTCTTCTTCTTTTCGAAGAGTCCCTTGCCCTTGCCGAAGTTGGGCTCACTGGTGTCCAGGGGCTCCCCCTTCATGGCCTTGTCAAACCGGCGCAGGGCCTCCCGCTGCACGTCGGAGAGGGTCTTGGGCACCTTGACCTGGACGGTGACGTACTGGTCGCCCCGGCCCCGGCCGTTGAGGTTGGGAATACCCTGGCCCCGGAGCCGGAAGGTGGTGTTGGTCTGGGTGCCGGCGGGCAGGTTGTACTTGACCTTGCCGTCGATGGTGGGGATCTCCAGCTCGGCGCCCAGGGCGGCCTCCACAAAGGAGATGTCCTTTTCCATCATCACATCGCTGCCGTCTCTGCGGAAGAAGGGGTGGGGACGGACCTCCACCACCACGATCAGGTTGCCGGCGGGGCCGCCGTTGAGGCCCGCGTGGCCCTGACCCCGCAGGGAGAAGGCGTTGCCGGTGTCGGCCCCCGCCGGGATTTTGACGGAGATCTTCCGGGCCTTGCGCACCGCGCCGGCGCCCCGGCAGGTCTTGCAGGGCTGATGGATGATCTTGCCCTTGCCGTTGCAGCGCTGGCAGGGCTGGGAGGAGCTCATAACACCCAGCATGGTGCGGCGCTGGACCTGGACATAGCCGGAGCCGTGGCAGTCCGGGCACACCTCGGCGGTGGTGCCGGGGGCGCAGCCGGTGCCGTGACAGTCGGAGCAGCTTTCCACCCGGTTGACGCTGATCTCCTTCTGGCAGCCGAAGGCCGCCTCCTCAAAACTGAGTACCAGCCGGGTGCGCAGATCTTCGCCGGGGACCGGAGCATTGGGGTTGCGCTGGCGTCCGCCGCCACCGAAACCACCGCCGAAGAAGGAGGAGAAGATGTCACCCAGGTCGAAGTCCTCGAACCCGGCGCCGCCGCCGAAGCCGCCGGCGCCGAAGTTGGGATCCACCCCGGCGTGGCCGTATTGATCATAGCGCTGGCGCTTGTCGGGGTCCGACAGCACCTCATAGGCCTCGTTGGCCTCCTTGAACTTGGCCTCGGCGTCCTTGTCGCCGGGGTTCAGGTCCGGGTGATATTTCTTGGCCAGCTTGCGATAGGCCTTTTTGATTTCATCGTCCGAGGCGGAGCGGTCCACGCCCAGCACCTCGTAATAGTCGCGTTTCTCTTCTGCCATGTAACTCACCTTCTTGTGAGAGAAATTTCAGATTGATTCAGGCAGGAAAGGGCGGGGTGGAGCGCACCCCGCCGGTCAATCCCGCAATCAGTTCTTGTTGTCGTCGTCATCCACGACCTGGTAGTCGGCGTCATAGTACTCCTGACCACCGTTGGCGCCATTGTCGGCAGCACCGCCGGCGGCGCCGGTGGGATCGGCGCCCTGAGGAGCCTGCTGCTGATACAGCTTGGCGGAGATGTCGTAGAACACCTTGGTCAGCTCTTCGGTGGCAGTCTTGATGGCAGCGGTGTCGGTACCCTTCATGGCCTCCTGCAGCTTGGCCTTGGCAGACTCAATCTGGCCCTTCTCGTCGGCGGAGAGCTTGTCGCCCAGCTCGCTGACGGTCTGGTCGCACTGATAGATCATCTGGTCAGCCTGGTTCCGGGTGTCCACGTCCTCCTTGCGCTTGGCGTCCTCGGCGGCGTACTGAGCGGCCTCCTGGACAGCCTTGTCGATGTCCTCCTTGCTCAGGTTGGAGGAGGAGGTGATGGTGATGTTCTGCTCCTTGCCGGTGCCCAGATCCTTGGCGGAGACGTTCACGATGCCGTTGGCGTCGATGTCGAAGGTGACCTCGATCTGAGGCACGCCGCGACGTGCGGGAGCAATGCCGTCCAGATGGAAGCGGCCCAGAGTCTTGTTGTAGGCGGCCATCTCACGCTCGCCCTGCAGCACGTGGACCTCAACGGAGGTCTGGTTGTCGGCGGCGGTGGAGAAGATCTGGCTCTTCTTCACGGGGATGGTGGTGTTGCGCTCAATCAGCTTGGTGAACACGCCGCCCATGGTCTCAATGCCCAGAGACAGGGGGGTGACGTCCAGCAGCAGCAGGCCCTTAACGTCGCCGCCCAGCACGCCGCCCTGGATGGCAGCGCCCATGGCCACGCACTCGTCGGGGTTGATGCCCTTGAAGCCGTCCTTGCCGGTGATGCTCTTCACGGCCTCCTGCACGGCGGGGATACGGCTGGAGCCGCCCACCAGCAGAACCTTGGAGATGTCGCTGGGCTGCAGGCCGGCGTCGCTCAGGGCCTGACGCACGGGGCCCATGGTGGCCTGGACCAGGTGGTTGGTCAGCTCATTGAACTTGGCCCGGGTCAGGGTGACGTCCAGATGCTTGGGGCCGGTGGCGTCAGCGGTGATATAGGGCAGGTTGATGTTGGAGGTGGTGACACCGCTCAGCTCGATCTTGGCCTTCTCGGCGGCCTCCTTCAGCCGCTGCATGGCAACCTTGTCGCCGGACAGGTCGATGCCGGTGTCACGGCGGAACTCGGAGGCCAGGTACTCCATGATGCACTGGTCGAAGTCGTCGCCGCCCAGCCGGTTGTTGCCGGCGGTGGCCAGAACCTCGATGACGCCGTCGTCGATCTCCAGGATGGAGACGTCGAAGGTGCCGCCGCCCAGGTCATAGACCATGATCTTCTGAGCGGTCTCCTTATCCACACCGTAGGCCAGAGCGGCGGCGGTGGGCTCGTTGATGATACGCTTGACCTCCAGGCCGGCGATCTTGCCGGCGTCCTTGGTGGCCTGACGCTGAGCGTCGGTGAAGTAAGCGGGGACGGTGATGACAGCCTCGGTGACGGACTGGCCCAGATAGGCCTCGGCGTCGCTCTTCAGCTTCTGCAGGATCATGGCGGAGATCTCCTGGGGAGTGTACTTCTTCCCGTCGATGTCCACCTTGTAGTCGCTGCCCATCTCACGCTTGATGGAGATGATGGTGCGGTCGGGGTTGGTGATGGCCTGGCGCTTGGCCACCTGGCCCACCATGCGCTCGCCGTCCTTGGAGAAAGCCACCACGGACGGGGTGGTGCGGTTGCCTTCCGCGTTGGCAATGACGACGGCCTCGCCGCCCTCCATAACGGCAACACAAGAGTTGGTGGTGCCGAGGTCGATACCGATAATCTTAGACATAACAATTTCCTCCTAATATGATAAAAGATAGATTTAACAAAGGGAATGTGGCTCAGTTGGCCACCTTGACCATGGCGAAGCGGATGACCTTTTCACCCATCTTGAAGCCGGACTGGAACACCTCCACCACGGTGGATTCGCCCACGGAGTCGTCCTCCACATGCATCACCGCGTTGTGGAGATTGGGGTCAAAGGTCTGGCCCAGGGCCTCAATCTCGGTGATGCCCAGCTTTTCCAGCACCTGGCGGAGCTGGGTCATGGTCATCTCCACGCCCTTGGCGTAGGCCTCGTCGCCGCAGGGGGCGGCCAGGGCCCGCTGCAGGTTGTCAAACACCGGCAGGAAGGCCAGGGCGGCGTCCGCCTTGGCGTTGGAGTAGGCGTCGCTCTTCTCCTTGGCGCTGCGGCGGCGGAAGTTGTCATATTCCGCGGCCAGGTACTGATATTGCTTTTCCTGCTCGGCCAGGGCCTGCTCGGTCTCGGCCAGCTTGGTCTCCAGCTCGGAAGGGCTGTCGGTGACGGCCTCCGGAGAAGCGGTCTCAGGAGCAGCCTCGGGAGCGGTCTCCTGCTGAGGGATGGCCTCCTCGATGGGGGCTTCTTCTTTCTTACTCATTGGTTGGCCTCCTTATGTTTTGGAGTCGTCGTCAGGTTTGGGGGCCTGAAGGGCGGGGGTGGGCTT
>CABRZO010000052.1 GCA_902475455.1 uncultured Eubacteriales bacterium
CAGTGAGGTCATGGAAGTGTTCAGCCCTCTCTGTTATAGATTATTATCTATAATATATCTTTCTAAATAGCGATTTGTCAATAAAAAACCGGTGTGCTATGCTGGCTTTGCCGGCAAAGAAAGAAAAATGGAGGGAACCAATATGCAAATCATAGGCTTACTGTCCATCCTTCTGGCCTTTGTTGCCCTTGTCTTCTTCTCCTTCAAGGGCTACTCTCTGCTGTACGTGGCGCCCATGTGCGCATTGTTTGTGGCCATCTGCAACCGGCTCCCGTTGTTGACGGCCTTCACGGAAATCTTTATGGGAGCATTCTCCGGCATTGTGATGGAACTGTTCCTGATCTTTCTCAGCGCTATTCTGATGGGCCGACTGTATATGGATTCCGGTGCGGCTCTGTCGATTGCCAAATTCCTGATGAATCTGTTTGGCCGCGGTTCTACCGGAAAGCGCAAACAGACCATTGCCATTGCCATCTGTGGCTTGACTGGATTTGCCCTGGCTTATGGCGGAATTGATACCTTCTGCGTGCTGTTTACCCTGTTTCCTGTGGTGCTGACGGTGTGCAAGGAGGCGGACATCCCTCGCAAGTACATGTTGGGTATTCTGAACATTGGCGTAGCCACGGCGGCGGTAAGTCCCGGCGCCCCACTGGTGCCCAATTATATCCCCATGCAGATTCTGGGGACTTCTGCCTATGCCGGGCTGGTGCCGGGCATTGTGGCAGCCCTGATCGTCTTCTTCGGCGGCGTGATTTATTGCTCTCGGGCGGTTCATCTGGCCAGTGACCGGGGACTGCACTTTGAATATGGCTCCGTCAAGGTTGCACCAGAGCGGGCGGACCGGAAATACCCCAATATCATTCTGGCCATCCTGCCCATCATCGCCGTCATCCTGGTGTTCAACCTGACGGGGGCCCTGGTGGCAGCGCTGTTTTCCGGCGATCTGGTGGCGCTGCTGGCACTGGGCTGGTTCTATGATCCCCAGGAGGGCCAGAGCAAAGTGCGGGCTATTGTTGGTTCCTTGAATGAGGGCTGCAAGACAGCGGCGGAGTCCATCTGCCTGATGGCCATTCTGGTGGGCTTTGCTGCGGTGGTTCAGGCAACTCCGGTGTTCAACAACATTGTGGATGTGCTGCTGGGCCTGCCCATTCCCGCCATGCTGCTGGTGGTGCTGGCGGTGGCCGTCATTGTGGCCTTTACCGGATCTCCCCCGGCGGGCCTTCAGATTGTGCTGCCGCTGCTGAGTGCTGCACTGGTGGGCGTCGCTCCGGAGGCCATCCACCGGGTGGCCACCATTTCCACCCAGACCTTTGACACGCTGCCCTTCCAGGGGGCCGTCATCGTCACCCTGGGCCTGTGCGGCCTGACCCACAAAGAGGGCTATTTCCCGGTGCTGATGACCACCGTGGTCTGGACTGGCGTGGCGGCAGTGGTGGCGGCGCTGATGCTGACCATCTGTCCCGGATTGGCCTGAAGAACATAGACAGGAGGAAACTGGTTTGAAACGATCAGATCGAGTGGAACGGCTGCGCCAACGGGCCATCACCACCCCGGCGGTGTGCCTGGAACGGGCAAAATATTATACGGAATCCTATCGCAACACGGAGGCCCTGCCCACCGTGCTGCGGCGGGCTATGGCGGTCAGCCATGTGCTGGACCGGATGCACATTCGGATCGGTGAGGACGAGCTGATCGTGGGTTGCCATACCGGCAAGGTCCGGGGGGGTATGTGGCTGCCGGAGGTCAACGGCGGCTGGTTACTGGACGAGCTGGATACAGTTCAGGACCGGGTATGGGAGAAATACCAGCCCCTGAGTCAGGAGGAAAAGGAACTGGCCCGGGAACTGTTTTCCTACTGGCAGGGACGCACCCTGTCGGATCAGTGGAAAGCTCTGGTGCCCCAGGAGTTTCTTGCGGTAGAGAACATCGTCCAATCCGGTGGGTATGTGGAAAATTGTCATTATCCCGGCCACTTCTGTCTGGACTACCGCCGGGTGGTGGAACTGGGCCTGGAGGCCTCCATCCGGGACCTGGACCGGCGCATTGAGGCACTGGATTCCGCCAGCGCCGATGATCTGCCCAAGCTCCACTTTTACCAGGCGGCCCGGCTGGTCCAGCAGGCGGTAATCCGTTTTGCCGACCGGTATGCGGACCTGGCAGAGCAGCAGGCAGAGACGGCCAGCCCGGAACGCAAGGCAGAGCTGCTGGAGATCGCCGGGATTTGCCGGCGGGTGCCGGCCAAGCCCGCCCAAAGCTTTTGGGAGGGCATCCAGGGCTGCTGGCTCATGAGTATTGCAGCCATGATTGAGTGCTGCGGCGCCGGTGTCTCTCTGGGTCGCTGTGACCAGTACCTGTACCCCCTCTACCGGCATGATTTGGATCGGGGCATCCTGAGCCGGGATGAGGCCAAGGATTTGATGAGCATGCTGCTCATCAAGATGAACGACGTGACCATGCTCCAGGCCGGATTCCTCCAGGTGGGCTTTTCCGGATACCCGGTGATGCAGGGGCTCACCATTGGCGGCGTGGACCCCAATGGAAAAGACGCCGTCAATGAGCTGTCCTATCTCATTCTGGATGCGGAGGAAGAGGTGGGGCTTACATCAGAAGAACTGGTCATTCGGGTCAGCGGCCAGAACCCCCAGACCTATCTGGAGCGGGCCTGCGAGGTGGCCCGGAACCTGAGCGGCAAGCTGAAATTTGTCAGCGACGATTCTACCATTGCCGCCCTGGTTCAATTCGGTCTGCCGGAGCGGGCGGCCCGGGACTACATCTCCTGTGGCTGTCACTGCCCTATGGTACCGGCGGTCAACCAAATCAGCGCGGGCGTCATTTTCAACTACCCGCTGATGCTGGAGCTGGCCCTGAACAATGGGGTACACAGACAGACCGGACTTCAGCTGGGGCCCAAAACCGGAGACGCCGCCCAATTTACCTGTCTGAAACAGCTTGAGGATGCTTTTGAGCAGCAGTTTGAAGCCTTATACCGGCCGACTATGGCCTTCAAAAACGCGGATATGTACCTCTATGACACCCAGATGCCCTGCCCCTTGATCTCTTCCTTCTACGGCAGCTGCCTGGAGCGGGGCGATGACTTCTTCCACCACGGTATTGACCCTTATGCGGGACATGTTACCGGCATCTGCGGCCTACCCAACATTGCCGACTCCCTGGCAGCCATCCAACAGGTGGTGTTTCAGGACCGGCAGGCCACCATGGGCCAGTTGCTCCAGGCGCTGGAGGCCAATTTTGAGGGCTACGATCAGCTGCTTCGTCAGCTGAAGGCTGCCCCCAAATTCGGCAATGATCTGGACCAGGTGGATCTGATCGCCCGGCGGGTGCTGCGGCGCAGCAGCGAATATGTGTGCCAGCAGCACACTTGGAATGGCCGGCGGTGCGCCATCGGCTGCATCGGTATGACGGTGAACATCCCCTATGGAGAGATTCTGGGGGCAATGCCGGATGGACGTCTGGCCGGAGAACCCCTGTCCGAGGGGGGCATCTCTCCCTACCCCGGCCGGAATGTCAGCGGTATCACGGCGGTGCTGAATTCTGTGGCTAAAATCGACCACGACTGGCTGGAGAACGGCAGCATCCTGAACGTGCGCATTGCGGCGGGAGCCTGTTCCACCCCGGACAAAATCGCCAAGTTGGCCATGCTGGTGAAGGTGTTCTGTCAGAAAAAGGGTAGTCTGATTCAATTCAACTTTACCGGTACCGAGACCCTGCTGGATGCCCAGAAGCACCCGGAACGGTATAAGGATTTGCTGGTGCGGGTGGCTACTTATAGCTCCTACTTTGTGGAGCTGAGCACCGCCCTTCAGGACAACATCATCAGCCGGACTGCCATGGATCTTTGATGGAGGAGAGTGCTATGAGCCGACAGGAATTGATCTTCAATCAGGTGCGGGGCTCCTTTGTAGACGGTTGGGGTGTCCGAACTACCATCTTTCTCAAGGGCTGTCCTTTGCACTGCAAATGGTGCTGCAACCCGGAGGGCCAGCGCTTTGATGAGCCGGAGCTGCGGCTGTTTCACGACAAGTGCACCCGCTGTGGCGCCTGTGTAGCAGTCTGCCCCCGGCAGGCCATGTCGCTGACGGACCAGGGCATCATCTGTGATCGGCAAAAATGCGATGGCTGTGGAGCCTGTCTGGCGTCCTGCTCTGCAGGGGCTCTGGATCTGTTCGGCCGGCCCATGACTGCCCGTCAGGCCTTTGAAATGGTGCGACTGGACCGGGACTACTACCTGGCCTCCGGAGGCGGCCTCACCATTGGCGGCGGCGAGGCATCCCAATTCCCGGAGTTCTGCCTGGAGCTGATGGACCTGTGTCACCAGGATGGAATCTCCGTAGCGGTGGATACCTGCGGCTATGCGCCCCGGCTGGAAAATTTGGCGGTGTTGGAAAAGGCGGATTTGCTGCTCTATGACATCAAAGGTGTGGATCCGGAGCGTCACCGGCAGAATACCGGTGTGGACAACGCCCTGATCTGGGACAATCTGCGGCATTTGGACGAGATGGGCAAGGAGATTATCATCCGAATTCCAGTAATCCCAGGCTACAACGACAGCCGGGAAGAGCTGGAGGAGACGGCGCGACGGCTGGCCCAATTGACGCAGATCAAGCGGGTAGACCTTATCTGCTATCACCAATTTGGTATGGTGAAGTACCAACAGTTGGATCGGACATACCCCATCCCCGATTCAGTGCAGCCCATCCCGGAGGCCAGACAGCGGGAGTTGTTGGCGCTGTTCCAATCCTATAACCTGCCCACCCAATTGGGGGGCTGAGTTTTCTGAATAACAACACCCCCGGCAGCCGCGCAAGTGAACAGGTTCAGTCAAAAGGAACAATGACAAAAGGCCCCCTGATGTAGGAAAATGGAAGTGCTACATCAGGGGGGATTGTCATGGAGAAGCGGAATTCTCACCTAATTTCCAAAACCATATCGCTTATTTTGGCTATTATGACAAAAATAGTCGTAAATTCGGTGAACAATTTGTGTGTGCTTCACAGGGGTATTGTTTTTCTGTATAATATAATTCAGATAGAAAACACATACCAGGGCCGGGAAAATGGAGCCGATGGATACGGTGCGGGCTGCCCGAGATCCCTGGGCACCGGAAAGGAGGACAGGCTACCTAAATTCAACTTGCCCGGGATCGGTTAGAAGGCCGTTTCCGATACCCTGGTTCAAGTACCATCACCCGCCGAATTTCCGGTATCCTATCTCTTCTCTTCCGGTGTGGCGGCAAGCAGAACCGTGTTTTTCTGGAAAGCGATTTCGCAACGACAGAACAAGCAGATGAGCTGCGCAATTAAAAATAAGGAGGGAATGAAATGAAAAAGACAGCAAGACGGCTGACAGGAATTCTGTTGAGTTGCCTGTTATTGCTGAACCTGCTGCCGGCTGGCGCGCTGGCGGCGGCCCCGGCTCTGACGGAGTTGACGCCTACCCGGCAGAGCGACACCGCTGGCCAGATCACCTTTACCAGCGATGTGGCGGGAAGCTATTGCTACGAGGTGCTGGAGGCTGGAGGGACGGCCTCGGGCCAATGGACCGGCAGCGGCGAAGTCCTGCAGGCGGGGGCCAATACCCTGGCGCTGGATGGGCTGACGCCCGGGGCAAAAGATATTTTGATCCGGGCCGACCTCAACGGCGAGACGGCGGATTACACGGTTACTCTGCCTGCTTACACGCCGGACACTGGAACTGATGGGGAAGGGGATCAAGCGAAGCGTGTGGCAGTTGTGCCCCTGAAAGAGGCCTTGTCGGCCCTGGGCACCACTACCCAGCTGCCCTATTCCGGGCAATATGAGCTGGGCAGCGAAGCCGTGCTGTACGAAGCAGAGAACGGTTCCCAATCCTACGGTACCCTGTTCCGGGTGGACGCTCAGGCCGGTACCCTGTTCCAGCTGGAGTTCTGGAGTGAGACATATAGTGTGGATACCGTCATCCGGGTCTACAAGCAGGCTGCGGAGGGCGGCATAGAATATGTCAATTCGTTTAATCAGGACAACCAAAGCGGGCTTGGCGAATCGGCAGTTTTTTTAGCGGATGAGGCGGGCACCTATTATTTTGGTTTTCTGGGATATGGAACGTATGATTGTGGGCTCTGCCAGGTCAGAATGACCGCCACCGTCGCGGATCAGGTGGCGCTGGAAGATGCCTTGGCAGACCTGGACACCGCCACCCAGCTGCCCTATTCCGGGCAATATGAGCTGGGCAGCGAAGCTGTGCTGTACAAAGCAGAGGACGGCTCCCAAGCCTACGGTACCCTGTTCCGGGCGGAGGCCCAGGCCGGCACCCTGTTCCAGCTGGAGTTCTGGAGTGAGACAAGTGGGGTGGATGCCGTCATCTGGATTTACAAAGAGACCACGGACGGCATAGAATATGTCAATTCGTTTAACCGGAACAACCAGAACGGATTGGGCGAATCGGCAGAATTCTTCGCCGATGAGGCGGGCACCTATTATTTCGGCTTCCTGGGCCATGACACCGATGATCGTGGCCTCTGCCAGGTCAGTATAACCGCCGCTGTCCCGGATCGGGTGGCGCTGGAAGATGCCCTGGCGGAGCTGGACACCACTACCCAGCTGCCCTATTCCGGGCAATATGAACTGGGCAGCGAAGCCGTGCTGTACACAGCGGAGGATGGCTCCCAATCCTACGGTACCCTGTTCCAGGTGGAGGCCCAGACCGGCACACTGTTCCATCTGGAGTTCTGGGGTGAGACCTATGGTTTGAATACCGTCATCCGGGTCTATCGGAAGACTGCGGACGGCATAGAATCTGTCACTTCTTTCAACAGGGATAATCAAAACGGAGCCGGCGAATCCGTGGATTTCACCGCCGATGAGGCGGGCACCTATTATTTCGGCTTCCTGGGCCATGACATTGGTGATCGTGGCCTCTGCCAGGTCAGTATAACCGCCGCTGTCCTGGAGCGGGTGGCACTGAAAGATGCCCTGGCGGAGCTGGACACTGCCACCGTTCTGCCCTATTCGGGGGAGTACGAGCTGGGCAGCGAGGCCGTCCTGTACGAAGATGAGGATGGGGACCAAGCCTACGGCACCCTGTTCCGGGCGGAGGCCCAGGAGGCCGGCACCCTGTTCTATCTGGAGTTCTGGGGTATGACCTATGGTTTGGATACCGTCATCCGGGTCTATCGGGAGACTGCGGACGGCATAGAATCTGTCTATTATTATGACTACGACAATCAAAACGGAGCCGGTGAATCCGTGGACTTTTTTGCCGGGGAGGCGGGCACCTATTATTTCGCTTTCCTGGGCAATGATACGGATGAGCGTGGCCTCTGCCAGGTCAGCATAACTGCCGCCGTCCCGGAGCGGGTGGCACTGAAAGATGCCCTGGCGGAGCTGGACACCGCCACCGTTCTGCCCTATTCGGGGCAGTACGAGCTAGGCAGCGAGGCCATCCTGTACGAAGATGAGGATGGTTACCTGTGCTACGGCACCCTGTTCCGGGTGGAGACCCAGGCTGACACCCGGTTCCAGCTGGAGTTCTGGGGCGAGACATATGGCTTGGATACCGTCATCTGGGTCTACAAGCAGGCTGCGGATGGCAGTCTGGAATCGGTCGCTTATTTTGACCGGGACAATCAAAACGGAGCTGGGGAATCCGTAAGCTTTACTGCCAACGGGGATGGTACCTATTATTTCGCCTTCCTGGGCTATGACGAAGATGAGCGCGGCCTCTGCCAGGTCAGCATAACCGCCGCCGTCTCGGAGCGGGTGGCGCTGAAAGAGGCCCTGGCGGCCCTGGACACCACTACCCAGCTGCCCTATTCCGGGCAATACGAGCTGGGCAGCGAGGCCGTCCTGTACGAAGATGAGGATGGGAACCAAGCCTACGGCACCCTGTTCCGGGTGGAGGCCCAGGCCAACACCCTGTTCCAGCTGGACTTCTGGGGAAGTGACGATGCCGACATTGATGCCGCCGGCATTGACACCCAGATCTGTGTTTACCGGCAGCAGGGGGACGACGTTGTTTTGGTGGGGACCTTTGACCGGAATGGCCGGGGATTGGGTGAGAGCATCCGGTATCAGGCAGCTGAGGCGGGTACCTATTATTTCGCTTTTCTGGGCTTGAGCGCCCAAGAATATGGATGGTGCCACTGTGGAATTACCGCGTATGAGCAGTCCCCGGACAGCAAGCTGCAGACCCTTGATTTTACCGTGGATCCCGTGCCGGAGCCGGAGAGCGGAGATCTTTGGCATTGGAATGCGGCCACGTTGACCCTGACCCTGATGGACGGCTTCTCCATGCACAGTGGGACTGTGGGTACCCCCACCATCAAACTGCCCGGGGGATCCACCGTGGTCCTGGAAGGGGAGGCCAGCCTTTGCACCGGTTCTGCCCAATCCATCCAGTGCCTGGGAGACCTCACCATCCGAGGGGACAGCAAGGACGCCGCCCGGCTGACGGGTGTCTCTAGTTTCCAGAGCCAGAATTCCGCCTGCCAAGTAATTATGGTCCAGGGTAAGCTCACCGTGGAAAACTGTGCGCTGATTCTGAACAGCGATGACACCACCATTGAGGCAGAGACGGGGCTGGAGATCCGGGAGGCCCTGCTGCAGCTGGAGACTGAGAGAAATGGCCTGAAGAGCGGCGGAAATGTGGTCATCCAAGGCGCAGAGATTGATATTGTAGCCGATACTGGAATTTATGCCAAAGACAACGACCGTCTCTCTGTGGAAATCAGCGCATCTCAAGTTAACATCAACGCCGATCAGTATGGTATAGAAGCCGATGGCCTGTTCATCAGCAGCTCTGAGATCAGAATAGATGCCCCTGACGATGAATGCATTTACACGGAAACAGGGGTCCGCATTACTGACCAGAGCATTGTCCGGCTCATTTCCCATGACGATGAAGCAATCTATACATACGGAAGTGTCTTCGTATTTGATTCCACCCTGTATATCAACGTGTATGAAGAGGGCATCCAGATGGAGGGATATGACACAAAAGTTGCGATTTGGAACAGTGACGTCTCCATCTACTCGGAATACAGGGAGGGTATATACGGCTATGAGCCAGTCTCGCTCTCTGTCGTGGGTTCCACTCTGGACATCAAAGCTGAGGAGGAGGGCATTCAACTAACACAAGTCAATATTCAGAACAGCGACGTCTCCATTTGGTCAGAGGACGAGGAGGGCATTGACGTTTCCAATCTCCTTTCCATTGCCGGCGGGCGGATTAAGGTGGTCGCCGATGAGAACGCCCTGGAGGGAAATGCAGTGTACCTCACCAATGTGCTGTTTGACCTCACCACCATTGACAATTACCTGCTAATTGATACCAATACTCTCGCGGGATTCTCTCTGCCCGGCGACTTCTTCCTGTACGACCTCCAGGGCACCCAGATTTATGAGGGCAGCTGGAACAGCGGCCTGTTCATCAACGGGGATCTTCAGAGCAAGGGCGTCTCGGCGAAACGAGCACTTTCCACCAGCTTCTACCATGAACACCTGTGGTCTGACGAGTGGTTCAGCGACGATGCTTACCATTGGCACCAGTGCGAGGCGGACTACTGTCTTATCACCAACCACAGCGAGATGGAGGGCTACGGGGAGCATATCTATGACCAGCAGCTGACCACCGACCATTACCTGGCCTCCGAAGCCACCTGCACTGCGCCTGCTATGTACTACTATGCCTGCGTGTGCGGCAAAGCGGGCACTGAAACCTACGAATCCGGTCTGGCGCTGGGTCACAGCTGGGAGGCACCGCAGTTTAACTGGTCTGCCGACGGCAAAACCTGCACTGTCTCCTTTACCTGCGACCGGTGCGGGGAAGTGGAAACCCTGGAGGCTACGGTGACGGCCCAGGAGACCAAGGCCCCCACCTGCACCGCGATGGGTGAGACCACCTACACCGCCACGCTGGATTGGGAGGGCGAGCCCTACAGCGAGTCTCTGGCGCGGACTGATCTCCCGGCACTGGGGCACGACTGGGAGGCACCGCAGTTTAACTGGTCTGCCGAGGAGGATCCCGACTACCAGCCCTTTGTGCCCGTCATCATCCGGGGCGCCAACGGCACCTGGCAGAAGGGCACCAAGACGGATCTGTCCTTCACCTCCAATGCGGAGTTTGCCGACTTTTTGAAGGTACAGGTGGACGGCAAGGATCTGGATGCCGACAACTACATCCTCCGGGAGGGCAGCACCGTTGTGGATCTGAAGGCCGCTTACCTGGAGACTCTGACGGTGGGGCAGCATACCCTGTCGGTGGTGTCCCGGCCTGGTACCGCCACCACCACCTTTACCATCACGGCTGCTCCGGAAACCGCCCCCAAAACCGGGGACAGTGCCAACGTCCTGCTGGGCACCTTGGCGCTGTTGGCAGCCTCCGGCGTTCTGGTGGGCCTCATGGGCTACTCCCGCAGAAAAAGGGGCAAGCATAACTGACTGCTGACACCGGCAGAATGAAACAGCCACGGGCCCGGAATTTATCCGGGCCCGTGGAGGTTTATGGCTGCGCATTGTTTGCTTTTCATTCATCGCAGGGGTTGAATTTGCAGCGTCAATCCAGATGCATGACAGCTCCCTTGTACCATGCCTTTCAAAGAAAACAATGAAGCGTATGTGTTTGCAAGGCCCGGCGCAGGGCCCGGGTCCAGGCGGCATTGCCGGAGCAAGCGGTGGAGGAGCAGCCCATCGCCTGCGTGGGCTCCGACTATGGACGCCGGGCCGGAGCCCACCAGATCACGGCGGCGGGCCGCCAGCTGTTCCGCAGCATTG
Source organism: uncultured Eubacteriales bacterium (assembly GCA_902475455.1). Lineage (GTDB taxonomy): Bacteria > Bacillota > Clostridia > Oscillospirales > Oscillospiraceae > UMGS1766. Next base: position 10,767 of record CABRZO010000052.1, read on the forward strand.
GCATGGACCGGCGCCAGTTGGCCTACATCGACATGGATCTTGCCGATCCCCATATGCAGGACTACGAGAAGGATCCGTCGGTCTATCGGTTCCGCCGGAATTTCGGCACCTATCTGCATATTCTGGGGCTGAGTGAGGCGGAGATTCAGTATGTGCTGGGGCATAATATTGAGGATATCCATCTGACCCGCAGCGATTTTATGGATGAGGACAAGTTGTATGCCATCAAGCAGAAGCTGAAGCGGCGGCCGTTGCTGAATGATGCAGGAGAAGATGGACAGATAAAATAAGATGGATCAGTGGCTGACAGAAATGCAGATGCATTTCTGTCAGTCATTTTGTTTGTCCAGCCCTTCCTTGTTCATGTGTTTGAGTTCTTCTTCCGTAGTCGGATAGATCTGATTCGGAGAGGTGAATGTTGCGGTGTAATTGTTGTAACGTTCATCAAAGATCCAGTCACCGGCAACCATGACCCAGTGGACATCTTTGCGGCGGTGTGTCTGCTGACGAAACATAGAATCGTAGGTTTGTTCAAAATACAGATTGCACAGCTGTTGACAAATCTCTGCATCCTTATTCCTAAATTTCAACACAAAGTTCCAGTGGTGGTATTTACCATCGAAACAACGAATAAAATGCTGAAACTTGATGCCAAAGCATTTTCCGTACTGATCCACCAGCGGCTTAACCGGACGAAGTTGTACAATTCGCTTTCCACCATCGAAACCTGGATAGCGGGCAGTTAAATCCTTTCGATGCCGGAATTGTTTGCTCCAGCGGTACAGTGTAAAAATCTCATCTGCTCTCTTATCATCAATCACAGTATCAGGAAACAGGAAGCTGTAGTCTTCTGACTCTAAAAAATTCTTTATCTTGTAGGAAGGTAAGACACGTATCGATGGATTTTCAGGAGCAGGGGTATTCGGTACAGTCTGTTGAAAGGACCGATTGGGATGGCTCTGCGCTTTGCGCTGTCTTGGCTTGCGCAGCAGACGATCAAACAGTTCGTCCGTCTGTGTTGCTTTTACGGAGTGGATTGCTTTTTGCTTTGTGAAGCGCTTGCATTCGGGTGCGGTGTGTTCCTCACCGGGGTACAAGGCAAAAAATGGTATCTCATTGGGAGAAACTTTTTTGTATATTTTTGCACAACACCAGCAGCACTGGTAGACTTGATGATGTTGCGCATCCTTTGCTTCTATGGTTACAGGGGTGTCCGGATCGAAAACAGGGACATCAGGATTTCGAGCGAATTGGATCATAATTTTCCTCCTATACATGTAGATTGGACATTTGTCCATTTTGCTTTTTTGGCCATAAAAATGGTCCATTCCCTTTCTGCGGGTAGAGTACCATCTTAAATTTCTCACTTTTTGTTTAAGTATAGAGAGGAGTTTGGAACTATCAAAATTTCCAAAAACATGTCAAAAATGGATAAAATGTTCTGGGAATATGATAAAACATCCTTGATTTATTATATAATAACTTCAATTGATGCTGCAAGTGATTTTCAAATTGAAATATTTGAAACAGTATCAATTGCCCTGTTTTATCTTAAAAGGTGATTTTTGTTGCCCTCCTATGATTGCACCTCTTTTCCTTGGCCTGACATTTAAAAAGGGAAGAAGACAATCTTGCTATCCTTGGTCATGGCATATATACTGGAAGAAAATACTACTATTTGAGGATTTTAGGAGAAATAGAAAATGAGAAAGAACATACTGAACACCGTTATTGCTGTGTCGGCCAGTATTACATTTCTGCTCTCCGGTTGCGGCAGCGCTGGCACCGCAAGCACTCCTGGCAGCACCAGCGCCGTCCTTACCACAGACGAGTTTGAAACCATCGAGATTCCCGATATTGCGATCCTGCAAGGCGCTGATGTGGATGTTGCTGCACTGGTTGCCTCCCTTATTCCCGGGGCGAAAGAAGTGAGCGCCGACACAAAGCTTCTCAACACTTCCATCGCTGGCCAATTGACCATCACCTACACTGTCCAGACGTCTGACTCTGAGTTTGAGGACAGCGCCAAGGTATATGTGCTTGCCGAATCTGATGTTGCAGCATTCCTGGACAAGCACCCCGATATTTCCATCTACATCTCTACTACCGAACGCTATGCAGCCCCCGATTCTCAGCAGAAGGTTGAAGGCATTGCGTCTGAGGGAACTACTGGCACAGAGCCTGGAACTCAATCTTCTGACGACTCCACCGGAACGGATACCGGCTCCAAGCCTGGCAGCAACGGTTCCACTGATAATAGCACAGGTGGCTCTACCGGCGGCTCTACTGGTGGCAGCACCGGCGGCAGCACAGGCGG
>CABRZO010000053.1 GCA_902475455.1 uncultured Eubacteriales bacterium
TGTCGTCGGCGGTGCCGATGCCGTAGGCCAGGCAGTTCAGGTAGTTGACGGAGGCCAGCATATCGTCGATGATGATGTGCTTGGGAATCAGCTCATCGTGGGCGTCCTCCAGGGCGTCCCGGAGCTCCTCCCCGCTGTACTGCTCCAGCAGGTCCTTAAAGACGGTGAAGCGCACCCGCTCAGTGAGGCCGATCTCCTCGGGATCGAAGTCCAGGTAGGGCTTGGGGTCGATCATGTTGTTGGCAAAGACCCGGACGGAGGTGCCCTCCACGTCCACATAGACGTCATTGACACCCCGGGTGGCCAGCTCCTGGGCCCGCTCCCGGGTCAGCTTCTCGCCGGCCTCGGCGATGACCTCGCCGGTCCAGGGGTCCGCCACCGGAGCCGCCAGCACATGGCCCGCCAGACGGCGACCCATATCCAGCTTCTTGTTGAACTTGTAACGGCCCACGCTGGACAGATCATAGCGGCGGGCATCGAAGAACAGGTTCTGCAGCAGGGTCTCGCTGGAATCCACCGTGGGGGGCTCGCCGGGCCGCAGCTTGCGGTAGATCTCCAGGTGGGCCTCCTCGTAGGTCTTGCAGGTGTCCTTCTCCAGGGTGGCCACGATCCGGGGATCCTCACCGAAGACCTCCAGGATCTCGGCGTCGGTCTTGAGGCCGATGGCCCGCAGCAGGCAGGTGATGGGCAGCTTGCGGTTCTTATCGATACGGACCCACAGCACGTCGCTCAGGTCGGTCTCATACTCCAGCCAGGCGCCCCGGTAGGGGATCACGGTGGTATTGTAGGTCACGTTGCCCGCCTTGTCCTCGGTGCGGCCGTAGTACATGCCGGGGGAACGGACGATCTGGGAGACGATGGAGCGCTCGGCGCCATTGATGACGAAGGTGGCACCCTTGGTCATAATGGGGAAGTCGCCCATGAAGATCTCCTGCTCCTTGATCTCCTCGGTCTCCTTGTTGCGCAGCCGGACCTTCACCTTGATGGGAGCGGCATAGGTGGCGTCCCGGGCCTTGCACTCCTCCACGGAGTATTTGGGCTTCTCGTCCATGGTGTAGTCGATGAAGCTCAGCTCCAGGTTGCCCTGATAGTCCGTGATGGCGGCGGTGTCCCGAAAGACCTCTCTCAGGCCCACGTCCAAAAACCACTGATAGCTCTTCTTCTGGATCTCCAGAAGGTCGGGCATATCAATGATCTCGTCGTGTCTGGCGAAGCTTTTTCTCAGCGTATTGCCATAATATACGTCTTTGACCATGTTCTTCACACTCCGTTTTCATCAAAATGTCCAAAGGAAGCGGTGGGCGCAGCCATTGACACGCCCGGGTCAGTTGGATTTTTCTCAAATTTTCCACTTGCAACAGCGGCGGTGATGTGCTATACTGCGCATGTGGTTAGGGTGGGGCAAGATTGCGCTACCTGCCCATAATAGCGATTTATTGTATCACATCATGCAACGTGTGTCAACCGGTTTTCTCCGGCGGGCCGCGTTTTTTCTTTGCTCTTTTCCACAAAAAAGCTCCGGCTGTCCCCCAGGACAGCCGGAGTTTTTTCCATATGGCGGGTCAATCAGCGGAAAATCACAATGCCGCCGATGAGGGGCAGGGGCTTTTCCTCCCCCTGGACGGCGTGGACCAGGCCCAGAATCATCAGCACCAGCAGCACAATGGTGACCAGGGCATTGACGGCGCCCAGGACCCCGCCGATCAGGCCGAAGGTGGCGATGTTCAGCACCACATAGGCAATCCGGTAAAGCACCGTCCAGACGGCGCTGAGGATGGCCAGCACCAGGGCCTGGTTCAGATGGAATCTGGAACGCTGCCGGTCTCCGGCCACAAAGGCTATGATGAGGCCGATCCAGGTGAGATAGGCCACAATATCGGTGGTTTTTTTATTCATGGAAGTTCCTCCTCAATTGATCCATTCTGTCTTGTCTGGCTCGATCATATCAGCTTTGCCCCCGGTGGGCAAGGCTTCCGGGGATTTTTCAACCGGATTTTAATTTTGGCCCCGGCACACATCGCCCATTCCATCATAGAATGGAAAAAAGGAGGTTGTTATCTATGGTGATCACAGTACACGGCGGACACAACGCCAACGTTCCCGGGGCCTCTGGCCTCATTGATGAAGTGACCGAGGACCGGCTTGTCACCGCCCTGGTCATTCAAAAGCTGCGGGGGCTGGGATTTACGGTCTATGACACCACCGACGACATGGGCATGACCCCCAACGCCGTTTTGCGCAATGTGGTCTCCAACAACAACAGCGTAAATGCAGACCTGAACGTGTCCATTCATTTTAACGCCGCCGCCTTCGACTATGAAGGAGACGGCCAGACCTCCGGCACCGAGGTGCTGGTGGTCAATCGGGACCAGCCCGCCTACTTTTATGCGGAGTCCATCTCCAAAGCCATCTCCAACCTGGGCTTTCAGAACCGGGGGGTACAGATCCGGCCCAACCTGTATGTGCTGAAAAACAGCAAGGCCCCCACGGTGCTGGTAGAGTGCTGCTTTGTGGACGACGCCGACGATGTAGCCCTCTACAACGCCGAGGCCATGGCCACCGCCATTGTCCGGGGCATCACCGGCCTGGCCCTGGACCGGGAGCTGACCCGGCGTTACACCGCCCAGTTCCAGACCTGGCTCAACGCCTACTACGGGACAGGCATCGCCGTAGACGGCTTCTGGGGACCCAAAACCCGCCGGGCGGCCATTCAGGCCCTGCAGATGGAGCTCAACCACGCCTACGGAGCGGGACTGACCCCCGACGGCATCTGGGGCCCCAAAACCCAGGCCGCCAGCGTATCGGTTTCCCCCGGCGCCACGGGCTATCTGGTCCGCATCATCCAGGGGGTGCTCTACGCCCGGGGCTACGACCCCAACGGCTTCGACGGCGTCTACGGCTCCGGCACCAAAAACGCCGTGTGGTTCTTCCAGCGGGACAACAATCTGGAGGCCACCGGCATCGTGGACCCCATCACCTGGGGGGCCCTGCTGGCCTGATTCCCAACCCGCCAGAGATTATCCCGTGATACAAACCCGGCCCGCCGAACAAGAAATTTCGGCGGGCCGGGTTTCTGTTTTAGTCGGCGGCACCCCAGGGCTCCCTCCGGAGCCGGTCCCGCAAATCTTCCACCTTCTCCCGGATCCGGGCGATGGTATCACAAAAGGCCTCATCTCCCCGGCCGGTGGGGTCCTCCAGCCCCCAGTCCTCCCGATGGCGGCAGGGCAGGCTGGGGCACTGGACATTGCAGCCCATGGTCACCACCACATCCACCGCCGGCAGCTCCTGGAGCAGCTTGCTGTACTGGTCCTGTTCCAGGTCCACCCCGTACAGCTGCTTCATCAGCCGCACCGCATCCGGATTGATCCGGGGCTTGGTCTCGGTGCCGGCAGAGTAACTCTCAAAGACCTCCGAGGCCAGCAGTTTGCCCAGCGCCTCGGCGATCTGGCTGCGGCACGAGTTGTGCACGCAGACAAAGGCCACTTTGGGTTTCCGGCTCATATCAGATCCCCCGGGCCTTCCGGATCAAGTCCATGGCCTCGGCTTTGTTCAGCACCCGGCCCTGGGAAACCACCCGGCCGTCCACCACCAGGGCCGGAGTGGACATGACCCCATAGGCGGCGATCTGGACAAAATCCGTCACATGGTCCACCCGGGGCTCCAGCCCCAGCTCCCCCAGGGCTTCCACCACTACCACTTCCAGGCTGTTGCACTTGGCGCAGCCGGAGCCCAGCACCTGGATCCCGGTGCCTTCCTGCTTGGCTTCCGGTGCCGTCGGCTTTGCCTCACAGCCACCGCCGCAGCAGCAGGCTTTTTTCTCCTCTTTCTTCTTTCCAAACAGTCCCATTTGAAAAACCTCCTTATGGGTTAAAATAAGCTGAATTGCAGCAGGTTAAAGAGATAGCCCACCAAAATGATGCCCGCCACGCAGATGCCCACAAACAGGGCCAGCAGCCGGGGCTTCACCGCCTTGCGCAGCATGATCAGCGAGGGCAGCGACAGAGTGGTCACCGCCATCATAAAGGACAGGATGGTGCCCAGCTGGGCCCCCTTGGCCAGTAGCGCCTCCGCCACCGGGATGGTGCCGAAGATGTCCGCGTACATGGGCACCCCCACCAGGGTGGCCAGAATCACCCCAAAGGGGTTGCGGCTGCCCAGGGCGGCCTCGATCCAGGTCTGGGGGAGCCAGTTGTGGATCACCGCCCCGATGCCCACCCCCACCAGGATATAGGGAAACACCTTTTGAAACGTACCTAGCATCTGATCTCTGGCGTAAATGAGTCGCTCCCGCTGGGTCAGGCTGGCTTCCTCCGCCGCACCGGCGGCAGGAGCCGCAAAGATGAATTCCTCCACATAGGGCTCCATGTGGAGCTTCTCAATAACGGTACCGCCGATCACCGCAATCACCAACCCCAGCAACACATAGATGACCGCCACCTTGGCCCCGAAAATACTCATCAGCAGCACCAGGCTGCCCAGGTCCACCATGGGGGAGGAAATCAGGAAGGAAAAGGTCACCCCCAGGGGCAGCCCGGCGCTGGTGAAGCCCATAAACAGCGGGATGGAGGAGCAGGAACAGAAGGGGGTCACCGTCCCCAGCAGGGCGGAGATCATATTGGCCCAGATGCCGTGAAACCGTCCCAAAATCCGGCGGCTCCGCTCCGGTGGAAAATAGCTCTGGATGTAGGAGATGACAAAGATCAGGGTGCAGAGCAGAATGGTGATCTTCACCACGTCATAGAAGAAAAATTGCAGGCTGCCCCCCAGCCGCCCGGTCACATCCAGCCCCAGCGCCGAAAGCCCCCGGCCCACCAGCCGGTTGAGCCACTGCATCCCCAGCAGCTCATCTTGAATAAAATTCCAAACCATCCTCAGGTCTCCTCCGACTCATATCAATATTTTTTGATGTTTATCCCAAGGAAAACGCCATCTGATCAAGATGGCGTTCAGTCTGCCGAAAAACCAGAAGTTTCCGTTGTTTCACAGAATTCCGTCCTCCAAAGAGGACGGAACAAAATCTGATTCCGTCATTTCCGGGGACATGTGCCTCGGAAATGACACTTCTCATGCAGGACAGGGCGACTTTTGCGCAAGCAATCGAGCTCTGGCCTGCATGCATCTCTTTTGTCGAAAAAGGCCCAGGCCTTTTTCGACAAGCTCAAACGCCATCCGATCAGATGGCGTTTTTGTTCAGCCTTTGCCGCAGCAGGAGCAGTCCGTCTCCCAGGACTCCGGAGTGGTCAGCGCCCGCAGCAGTTCCAGAGCCCGGTCCCTTCCGGTCTGGCTGAGCTGATAATGGGTCCACTTTCCCTCCTGCCGACTGGTGACCAGGCCGGAGTCACACAAAATCTTCATGTGGTAGGACAGGCCGGACTGGGTCAGATCCATGGGTTCCAGCAGCACACAGGCGCACTTCTCCCCGCTGCGCAGCTGCTCCAGAATGGCCAGCCGCTTGGGGTCGCACAGGGCCTTGAACACTTTGGCCTGCTCCCGGTAATCCTGGTCCATGTCCTCACCTCACATCAAAACTTTTTGATGCGTTGAGTATAACAAATCCCCCTTCCCCTGTCAACCCTCTTTTGGGGCAACCGTTTCGAGCGGCCTTTACCGGGGGCTTGACTTTTGTACGATTTCATACTATTATGTCTTTGTACGATTTCGTACTATAAGGAGGAAGTGTTATGAACCACGCCGGCGTCGATATCAAGCGATTCAACCATCTGTTGGGGGAAATGGAGGCTGCCTATCACGACATCTCACTGCAGCTGGGGCTTTCCGACAGTGTTTCCAAAATACTGTATACCATCTGCGACAAGGGGGATCACTGCCCTCTGAGCCTGATCTGCCGGCAGAACGGCCTGAGCAAGCAGACCGTCAATTCCGCCATCCGGAAGCTGGAGGCCCAGGGCCTGGTGGAGCTCATGGCGGTGGACGGCAAGGCCAAGGACGTCTATCTGACGGAACAGGGCAAACGCCTGGGGGACAGGACCGCCCGGCGGATCATTCAAATGGAAAATGAGATTCTGGCCTCCTGGCCGGCGGAGGATGTGCAGAATTATCTGGCTTTGACGGAGCGTTTTCTCACCGCTCTGCAGGAAAAAGGGCGGGCCTTGCGGCAGGAGGAACAGGTATGAAGATCATCACCATCAGCCGGGAGTTCGGCAGCGGCGGCCGGGAGCTGGGCAAGCGCATGGCCGACCTGCTGGGCTGGGATTACTATGACCGGGAGATCATCTCCGCCATTGCCCAGCGGCAGGGCCTGGACGAGGGCCATGTGGCCCGGATGCTGGAACATCAGGGCTGGCGAGAAATCCCCCTGACCTTCCGACGATCCTTTGCCGGTCTCGCTCTGACCCAGGCCCCGGCCACCGCCCTGCTGCTGGAGCAGAAAGCGGTCATTGAAAAGATCCCTCAGGCCGGCAGGGACTGCATCATCGTGGGCCGCAACGCCGACGTGCTGCTGGAAGCCTATGAGCCTTTCTCGATTTTTGTCTGCGCGGACCTGGAGGCCAAACTGCGGCGCTGCCTGGAGCGGGCGCCGGAGGGGGAAAATCTGTCCCGCCGGCAAATGGAGCGGAACATCCGGGCCGTGGACAAGGGCCGCTCCCAGACCCGGGCACTGATCTCCGGCAGCCGCTGGGGGGATCGGAGCCAATATCACACCATCATCAATACCACCGATTGGACGATCCGGGAGCTGGCCCCGGCTGTGGCCGAATTTGCCTCCCGTTGGTTTGAAAGAGGTGCACCATGATTCGTCTGTCTGACCATTTCAGCCTTGGCAGGCTGCTGCGTTTTACCTTCCCTTCCATCATCATGCTGGTCTTTACCTCCATCTATGGCGTGGTGGATGGGTTTTTCGTATCCAACTTTGTGGGCAAGACCCCCTTTGCCGCCGTCAATTTTATCATTCCCTTTCTGATGCTGTTGGGCTGCGTGGGCTTTCTCTTCGGCACCGGCGGCGGCGCCCTGATCGCCAAGACCATGGGCGAGGGCAACCGGGAGCGGGCCAACCGCCTGTTCTCCATGCTGATCTATGTCTCTATCCTGTGCGGCGTGGTGCTGGCGATAGTAGGTTTGATCTTCCTGCGCCCCATTGCCGTCTTTCTGGGGGCGGAGGGTCAGCTGCTGACGGACAGCCTGGCCTACGGCCGGGTGTTCCTGATCGCCATTCCCGCCTATGTGCTGCAGTTTGAGTTCCAGTGCCTGTTCTCCACGGCGGAAAAGCCCAAGCTGGGCCTCTATGTGACGGTGGCGGCGGGTCTGACCAACATGGTGCTGGACGCGCTGTTTGTGGCGGTGTTCTCCTGGGGGCTGGAGGGGGCTGCGGCGGCCACCGCCCTGAGTCAGTGCGTGGGCGGCATTCTGCCTCTGATCTATTTCGCCCGGCCCAACTCCAGCCTGCTGCGGCTGGGCAAACCGGTCTTTGACTGGAAGGCTCTGCTGCAGACCTGCGCCAACGGCTCCTCGGAGCTGATGAGCAATATCTCCATGTCCATTGTCAGCATGCTGTACAACGTCCAGCTGCTGCGCTACGCCGGGGAGGACGGAGTGGCTGCCTACGGGGTGCTGATGTATGTGAACCTGGTGTTTTTGGCCGCCTTCCTGGGCTACTCCGTGGGCACCGCCCCGGTAATCAGCTATCACTACGGAGCCGGCAACCATCGGGAGCTGCGGGGGCTGCTGCGCAAAAGCCTGCTGATCGTGGGCTGCTTCGCCCTGGGTATGTTTGTGGCGGCGGAGCTGCTGGCCCGGCCCCTGTCGCTGCTCTTCGTCTCCTACGATCCCCAGCTGCTGTCGGTGACGTTGCGGGGCTTTGCCATCTACTCCTTCTCCTTCCTGTTCTCCGGCTTCTCCATCTTCGGTTCCTCCTTCTTTACCGCCCTCAACAACGGACTGGTTTCCGCTCTGATTTCCTTTCTGCGTACCCTGCTGTTCCAGGTGCTGGCGGTGCTCACCTTCCCCCTGATCTGGGATCTGGACGGCATCTGGATGTCCATTGTGGCGGCGGAGGTCATGGCGGCAGCGGTGACCACCATCTTCTGGGTGGCCATGCGGAAGAAGTATCATTATTAAATGCAATCACTGCAAAACAAAAAGGAAGGACATCCATATAGATGTCCTTCCTTTTTGGTACGGGTAGTGGGGGTCGAACCCACACGGATCTCTCCACAGGAACCTAAATCCTGCACGTCTGCCAATTCCGTCATACCCGCATACATTGGAATTTTAGCACAGCGCCGCTTCCCTTGTCAATCCGGCGATTGCATCTCCCCCGCCCTTCCGGTATAATAGGAGGGCATTTTGATCCGGGAGGTGACAGACATGGACAACCAGGAACAGCGACTGACCGAGGCGGTGTTTCCGCTTTTGGACTGGTATCGGGAAAACGCCCGGATTCTGCCCTGGCGGACGGAGGTCACCCCCTATCGGGTCTGGATCTCGGAAATCATGCTGCAACAGACCCGGGTGGCGGCGGTCATCGGCTACTTTGAGCGGTTTATGGCCGCGCTCCCCACGGTGGAGGATTTGGCCCGGGTGCCCGAGGATGAACTGATGAAGCTGTGGCAGGGGCTGGGCTACTACAATCGGGCCCGGAACCTGCAAAAGGCCGCCCGGCAGATTCTGGAGCGCCACGACGGAGAAATGCCCAACGACTACGACGCCATCCGGGCCCTGGCAGGCATCGGCGACTACACCGCCGGGGCCATCGCCTCCATTGCCTTTGGTATTCCGGTGCCGGCGGTGGACGGCAACGTGCTCCGGGTGCTGGCCCGGATTCTGGGGGACGAACACGACATCGCCCGCCAGGACACCAAGGAGGCCGCCCGGCGTCTGCTGCTGCAGGTGATTCCCCAAAACGCCCCGGGGCAGTTCAACCAGGCCCTGATGGAATTGGGGGCCACGGTATGCCTGCCCAACGGGGCGCCGCTGTGCGACCGGTGCCCGGTCCGGGAACTCTGCGTGGCCCGGGCCCAGGACAAGATCGCCCTGCTGCCGGTCAAAGCCCCAAAAAAGGGCCGCAGAATTGAGGAGCGCACCGTATATCTGATTTTTTACGATGGCAAGGTGGCCCTGCGCCGCCGGCCCGGCCGCGGGCTGTTGGCGGGACTGTGGGAGTACCCCAACGAGCTGGCGGAAAAACCGGACCCTCTGGAGGGCTGGCACATCGTCCCCGCCGCCCGGGAATCGGTGGGCCGGGGCAAGCACATTTTCACCCACATCGAGTGGCACATGGAGGCCCAGGCCGTCACCGCTGCCTCCCCGGCGCTGCCGGAGGGCTGGGTCTGGGCCGGCAAACGGCAGCTGGAACAGATTTACGCGGTACCCAATGCCTTTCAGAGTTTTCAATCCGCCGTGCAGGCGCGGCTGGAGAAATGGGAGATGACACAGGATGATCTGTAACTTATGCCCCAGAAACTGCGGGGCGCTGCGGACGGAGACGGCGGGAGAGGGCGTCTGCCAGATGCCCGCCGTGCCGGTGCTGGCCCGGGCCGCCCTGCACCAGTGGGAGGAGCCCCCCATCTCCGGCACCCGGGGGTCGGGCACCATCTTCTTCTCCGGGTGCAGCCTGAGGTGCGCCTTCTGCCAGAACGAGCAGATCAGCCGGGACTGCTACGGCAAACCCGTCACCCCGGAGCGGCTCCGGGAGATCTGCTTTGAGCTCATCGGCCAGGGGGCCCACAACATCAATCTGGTGAACCCCACCCACTACGCCCATGTGATCGCCCAGCTGCTGCGGGAGCCTCTGCCGGTACCGGTGGTGTGGAACACCGGGGGCTATGACAAGGTGGACACCCTCAAGGCCCTGGAGGGCAAAATCGACATCTATCTGCCCGACCTCAAATATCTGGAGGCGGACCCCGCCCGGCGCTATTCCCAGGCCCCGGACTATCCGGAGGTGGCCAAGGCCGCCATTCTGGAGATGTTCCGCCAGGTCGGCCCCTGCCAATTTGACCAGGACGGGCTGCTGAAAAAGGGGGTCATCATCCGGCATCTGATTCTGCCGGGGCAACTGGAGGGGGCCAAAGAGGTGATGGACTGGGTGAAGGACAACTTTGCCCCGGGAGACGTGCTCTTCTCTCTGATGAGCCAGTATATCCCCTATGGCCATGCCTCGGATTTTCCCGAGATCAACCGGCCCCTGCGCCGGGGAGAGGCCAAAAAGGCCCGGGAATACATGGATCTGCTGGACCTGCCCGGCTTTACCCAGGAGCAGGCCTCCGCCTCGGAACAATACATCCCCTCCTTCGATCTAAGCGGGGTATAACCCAATGGCCAGAGCCCCCGCATTCCGGCGGGGCTTTGGGGAAAAACAGACACGCTCCGCCTTTTCTAGCGGAGCGTGTCTGTCTTTGTATCGGATCAATAGGCGATGATCAGACCGTCAATACGGCTGAAGTCGTTGCTGTCGATGGTATACAGGTTGTCGGCGCCCTTGGTGACCTGCACGGAGATGGTCTGGGGCTCCAGATAGCCGATGGATCCCACCCGGGCGGACACCGTGTCGATGATGAGCTGGGCCCAGGCGGTCTCATAGGCCTCCTCGGTATCCAGTCCGCCGGCGGCGTTCATCTCCTCCCAGGTGGCGGTGATGGTCTCGGAATCCTCCTCCATGACCTTCTGCATGATGTCGATGGGGTAAACCGTCAGCTCCACCAGATAGGTGTCGCCGTTCTTACTCTCCCCTCCCACCTCGAATTTGCTGTACTCATAGATCTGATGGTACAGATCGGTGATCTGGGGCTCAATGGTGTCATCGCAGTAGTCCAGCACAACACTGAAGTAGTTGCAGAAATACTCCACCTCTACCGCAATGCCGTCCTCATACTGCTGATTGGCCTCATCCTTGGTCAGATCCACGCTCTTTAAATATTCATCGGTGTACTGGTTGAGATAGATCAGATCCAAGTTGCCCTTTACCAGATCCGTAGCGGAGAAGGAGCTGCCGCAGCCGGACAACACCCCCAGGCAAAGCACAGCGGAAAGCGCAAGGGCCAGCAACTTTTTGACGTTGTGTTTCATTCTTCATTCTCTCCTTTCCAACACCGGCTTCCCGGCCGGTATTGCTTGCACTCATTATAATACGAGTCCGAAACAAACACCAGGGAAAGGAAGATTAAATTTTTTTAAGATTCGGTCTCGTTTTCCTCCCCAATCTGGATGGCCACCCCGTTGACCTCCACCCCTTCGCTGACCCGGATGACGATGCACTTGGCGCCGTCCACAATCCGGGTCTGCAAAAGCTCGCTGCGCTCCGGGTTGACCTGGATCACCACATCGGGCATTTTGACCTCCAGACGCTTGGTGTCCACCAGGTTCTGGGGGCTCAGCTCGGTGTTGACGCCAAACTCCGCGTCAAACCGCTCGTCAAAGGCCTCGGCGTGCTGGTCACTGACTCCGCTGGCGCTCAAAACCGCCCGCAGCCCCCGTTTGGAGACGGTCAGGGGCTCCGGCTCCTTGCTCTCCTTATGTACCTCAATCATCTGGGTCAGATGGTCCTGGATGGCCTGCACCACCTGATAGCTGCACTCCTCCTCCAGGGTCTCCCCCAGAATGGTCTGGAAGGTCTCCCGCTGCACCATGGCGGGCATGGGCACCGGGGTCTTGAACAGGGTATCCACAAAGCTGTCATGGCTCTCCCCCACGTTGTGGGTGTAGTACAGGGCGTTATAGATGTTGGTGGCCCGGTCGTCGAAGGCCGGGAACAGGAAGCCCAGCTCCGGAGAGCCCACCACCTGGCCCGGGGCCTGGATGTGGAATTTGTTCTCCCGGTTATTGTAGTTCAGGGCGGGCTTGGTCTCCTTCACCGGGCAGACGGCGCAGAGCAGATACCGGAACTGCTCCGAGGAGTTGTCCTTCTGCTCCAGGTCGTCCTTTCCTTTATAATAGACGTCATATGTGTTATAGGTCAGCAAAATCAGGCTGTTCCCCTCCAGATCCAGCGCCTGGATGACCCGGCTGAAAAAGGCCTGAACCGCGTTCTCATCCCCCAGGGCGGAGTCCCGCAGGGTCATCAGCAGCCGGTGCTCGTCGCTGTCCACCACCTGCTGGGTCCGGAAGGACAGGTCCAGCAGATTGCGGCCGATGGACCCGGTGAGCACCTTGCGGAACAGGGCCAGGAATTTTTCCCCGTCCTCCGCCGTCATCAGGGCCAGAGGCTCGTTGAACTGGGAGATGATCTCCTTCCGTTCGTTAACATAACATCCAAGGATGTGGGTGATATTGCTCTTATCGGGACGGAGGCGGCGGCGCAGCTCCGCGACTTCTTTTTCATTCATGGTATCAATTCCTTCGCAGTAAAAAATAGTTCCGGCGATCCGGCATGAGACGTTTAGTATAACATAACTTCCCGGCGTTTTCCAGCGGGGATGTGGGAATCCCGTCGGGAGCTGGCTTGAAACTTTCTGTTACCAAATCTTTAGCCGCTCTCTCTTTCTTTTTTGTCGGGGCTGGCCTATGATAATAATGTAAAATTCTGTCTATCCCCGTTCCACGCCCGGAAGGAGGTGTCCCCCTATGAAGGTCCGCCCCGTCTCCCCATTTCTCCGCCCTAAGCTGCTGGGCTGCCTGCTGTTGACGCTGGCACTGCTCTTCTGCGCCGGATGCGGGCAGTCCCCGGCCCCCACCGCCGCCCCTGCCTCCGTCTCCTCCGGCAGTTCCCCGGCCCAGGCTCCGGAAGGGCCCGAGCCGGACTGGGATCCGGTCACCCCTTTGAGGGCCCTCGCCCCCGACTACTATCCCAGCCTGGGAGCTCTGGGGCAGGAAACCGTTCTGATCTCCTGGACAGAAACCGATGCGGCGGGACAGCAGACTGAAACATATTGCGCCATTCTGGATGTGGCCCAGGATCAAATCCTGCGATCCACCACCCTGAGGGGAGG
>CABRZO010000054.1 GCA_902475455.1 uncultured Eubacteriales bacterium
CCCCGGCCACGTCCACCGCCCCCTGGCCCACCATCCGGTCGATGGCGTCGCCGCTGAGGATGGGGACATAGAGCTGGGTGCCCACGCTGAGGGCGGCGGTCAGGAGACTCAGGGCCACATAGACCCAGTAGCGGCGGATATACCGCAGCACCCGGCCCAGGGCCGCCATCTGACCCCGGCGGTCCTTTTTTGCTTTGACCTGGCTCATCCAGCCTCACCTCCCCGCTTGAACTGGCTTTCGTAGATCTCCCGGTAGACCGGGCAGTTCTGCAACAGCTGGTCATGGTCTCCCATGCCCACCACCTGGCCGTCGTCCAACACCAGGATCAGGTCCGCGTGCTGCAGGGAGGAAACCCGCTGGGACACCAGGAACACCGTGGGCTTGTCCGGCAGGGCCGCCAGGGACCGCCGCAGGGCGGCGTCGGTGGCGTAGTCCAGGGCGCTGGCGCTGTCGTCCAGAATCAGAATGGAGGGATGGGGCACCAGGGCCCGGGCGATGGTGAGCCGCTGGCGCTGGCCGCCGGAAAAGTTGCGGCCTCCCTGCTCCACCGGCTCCTCCAGCCCCCCGGGCTTAGAGCGGACCACGTCGGCGCACTGGGCCGCCTCCAGGGCCTGCCACAGCTCTTCGTCGGTGGCCTCCGGGGCCCCGAAGCACAGGTTGGAGCGGATGGTGCCGGAGAACAGCCGGGAGCGCTGGGGCACCACCCCCACCGCCTGGCGCAGCTGCTCCGGGTCGTAGTCGGCCACATTCCGGCCAAACACCTTGACGGTGCCGCTGGTGCAGTCATAGAGCCGGGGGATCAGGTTCACCAGGGTGGACTTGCCGCTGCCGGTGCCGCCGATGACGCCGATGGTCTGGCCGGGTCGGGCGGTGAAGGTCACATGGGACAGGCTCTCTTTGTCGCTGCCCGGGTAGGCGATGCCCACGTCCTCAAAGGACACCGCCTCGGTCTCCGAGGGGAGGACGGGCTGAGTGCCTTGGCGCTCGTCGGGGACAATATCCAGCACCGAGGCGATGCGGCCGGCGGAGGCCAGGCTCCGGGTCACCAGCACCACCAGATTGGCCAGCTTCACCAGCTCGATAAGCACCTGGCTCATATAGTTGACCAGGGCGATGACGTCTCCCTGCTGCAGATTGCCGATCTGGATGGACAGGGCGCCGGAGTAGAGGATGGCCACCACCGCCAGGTTGACCACCACATAGGTCAGAGGATTCATCAGGCTGGAAATCCGGCCCACCCGCTGCTGGGCCCGGTTCAGGGCGGTGTTGGCAGCATCAAACCTGGCCTGCTCGTCCTCCTCCCGATGGAAGGCCCGGACCACCCGGACGCCGGTGAGGTTTTCCCGGGTGATCTGCATGACGCTGTCCAGCTTGCCCTGAACCCGGCGATAGCCCGGGATGGTGAGGGCCATAATGCCAAAGACGATGACAAACAGCAGCGGGATGGCCCCGGCAAAGATCAGGGCCGCCCGGAGGTTGATGGTGAAGGCCATCACCAGGCTGCCCAGCACAATGAAGGGGGAACGCAGAAACAGCCGCAGCACCATATTGACCCCGTTCTGGACCTGGTTGACGTCGCTGGTCATCCGGGTGATCAGGGTGGCGGCCCCCTGCTGCTCCAGCTGGGCGCAGCTCAGGCGCTGGATGTGCTCAAACAGGGCGTGGCGCACTCCGGCGCTGCAGCCCACGGCGGCCCGGGCGGCGTAGTACTGGGCGATGATGCTGCAGCTCAGGCCGATGATGCCCAACAGAATCAACAGACCGCATTTGCGCAGAATATAACCGGTGTCCCCGGCGGGGATGCCCACGTCGATGATGTTTGCCATCACCAGGGGGACAAACAGGTCAAACAGCGCCTCCAGCATTTTAAAGGCCGGGGCGATGACGCACTCCTTTTTATAATTGGTCAGGTAGACCAGCAGACGTTTCAAAGGACAGCCTCCTTTCCCTCGTTCACAAAACAAAAAGCGTCTATCTTAGGATAGCACAATCGCCGCCGGGTTGGTATGGCGAAACGCACGAGGAGGGCGGTGGAAAAGATTGAATATTCTGTAAAACTTGCCCCAAGAGATGCCGTCCGTCCCCGGCTCGATTGCTTTTGCGGTGCCATTGTGCTACAATGCACTGTAATTTGTTTATTTTCGAAGCTTTATTCCCGTGAAAAGAGGAGACCCCATGATCAAGCTCAGCGTCAAAAAACCCTTCACCATCTTTGTGGCGGTGATCATCGTCCTGATGCTGGCGGCGGTCAGTCTGACCAAGATGACCACCGACCTGCTGCCCACCATCTCCACCCCCTATCTGATGGTGGTGACCACCTATCCCGGGGCCAGCCCGGAGAAGGTGGAGCTGGAGGTCACCGACCCCATGGAGGCCGCCCTCAGCACCGTCACCGGCGTCAAGAACTTCAGCTCCTCCAGCTCTGAAAACTACGGCATTCTGATGTTGGAGTTTGAGGACGGCACCAATATGGACTCCGCCCTCATCAAGGTCAACGACGCCCTGGAGACGGTGAAGGACGCCCTGCCGGACCGCTGCGGCAGCCCCAGCATTCTGGAGCTGAGCATGGACATGATGGCCACCATGTATGTCTCCGTCACCGGGCAGGATATGGACATCTACCAGCTCACCGACTATGTAAACGACACCCTGTCCCCCTATTTCCAGCGCCAGGACGGGGTGGCCAGCGTGTCCACCATGGGCCTGGTGGAGGAGTCCGTGGAGGTGCGGCTGGATCAGGACAAGATTGACGGCCTCAACGACCAGCTGGTGGCCCAGGTGGAGCAGAAAATGGCAGAGGCCAAGGACCAGTTGGAGGACGCCCAGGCGGAGATCGACGACGGCCGCTCCCAGCTGGAGGCGGGCCAGGACCAGCTGGAGTCCACCCAGGCCAGCCAGGCCCAGCAGATGGGCGAGCTCACCGAGCAGATGAACCAGGCCCTGGCCACCCAGTCCGCCTACACCGCCATTCTCACCAGCCAGCAGGCCAACCAGACCGCCCTGGAGACCGAGCTGCAGGCCTATGAGGAGGCCGGGGTCCAGGACAGCTACGACCAATTGAACGCCCTGCTGGCCTCCCTGCAGTCCACCCCCATGGCAGACCAAATGCCGGTGGACATTGCCGATGCCCTGGCCAATCCGGACAAGCTGGAGGCGGCCCGGGCCGCCCTGGAGGCGGCGGGCCAGAGCGAGGCGGCGGCAGGGCTGACCCAGGAGAATCTGCAGCAGCTCTATGACGTGGTCAATACCCGGATTCCCCAGATCAACACCGAGCTGAGCAACCTGCAGGTGGAGATCGCCGCCAGTCAGGCGGTACTGGACTCGGTGAATACCACAGTCCAGACCGCCCTGGACAGCTACGCCGACCTGGAGGCGGGCAAGATCACCGCCGCCGCCGGGCTGGGTGCCGCCCAGGCCCAGATCGCCTCGGGCCAGTCCGCCCTGGACGAGGCCCAGGCCCAGCTGGACCAGGCCTCGGAGGACTATGAGTCCGCCCGGGAGCAGGCCTTGAAGAGCGCCAATCTGGACAGCCTGCTCAGTCTGGACACCCTGTCCAACCTGATCTACGCCCAGAACTTCTCCATGCCCGCCGGCTACATTGACGACGGCGACGACAACCAGTGGCTGCTGAAGGTGGGAGACGAGATTTCCTCGGTGGAGGAGCTGGAGGGCATGGTGCTCACCCAGGTGGAGGGCATCGGGGACATCACCCTCTCCGACGTGGCCCAGATCACCCTGATTGACAACTCCGCTGACAGTTATACCCGGATGAACGGCCAGGACGCTGTGCTGCTGTCCATCTACAAGGCCAGCACCGCCGGCACCAGTGATGTCTCCAAGACCTGCAACGCCGCCATCCAGGACCTTCAGGCCCAGAACCCGGATCTGGACATCACGGTGCTGATGGATCAGGGGGATTATATCGCCCTGTTCATCAACTCCATTCTCAGCAATATTCTCATGGGCGCCCTGCTGGCGGTGCTGGTGCTGGCAGTGTTCCTGCGCAGCGTGAAGCCCACTTTGGTGGTGGCCTTCTCCATCCCCTTCAGCGTGCTGGTGGCCATCCTGATCATGTATTTCTCCGGCATTACCCTGAACATCATGTCCATGTCCGGTCTGGCCCTGGGCATCGGTATGCTGGTGGATAACTCCATCGTGGTCATTGAGAACATCTACCGGCTCAGAGCCCGGCAGGTGGCCGCCCCCCGGGCCTCGGTCCACGGGGCCAAACAGGTGGCGGGGGCCATCATCTCCTCCACCCTCACCACCGTCTGCGTCTTCCTGCCCATGATCTTCACCACCGGCATGGTGCGGCAGCTGATGCTGCCCTTTGCCCTGACCATCTCCTATGCCCTGCTGGCCAGCCTGCTGGTGGCCCTCACGGTGGTGCCCACCCTGGGCAGCGTGGTGCTCCGCCGCAGCGTACCCAAAGAGGACAAGCTGCTGTTGAAAGTCCAGAACGTCTACGGCAAGGCCTTGGACTTCTGCCTGCGGCGCAAGTATGTGCCCCTGGGGGTGGCGGTGGCCCTGCTGGCCTTCTGCGTGGTCATGGTAGCCCGGATGGGCATTGTAGTAATCCCGGAGATGAACAGCGACCAGATCTACCTCCAGGTGGAGATGGACGAAGAGCTGGACCAGGACACCTGCTATGCCAAGGCCGATGAGATCACCCAGAAACTGCTGGAGGTGGAGGGGGTCAGCAAGGTGGGGGCCATGACCAACATGGCCAGCCTGATGAGCACCTCCCTGGGAGCCGCCAGCAACGACTACTACAACTACACCTATTATCTGGTGCTGGATGAAAGCATTGACAAGGTAAGCGAGGTATCTGCCGTCAAGGACCGGATTTCCGACGCCCTGGCCGGCGAGACCGACTGCACTGCAGAGCTCTCCGAGGACTCCGCCGGGGATATGAGCGCCCTGATGTCCAGCGGCCTCACCATCAACCTCTACGGCCAGGACACCGAGACCCTGACCAAAATCGCCGGGGATCTGAAAGCCCTGGTGGAAGGGGTGGAAGGCTTTGAGGAGGTCTCCGACGGCATGGAGGAGGCGGAACAGGTCATCCACCTGAGCATCGACAAGGATGCCGCCCTGCGGGAGGGGCTCACGGTGGCCCAGATCTATGCTGCCATCTCGGAACAGCTCACCACCGACGCCACTGCCACCACTCTGACCCTGGAGGGGCAGGAGGTGGAGGTGTCCATCGTGGACGAGACCGACCTGCTGACAGTGGACAACCTGATGGAGCTGCCCCTGGAGGCCACCGGGGTGGACGATGAGGGCAACACCGTCACCGAAACCCACACCCTGGGAGAGTTTGCCACCCTGGAGTACACCGACAGTCCGGAGACCATTGACCGTCAGAACGGCACTCACACCATGTCCGTCACCGCCGTCACCCAGGAGGGCTACAACACCACCAAGCTCTCCCCCCAGGTGCAGCAGCTCATCGACAGCTACGACATGCCCGAGGGTTACAGCGCTGAGATCGCCGGCGAGGTGGAGCAGGTCAACGATATGCTGGTCCAGATGTCCCAGCTGCTGGCTTTGGGCCTGGTGCTGGTGTACCTGGTGATGGTGGCCCAGTTCCAGAGCCTGCTGAGCCCCTTCATCATCCTGCTGACGGTGCCCCTGGCCTTCACCGGCGGTCTGCTGGGGCTGCTGCTCTCCGGGGACCAGCTCAGCATGGTGAGTCTGCTGGGCTTCCTGGTGCTGATGGGCACCGTGGTCAACAACGGCATCGTGTTCGTGGACTACGTCAACCAGCTGCGGCTGGGTGGCCTGGGCAAGCGGGAGGCCCTGATCGCCAGCGGCAAGACCCGGCTGCGGCCCATCCTGATGACCGCCCTGACCACCATTCTGTCCATGAGCACCATGATCTTCAGCCGGGACATCACCGCCAGCATGAGCCGGGGCATGGCGGTGGTGGTGGCGGGAGGCCTGGCCTATGCCACCCTGATGACCCTGTTCATTGTCCCGGTCATGTATGACATCCTCTACCGCCGCACCCCCAAGCAGGTGGACGTGGGGGACGACCTGGACGATGTGCCCGACGACGCGGCGGAATACCTCCAGAGCCACGGCCATCAGGAGGACGCCAGCGAATCCGCTCCGGAACACCCCTGATAAAAGCAAGAACCGCGCCTTCAGCACATCAATTGCTGAAGGCGCGGTTTTTTTAGATTAACATTTCGGAAACAGAACGGGAATCTTTTTCAAACAATCCTGCCCTAGAATACAGCCATGGAACAAAGCCATAGAAAACCAAACGGGAGGAATCCGACATGACGAAGAAGAATTTTGTTTCCATGCTGTTGGGGGTACTGGGGGGACTGATGTTTGCCCTGGGCATGTGCATGGCGCTGCTGCCGGAATGGCAGGCCGCCAAACCCGGAATTGTCCTGGGGGCGGCGGGCCTGGCGGTGCTGGCCGTTATGCTGCTGATACGCCGCAAAATGGCGGGCAAACCGTTGCTGGTGCCGCTGAACGCCAAGGCGGTGGGCACTGTACTGCTGGGGGTGGCCGGTGTGCTGGCCCTGGGGGTAGGCATGTGCATGTGCATGGTCTGGAACCTGATGCTGCCCGGAATCCTGGTGGGCATGGTGGGCATTCTGGTGCTGCTGTGCCTGATCCCCCTGGTCAGGGGCTGGAAGTAAGGAGGAATCGCATATGAAACCCTATCTGTTGACAAGCTGCGCCCTGGCGGCGCTGGCGGGAGTGATGGCGGCGGTCTGGAGCTGCATGGCTCGCTGCCGTCGGAATCATAGATAAAAAGGAGGAACCATAGCATATGGCAAAGAGCAAACTGGTGAAAGTCAACGAAAAGATCGCCCAAACGGTGACGGCGGGCTACCGCAAAATGGAGCACGGGGTGGTAGGCGGCTACCAGGCGGTGGAGCAGGCGGCAGTGCAGGGCTTTGGCAAGCTGACCGACGCCTTTGTAGAGGAATTTTTGACCCGGGAGGGAGAATCCGTCCAGGACGCCAAGGATCGGCTGGCCCAGGAGGAGGCCCGGCGCCGGAGCGGAAAGTGACCGCCCCCACAGCAAAAAATCTCAGCCCCAGGAAAACGCAAACAATACTTTAACATCTCCATGGTATAATGAAGAAAAAATCATGGGAGGTTACGCCATGTTCCGGATACTTGTGGTAGAGGATGACCGGGAGCTGAACCGCTCCGTCTGCGCCTTTTTGGAGCAGCGGGGCTACGAGGCCCTGGGCTGCCTGGGGGCGGAGGAGGCCTATGACGCCCTGTACCGTGGGGTATTTGACCTGATCATCTCCGACATTATGATGCCGGAAATCGACGGTTTTGAGCTGGTCAAGACGGTGCGGGCCCTCAACGAGAATATCCCCATTCTGTTTATGACGGCCCGGGACGATCTGGCCGCCAAGCAGCGGGGCTTCCGGGCGGGGATCGACGACTATATGGTCAAGCCCATCGACCTGGACGAGCTGTATCTCCGGATCGGCGCACTGCTGCGCCGGGCCAGAATCGCCGCCAGCCGGCGGATTGAGCTGGGGGAGTTTGTCATGGACGCCGACGAGCACACCGCCTATCTCCGGGGTGCGGAAATTCCCCTGACCAGCCGGGAGTTCAGCCTGCTCTACAAACTGCTGTCCTATCCGAAAAAGACCTTTACCCGCAGCCAACTCATGGATGAGTTCTGGGACCCGGACACCGCGTCCGGCCCCCGGACGGTGGATGTCTACATGACCAAGCTGCGCAGCAAGCTGGCAGAATGTACGGACTTCGAAATTGTCACCGTCCACGGGCTGGGCTACAAGGCGGTGATCAAATGAAGCGGAAGATAGCCTGGAGCAGGCTGCTGCTGTCTCTGTACCGCTATCTGGTGTTTTTCCTGCTGATCGCCTTTCTCATCACCTGCTGTCTGCTGCTGTTTACCAAAACACTGACCGACACCACCGGAGTGGTGCTGACCCGGGAGAATCTGACCTCCGCCGCCGGGCTCACCTTTCTCAACGTGCTGCTGTTGAGCCTGATCTGCACTCTGCTGGATCTGGTCAGGCGAAAAATCACCGTGGATCGGCCGGTGCGCCGGATCACCGAGGCCGCCCAGCGGATTACCGCCGGAGACTTTTCCGTCCGGATCCCGCCCCTTTTGGGCTCCGGCGAGGCTTTTAATGAAATTATCGCCTGCTTCAACAAAATGGCGGAGGAATTGGCGGGGATGGAGAGCCTGCGGACCGACCTGATCGCCAATGTATCCCACGAGCTGAAAACGCCCCTGGCCGTCATGGGCAATTACGCCACGCTGCTCCAGCAGCCCAACCTGTCGGAGCAGCAGCGGATGGAGTACGCCAAAGCGGTGACCCAAGCCGCCCGGCGGCTGGGAGATCTGATCTCCAATATTCTGAAGCTGAACAAGCTGGAAAATCAGCAGATCTTTCCGGCGGTGGAACACTATGACCTGGGGGAACAGCTGGCCCTCTGCCTGCTGGGCTTCGAGGAACTCTGGGAGGCCAAACAGCTGGACATTGAGACGGATCTGGAAGACGGGGTCATGGTATCCGCCGACCCGGAGCTGCTGAGTCTGGTCTGGAACAACCTGCTCTCCAACGCCATTAAATTCACCGGCCAGGGGGGGCGGATTTCCCTGTCCCTCCACCAGGAAGGTCAACAGGTGGTGGTGCAGGTGTCGGACACCGGCTGCGGCATCTCGCCGGAGGTGGGGGCCCGGATCTTTGACAAGTTCTATCAGGGGGACACCTCCCACGCCGCCCAGGGCAACGGGCTGGGGCTGGCCCTGGTAAAGCGGGTCATGGATATCACCGGCAGCGACATTGCAGTGGAAAGCCAACCCGGCAAGGGCTCCACCTTTACCGTCACCCTGAGGAGGCATTCGGATGGAACCGCTCAAGCAAGCCCTCGGTAAACTGCTGTTTCCCCCAGTTGCGGCGCTGGTGCTGCTGACGGGGGCCTCGGCGGCGCTGTTGGCCTACGGCTGTCTGGGGCAGGCCCCGGCGGAACCGGCGGTCTACGGAGGCTACGCCCTGTCCGCCTACACCCTGGCCGCTCTCTGCGCCAGAGCCCCCGCCCTGGTGAGATGGGTCCGGCGGCTGCGGCGGGAAAACCCCTATCTGCACCGCTACTCCGCCGACCCGGTCTGGCGGGTCAAGCTGTCGCTGGGCGCGTCCCTGGCGGGCAACGGGTTGTACGCCGCCTTCCAGTTGGGGCTGGGGATCTGGCATCAGGCCCTCTGGTATTACGTCCTGGCCAGCTATTACGCCCTACTGCTGGTCATGCGCCTGCCCCTGGCCCGCCGCATCTCCCGGGGTGGGCTCGGCCGGGATATTCCGGGAGAATACCGCCTGTACCGCCGGTGCGGCGTGGTATTGGCAGTAATGAATGTGGCCTTGGCAACCATGGTGTTCTACATGGCCCATCAGGGCCGGGGCTTTTCTCACCACAGCATTACCGCCATTGCCATTGCCGCCTATACGTTTTTCAGTCTGACCATGGCGCTCATCAACGTGGTGCGGTACCGCAGATACTGCAGCCCTCTGCTTTCGGCGGCAAAGGCGGTGAGCCTGGCCGCCGCCCTGGTGTCCATGCTGACACTGGAGACCGCCATGCTGAACGCCTTTGGCTCCGCGGAGGAGGCGGCTTTCCGCCGGTCAATGACCGCTTCCAGCGGCGGCATGATCTGCCTGCTGATCCTGGGCATGGGCCTGTTTATGATCGCCAAGGCCAACCGGGCACTGGGCCGGAACAAACAAGGAGATATATCCAATGGAAGATAAATTCACCTATTCCTACTCCCCGAAGCAGCAGGAGGAGATCCGCCGCATTCGGGAAAAATACCTGCCGGGAGAGCCGGATGAGCTGGAGCAGCTGCGCCGGCTGGATCGGAGCGTGGCCCGGAAAGCTACCGCCGGGGCCTTGGCGGTGGGCATTCTGGGCACCCTGGTGCTGGGGCTGGGCATGTGCTGCTGCCTGGTCTGGGCGGAACGTCTGTTCGCGGCGGGCATTGTCATCGGCATCCTGGGCATTCTGGGCGTGGTGGCGGCCTACCCTATCTACGGAGCCGTCACCAGGCGGGAGAAAGCCCGGCTGGCCCCGGAAATTCTGCGACTGGCCGACAAGCTCAGCCAGCCGTGACCTCCGAGGACAGCTGCTTCTCCCTGTTTCCCCGCTCCCTCCGGCCTAACCGGTGCGCCACTGTGTATCAAATATGAAAACGCCCCCTGACACAGGAAGGAAAGCCTTCCATGTCAGGGGGCGTTCTGTTTTGATGCTTGTGGGTCTCTGGCCCGTTTTTCAGGGATCACTCTTTGGGCTCCTCCGGGGGGCGCTCCTCCAAAATGGCCCTGTCCTCCTCGCTGAGATACTTGGCAAAGATCCGCTCCAGAAACAGGGACACCAGCAGGGTAGTCAGTACCGGGGCGAAAAACACCGGCCACCAGAGTTGAACGCCGAAGGCCACCATCTGCACCGTCAGCAGCACCAGAATGATGGTGGTGGGCAGATGGCGCAGGGCCAGCATCAGGGCTGTGCGGAACAAGTCCTTGATCCCCATTTCAAACCGGCCCAGCAAGGGAAACAGGTAGCAGCAGGTACCCAGCGGCACCAGCATGACCACATAGTAGGCCATATACATCATCTTGCCCAGATCGGTGTCGATATTGGCGGTCATGACGGCGTAGCCGTAGATGAAGAGCACCAGCAGGGGCAGGGCGATGAGGGTCACGGGAATGCCCCGGCGCAGGTTCTGCACAAAGGCCTTCCAGTACATGCCGAAGGCCCCCTCCCCCTTGTGGCGGAACACCTTGACCACCGTGTAATAGAGGGCGGCGGTGGCAGGGCCGATGGTGACCACCGGCAGACAGAGGGCCACCCAGAACAGGCCCAGCCCCACAAAGTCCACGCCCCGGCTGATGAGGCTCCAGAATAGATTGTCAGGGTCAAACACTTGTCGGAACATAGCAAAAACCGCCTTGGTGGAAAAGGCCGGGCCTTTTCCAAAAAATCAGAGTGGTTACAGGTGCTTTTCCGCCAGGGCCTCGGCAATCCGCTCCTGATTGGCCCGGGCAGTCTCCGGATGCTGCCGGATGAACTCGTTGTAGATCACATCCACCAGATAGAGCTGGGCCATCTTGGCGGGCACGCTGCTGAGCTGGAAGGGGCCCTCGTTGGAGCCGCACTGGAGCACCAGATCCGCCTGGGCCGCCCCAGGGGATTTGGAAAACCGGGTAATCAGGATGGTCTTGGCCCCCCGCTTCCGGGCCAACCCCATCAGCTCCACAATGTCCTTGGTGGAGCCGGAGTAGGAGAAAAAGAGGATGGCATCCCGGGGGGTCAGCAGCGCGGCGGTGGAGGCCTGGATATGGGAGTCCTGGACGAAGAAGAAGTGGTTGGACACCGTGGAGAACAGATGGGCCGCCTCATGGGCCAGGATCATGGAGCCCCCCTGGCCCATGCAGTACACCTTCTCCGCGTTCCAGAGCAGTTCCGCCGCCCGGGTGATGATCTCGGGCCGGATCAGCGCCATGCTCTGGCCGATGGCGGTGGTGTGGGCAGTGTACAGCTTGCGGCACAGGTCCGAGATGCTGTCCTCAGGACCGATATCCTCCTCCTGCCCCTCCATCACCGGGATGGGGGTGGTGCCCTGCTCCTGGGCGGTGGCCTTGGCCAGAGCCAGCTTGAAGGCGTTATAACCCTTCAGCTTGAGCCGGCGGCAAAACCGGGACACGGTGGCCTCCGCCACCCCGCACTCCTCCGCCAGCTCGGAGATGGACATATACTGCACCCCGGTCTTGTGGCTGAGTACATAGTCCGCCACCTTTTTCTCCGCGGCGGTGAAATGATAATAGCTGTTGCTGATATAGGCGAAAATGTTCTCGCCCTGGGGCCGATCTGTCATCCTGAGCCTCTCTTTCTGGTCCGATCCGTAGGGAATTTGCGCTTAAATCAGGCCTTGGCCTCCACCTGATCCATCATCTTGTCCACCATGATCAGGCTGCGAGGCACATGGAAGGGGCCCTTGAAGGTGCTGCCCTTGCAGGCGGGCATGGTGGGCAGGCCCTCCCGGCGCAGGTAGCCGTACCACTCGCCGTACTGGGGATCCGCGAAGTGGTCCTTGGCGTACTGGGCGGTCTTGTAGAACCAATCCAGATACTTCTCATCGCCGGTATCCCGATAGAACATCATGGAGGCGATCAGAATCTCATTGTGGGGCCACCACAGCTTCATGTCGTGCTCATAGGCCTCCGGGGGGCAGCCCATGCAGTCGATGAAGTAGAGCAGTCCGCCGTACTCCTGATCCCAGCCCGCCTCAATGGCGTTGTTGAAGATGGTCTGGGCAGTCTCACTGAGGGCCATGTCCCCCTCGTAGTTGGCCTGCTCCTGCATGAACCAGCTGCCCTCAATGTCGTGGCCCGGGTTCACCACTCTTCCGGCGGTGGTGTCGGTCTGCAGGGAGCCGTCCACCCCCACAGTCTCCAGCACGCACTTCAGCTCCGGCTTGTAGTGGTACTTGATGATATCCTCCACGCACTCCTTGGCCCGGGCGTCATAGAGGTCCTTGTTCTCCGGGTCGCAGCGGCGCATGATGGAGGTGACGTTCAGGTAGATCATGGGGTCGCCGAAGGCCCGGCTCTGGCGGGTCTCGGGGATGGTCTTGGGACCCAGTCCGGTGGGGTCCTTGATGAGGCCGTGGTTCAGCTTATAGACCATGTCATAGGCACGGAGGGCCCGCTCGATGCGCACCGTGTCCCCGGTCAGGGCATAGTACTCGGCGTTGGCCATGGTATAGAAGTTCTCGGAGTGGCAGTAACGGCGCTGGCGCAGCGGCTTGCCG
>CABRZO010000055.1 GCA_902475455.1 uncultured Eubacteriales bacterium
GCCCGAAGGGACTCGAACCCCCGGCCCACTGCTTAGAAGGCAGTTGCTCTATCCACCTGAGCTACAGGCGCGTATGGAGCGGGTGATGGGAATCGAACCCACGCGACCAGCTTGGAAGGCTGGGATTCTACCATTGAACTACACCCGCATGCTCGATTGCCAGCTCGAATATATTACCATATCCCAAATGGTATGTCAAGAATTTTTACTTTATATTTTTTTATTTTCCTGTGAAGCCCTCAACAGCGAAAAAAGTTTTTCCCTTTACGGTTATCTTTGCCGGCTTCCGGACAAACTGAGGGCATGGAATGGATTTGGTACTTTTATCTTTACAGCTTTTTGGGGTTCCTGCTGGAGCTGGTCTACGCCCGGGCCGTAGGTGCCCGGAAGCTGGATCGAAAATGTCATTTTTTTCTGCCCATCTGTCCGGTCTACGGTTTGGGGGCCACCGCCATCGCCCTGTTGCCGGCGGTGATCGCCGGCAATCCCCTGCTGCTCTTTCTGGCCTCGGCGGTACTGGCCAGCGGGGCGGAATATCTGGCCGCCCTATTCTATGAAAAAGTCTGGCGGGTGTCCTTCTGGGACTACCACAGCATGCCCGGCAATCTCCAGGGCCGGATCTGCCTTCCCTTTTCCCTGATCTGGGGGGCTCTGGGGCTGGGATTACGCTATTTGATCCAGCCGCCCCTGAGCCAGCTGGTGGCCCGAATCCCGGAGGCGCTGCTCTTCCCGGTCACCCTGCTGTTTCTTGTAGATTTTGCCCTGACCGGCCATGTGCTGCGCAGCAACGGCACCACGGAATCCCTTCGATGGTATCGGGAATAAACCTGCCTCAGCCTGGCCATACTGTAACCAGCGGGAACTCCGCAATCTGAACTGGAGGAATCAATCATGGAACAGATTAACCACAGCATCGCCTGCACCGTCAAGAACTGCGCCTATCATGCCGGCAACCAGGGCTACTGCACCCTGAGCAGCATCAAGGTGGGCTCCTGCGCCCCTGAGGTCACCCAGTGCGACAACACCGAGTGCGCCTCCTTCAAGGCTGGCCGGGGCAAGTGCTGCCACTGACCTCCACCCCTCGCAAAAAGTCCTCTGCCGCATCGGCAGAGGACTTTTTTATTCCGGATGAGCGGACAGCCACTCCAGCAGGGCCTCCCGACGGTTGACCACTTCCCCGTCCAGCACCGCCTCCAGGGCCCGTTTGAGGCAGCGGCCAATCTCCGGGCCCGGCTCAAAGCCCTGAGCAATCAAATCCGAGCCCTTCAACTCCAGCTGTTCCAGGGACCAACAGGGCCCCTCCGCCTCCGCCCGGTCTACCAGGGCGGCAAAGACCTCCAACAGCTCCAGCTTGTCCTGTCGCTGGAAGGAGGACTGGCCCAGTACGTCGGCCCGGCGGAGCAACAGCAGCTTTCGGGTGATTTCAAGGCCGTGCCTGGCCAAAAAGCGCCGGGTTTGAGGAAGATCCCGAGGTAGGGTGCAGTCATGCATCCCCACCAGGTGTTCCACCTGCTCCCGGGTGTCGTTGTCGCAGCGCAGCCGCAGCAGGGCCCCATGGGCCATTTCGGCGCTGCGCTTATTGTGTCCATAAAAATGAGAAATTCCCTTGGGATCCCGGGTACAACAGTCGGGTTTTCCGATGTCGTGGAGCAGGGCGGACAGCCGCAGCACCGGTTCCGGTTCCACCGCCGCCACCACCCGAGCGGTATGGCGCCAGCCGTCGGCGTCGTGGTGGGGGTTATTCTGGTGGTAATCAAACAGTCCCGCCACCTCCGGCAAAATGACGGCAAACACGTCCCGGAACTCCAACATCAATCGAGGGGCCCCGGGGGTGGTCAAAATCCCCTTGAGTTCGGAAAAAATCCGCTCGGCAGAGATCCGCTCCAGGTCGTTGCAATGCCGGTGGATGGCCGCCGCCGTGGCCTCCTCAATAGCAAAATCGAAGCGGCCGGCAAACCGCAGGGCCCGCAGCATCCGCAATGCATCCTCTTCAAAGCGCTGGGCCGCATCTCCCACCGCCCGGATAATGCCCTGCTCCAAATCCTCCCGGCCTCCGAACCGGTCCACCAGCCCGTACTGGGAGTGGTAGGCCATGGCGTTGATGGTGAAATCCCGCCGGGACAGGTCGCTGGCCAGGTCCCGGACAAAGCAGACGGAATCCGGATGCCGGTGGTCGGAATAGTCGCTTTCGGTGCGGAAGGTGGTGATCTCGTAGCCGGCGCCCCCGGCCATCACCAGCACAGTGCCGTGCTGGATGCCCGTGTCGTGGATCCGCAGATCCCCCAGCACCGCCCGGGTCTCCTCCGGCAGGGCGTTGGTGCAGATGTCCCAGTCGTGGGGCGGGTTCCCCATCAGCAGGTCTCGGACACAGCCCCCCACGAACCAGGCCTCATAGCCCGCCCGGTTCAGTCGGTTGACCAGCTCCAGCCCCGCCGGGGGCAGCTGATTGTGGTTGATTCTGCAGATCATCTTCTCACCTCCGCTTGTCAGTTTCAGGGACAGGGGTTACACCTGGACTTCTCCCGCTAGCACCCGCTGGTAGTCCTCGTAGTTCTTGGCCAGCAGCGCCGGGGTATCCAACTGGTAGGGACACTTACCGGAACACTGGTTGCAGTGCAGGCACAACTCAATCTTCTTCATCTCCGCCTGCATCTCCGGGGTGAGCCAGCTCTGGGAGGGTGCCCGGCGGAGCATCAGGGACATCCGGGCACACTGGTTGATCTGAATGCCCACGGGACAGGGCATACAATAGCCGCAGCCCCGGCAGAAGTCCCCGGCCAGCTCCTGTTTCTCCCGGGCGATGAAGGCTTTCATCTCCTCATCCAGCACCGGGGTATCCTCCATAAAGGCCAGCCACTCCTCCAGCTCGCTCTCCCGCTGGATGCCCCAGATGGGCAGCACGTTGTCAAACTGGCTCATAAAGGCCATACAGGGTTTTGACTGGTTGATAAGTCCTCCTGCCAATCCCTTCATGGCCAGAAAGCCCATGTTGTTCTCCCGGCTCCGGCGCACCAGCTCCACTTCCTGCTCCGAAGACAGGTAGCTGAAGGGGAACTGAATGGTCTCATACAGGTGGGAATCCACTGCGTCCAGGGCCACCTGGAGCAGATGGGAGGTGATGCCGATGTGCCGGATCTTACCCTGGTGCTTGGCCTCCTCCATGCACTCATACATGCCGGTGCCATCCCCAGGGGCAAACACCTGTTTGACGCAGTGGAACTGATAGAGGTCCAGATAGTCGGTTTTCAGCAGCTTCAGGGAGGTCTCCAGTTGGCTCCAGAACTCCTCCGGGGTCACCGCCATGGTCTTGGATGCCAGGAAATAGCTCTCTCTCGGAAAGACACTCAGGGCCTGGCCCAACTTCTCCTCGCTGTCGCTGTAAGCCCGGGCGGTGTCGAAAAACCGCATGCCACCTTCATAGGCCCGCCGGAGAATTTTGACCGCCTGCTCCATGCTCACCCGCTGGATGGGTAGAGCGCCAAATCCATTCTGGGGTACTGTGATGCCGGTGGTACCCAAGGTGATATTCTTCATACCATTCCCTCCTCACGAACTCAATCTATTATGATTTAATTATAGCATGGGGGTATTTTGAAATCAACGACAGGGCAGAAAACAGCCCCCGGGCAGGCGCAGAGCGCTGTCCGGGGGCTGTGAATACGCAACTTTTTTACCGCTCCACAATGGTACCTTCGGTGGAAATGACGGTGACCTGCCAGGGGATGAATTTGCCGCTGTCCTGCAGGGCCTTCTTGGCCGCCAGCTCCAGCCCGCCGCAACAAGGCACCTCCATGCGGACAATGTGGACGCTCTGGATGTCGTTCTGGCGCAGAATCTCCGTCAACTTTTCGGCGTAGTCCACCCCGTCCAGCTTGGGACAGCCCACCAGGGTGATGTGGCCCCGGATGAAGTCCTGATGGAAGGTGGCATAGGCGTAGGCGGTACAGTCGGCGGCGATCAACAGCTTTGCACCGTCAAAATAGGGGGCCCGGAGGGGGGCCAACTTGATCTGCACCGGCCACTGGCGCAGCTCTGATCCCCCGGCGCTCACAGCCGCCGGCTGGGGTGTGGGCTGGCGGTGGAGCTCCATGGCCCGGGAGCCCGGGCAGCCCCCGGAGTGGGCCACCGGCTGGGCTTTGGCCCGCTTGGCAGCCAGCACCGCCGCCTCGTCATAGGCCGCCGCCTCCCGCTCCACAAAGGTGATGGCCCCGGTGGGACAGGTGGGCAGACAGTCCCCCAGCCCGTCACAATAGTCGTCCCGCAGCAGCTTGGCCTTGCCGTTCACCATGCCGATGGCCCCCTCATGGCAGGCCTGGGCACAGGCGCCGCAGCCGTTGCACTTTTCCTCGTCGATTTCAATGATCCGTCGCATCATGGAAGATGACCTCCTCTTGTGTTTCTGGGGGCATTATAGTATAGTAAATCCATCTTGTATGTTTGATTTCCAACAAGGAGGCTGAAATGATGGAACAATATCTTCCACTTTTGGCTCAGACCGCTCTCTTTCACGGTCTGACAGAGGGAGAACTGAGGCGGACCCTGGACTGTCTGGGGGCGGCCAAAAAGCGCTATTCCAAGCAGTCCTTCCTGCTCCGGTCCGGGGATCAGGCCACGGCCATGGGGCTGATGCTGTCCGGCAGCGCCCTGCTGATCCAGGAGGATCTGTGGGGCCGGCGCAACATTCTGGCCCAGGTGGCGGCTGGGGACGCCTTTGCCGAGGCCTTTGCCGCCGCCGGCGGGCCCCTGAACCTCAGCGTTGTGGCTCAGGAGGACTGCGAGGCTCTGCTGCTGGATTTGAACCGGGTGCTCACCCTATGCCCTTCCGCCTGCCCCTCCCACACCAAGCTGGTGCATAATCTGGTGGCGGTACTGGCCCAGAAGCTGCTGGTGCTCAACGACAAGATCACCCACATGAGTCGGCAGACCACCCGGGAGAAGCTGCTGTCCTATCTCTCCGCCCAGGCCCAGCGCCAGGGCAGGCTCACCTTTGACATCCCCTATGACCGGCAGCAGCTGGCAGACTATCTCTGTGTGGATCGGGCGGCCATGTCGGCGGAGCTGTCCAAGCTGCAGAAACAGGGACTGCTCCAATACCACCGCAACCATTTCACCCTGTTTGCTCCGGCTCCGTCAGAGGAATCATGAGAACCGAAAACGCCTTGCCCACACGGAAACCAGTCACCGCCATTTGCCCAATCCGAAAAAAGGTGCTATACTAATGCGGTAAAGTATTGCAAGGAGGCGGCGAGAATGGGCGCAGCCAAGGCAAAAAATGGCACCTATTTTCTCATGTGTGAGCGGAAGTGGATCTACCACACCCTGATCACCGTGGCGGGATTTTATGGGGCCTTTACCTACCTGCTGCGGGGCAACGTGTTCTGCAACGCCCAAACCGGCAACGTGGTGCTGATGGGCATGGCTCTGGGCTCCGGTGAGTGGGGCCACGCCCTCTATTACCTGATCCCCATCTCCGCCTATCTGATGGGGGCCCTCATTTCCGAGCTGGTACCCAACCCCATCAAACACCATCTGCCCCTGCGCTGGGACACCCTGCTGATCGCCATTGAGATGGCGGTGGTCATTGGACTGGGATTTGTGCCCGAGTCCGCCCCGGTGCAGATTTCCCAGGTGGCCATCAACTTCATTGCCTCCATGCAATACAACACCTTCCGTCAGGCGGAGGGGGTTCCCATGGCCACCACCTTCGCCACCAACCACATCCGGCAAATCGGCATTGGACTGGCCAAGGAACTGAAGCACCGATATTCCCCGGACAAATCCCACCGGAAGAAGCTGTCCCGGCATTTTCAGATGCTGATCTTCTTCGTGCTGGGGGCTGTGGTGGGCACGGTGTTCTGCCATCTGATGCTGGGCCGGGCCATCTGGCTCACCCTGATCCCTCTGGGTGTGGTATTCGCAACTCTGCTGTATGCCGATCTGGTCACGGAGCGGGACCTGGTGGAGCGAAAGCCCGCGGGACACTGACCAAACCAAGAAGGAGCTGTTGCAAGATTTTGCAACAGCTCCTTTTTCTGATTATTCCACGGTGACGGACTTGGCCAGGTTCCGGGGCTTATCGATGTCGCAGCCTCGGTTCAGAGCCACATAGTAGGCGAACATCTGCAGGGGCAGCACCGCCAGAGAGGGCATCAGCATGGGGTCCAGCTCCGGAATCAGGATCATGCCACTGGACTGGCCCTCCAGCACAGCGCGGTGGGACTCGGTGGTCAGGGCCAGCACGTCGGCCCCCCGGCTCCGGACCTCCACGATATTGCTCATGGTCTTGTCAAACAGGGCGTCATAGGTGGCCAGGGCCACCACCAGGGTGCCCTCCTCGATGAGGGAAATGGTACCATGTTTCAGTTCCCCGGCGGCGTAGGCCTCCGAATGGATGTAGGAGATCTCCTTCAGCTTCAGGGAGCCCTCCAAACCCATGGCGTAGTCGATGTTACGGCCGATAAAGAAGATGGACTCATGGTTGAAGTAATGGGAGGCTAGGTACTGGATATTCTCCTTCTGATCCAGCACCTGCTCCAGGCAGCTGGGCAGCAGCAGCAGTTGGGCCACCAGCTCATCGTAGCGCCGGGGTTCCAGCTTGCCCAGCACATCGGCAAAGTAGAGGCCCACCAGATAGAGCACTCCCAACTGGGTGGAATAGGCCTTGGTGGTGGCCACGGCGATCTCCGGGCCGGCCCAGGTGTAGAGCACGTCATCGCACTCCTTGGCGATGGAGCTGCCCACCACATTGACCACCCCCAGGGTCCGGGCTCCCAGCTTTTTGGCCTCCCGCAGGGCCGCCAGGGTGTCCGCCGTCTCGCCGGACTGGCTGATGACGATGACCAGGGTCTTGTCGTCCACAATGGGGCTGCTGTACCGGAACTCCGAGGCCAGGGCCACCTCCACCGGGATGCGCAGCAGCTTCTCCAGGAAGTATTTGCTCACCATGCCCACATGGTAGGAGGAGCCGCAGGCCACGATGTAGAGCTTATTCAGGGAGCGGATATAGTCGGGGTCGATGCTCAGATCCTCCAGCACCACCCGGCGGTCCTTGATCCGGGGGAAGAGGCACTTGCGCAGGGCGTCGGGCTGCTCCATGATCTCCTTGATCATGAAGTGCTCATAGCCGCCCTTTTCCGCGGCGGAGATCTCCCAGTCCACGGTGGAATGCTCCTTCTCCACCGAATTCAGCAGGCTGTCATAGACCTGGATGCTGTCGGCGGTGAGGACGGCGATCTCCCCGTCCTCCATATAGGTCACGTCCCGGGTGTGCTTGATAACGGCGGTGACATCGCTGGCCAGGAAGTTGCAGCCGTCTCCATAGCCCAGCACCAGGGGACCGTCCTTCCGGGCGGCGATGATCTGGTCAGGATGATCCACGCAGATGATGCCCAGGGCATAGGAGCCCTCGATCTGGTTCAGGGCCTTCACCACCGCTTCCAGAATATTGTCGGTGTAGTAGTAGTCCACCAGCTGGGCCGCCACCTCGGTGTCGGTCTCCGAGGCAAAGTGGACGCCCCGGGACTCCAGCCGGTGGCGCAGGGTGAGGTAGTTCTCAATGATGCCGTTGTGGACCACGGCGATTCGGCCGGACTGGCTGACATGGGGGTGGGAGTTCAGATCCGAGGGCTGGCCGTGGGTGGCCCAACGGGTGTGGCCCAGGCCCACCTGGCCGTGGACGTCTGCACCACCGTTGACCAGGTCGTAGAGGGCCTTCAGGCGGCCCTTGGTCTTGTAGACCTGCAGTCCATACTCCTGGTCATAGACCGCGATACCCGCCGAGTCATATCCTCTGTACTCCAGCCGGGACAGGCCCTCCAGCAAAATAGGAGCTGCCTCCTCCTGTCCCACAAATCCGACAATTCCACACATAAAGCCGTACCTCCAAACCGCGAAAATGAAAACACCGCAGAGGGGCGCACCTTTGCGCCACCCCTCTGCGGCGAGCTTTTACTTGGTACCAAAAATCCGGTCACCGGCGTCGCCAAGACCGGGGACAATATAGCCATGGTCGTTCAGCCGCTCATCCAGAGCCGCCACATAGAACTCCACATCAGGATGATCCTGCTCAATCCGGGCCACACCTTCCGGGGCGGCGAGGATGTTCATCATCTTGATGTGCTTGCAGCCATAGTTCTTCATGAACTGGATGGCGGCACTGGCGCTGCCGCCGGTGGCCAGCATGGGATCCACCACCAGCACTTCCCGCTCGGCAATGTCCGGGGGCATCTTGCAGTAATACTCCACCGGCTCCAGAGTGTTCGGATCCCGGTACAGACCGATGTGGCCCACCTTGGCGGAGGGGATCAGATCCAGAATGCCGTCCACCATACCCAGACCAGCCCGGAGAATAGGGACGATGGCGATTTTCTTGCCGGCAATGCAGTGGCACTTGGCCAGACCCACCGGGGTCTCCACCTCAATCTCCTGCAGCGGCAGGTTCCGGGTGGCCTCATAGCACATCAACATGGCGATCTCGGACACAGTGTTTCGAAAATCCCGGGTTCCGGTCTTTTTATCCCGCAAAATGCACAGCTTATGCTGCAGCAGGGGATGGTCCAGAATATGTACGCTCATCCTTCAAACCCCTTTCAAGCTTTGGTCTGTTTCTCTTTGGCAAGCCGCTCCCGCTCCGCCTGGGACAGGCGGAGGTAATTGGCGGTCAGGTCCGCACCGCTGACCAGCTTTCCCTGTCTGGCCTGCTCCAGCGCGGCCCGGGCCACCCCCCAGGCGCTCTGATAGCGCAGGTGGGGCGGGGCCAACTTCAGCTGCTGGCCTCGGGCACTGGCGTCATTATAGCACAGTTCCGAGCCGTCTCCAACAACAATTTGGGGCCCGTCAAAACTTTTCCGCTCCTCTGCCAGCTCCTCCAGGGAGATGGCCCGATCCGGGGTAAGCCGCTCCAGGGTGCCCTCCCGGGCCCGGAACAGGGCGTTATAGACCTGGTGCCGCCGGGCGTCCATGGCGCAGCAGATGACCCCATCCAGGTGGGCCAGATTCCAGGCCATGGCCTCCAGGGTGGATACTCCGGCGCAGGGTTTATCCGCTCCCCAGCACAGCCCCTTGACGGTGGAAATGCCGATGCGCAGGCCGGTGAAGGAGCCGGGGCCCGCAGACACCGCCAGGCAGTCCACCTCCCCCAGAGTCATCCCGCAGTTGCGCAGCAGATCCTCCGCCATGGGCAGCAAGGTGGTGCTGTGGGTCAGGCCGTTATTCTGATAGCTCTGGGCAATCAAAAACTCATCCTCGCACAGGGCCACCCCGGCGGCCTTGGCGGAGGATTCAAAGGCTAAAATCTTCATACTTCCAGTTCCACCCCCGTGATGGCGACACTGCGGCAGTCGTCGCCGTCATTTTTGATGTCCACCCGGATGGCGTCGGCCTCCAGGGCATCCTCCACAATCTCGCTCCACTCCACGGCGCAGACGCCGCCCCGGGCCAGATAATCCTCCCAGCCGATGTCATAGAGCTCATCGGAGCAGGACAGCCGGTACATGTCAAAATGGAACAGGGGCAGTCTGCCCCCCTCATATTCGTTGACAATGGTGAAGGTGGGACTGGTCACCCGGTCGGCAATCCCCAGCCCCCGGGCCAGGCCCCGGGTAAAAGCGGTTTTCCCTGCCCCCAGATCCCCGGTGAAGGCGATCACTTCGCCCCCCCGGAGTTTCCCGGCCAGCTTCTCCCCCAGTGCCTCGGTCTCGGCGGCGCTCTTTGTATGATAAATCATGGCAACGCTCCTTCCCCGCCCATATCAATCGGCGGGAAACTTCAGTAAATGATATTATAGCACACATCCATTCCCTCTGTAAAACAGTTTGCGGCGGGGATTTCCCCCGCTCCACGGCCGGCACGGGGGATTTCGACAAAGGAATCCATTTACATAATCTTGTCACTCTGCTATAATTTTTGATATATCTCATTTCAGGCGGTGAACGCAACCCCATGATCGACGGGATCAAAAACTTTTTCAAGCGGGCGGATCTCTTTCTGCTGCTGCTGTGTATCGTCACCAATATCTTCGGGCTGGTGCTGGTCTACTCCGCCACCCGGTTTAACGCCACCTATCACTCCCTGCCCCTGAAACAGGGCATCGCCATGGTCATCGGCATCGCGGTCTTTATTGTCTGCAACTATATCGACCTGGAAATTCTGATGGAGAAATGGAAGCTGGTTTTCATCCTCAGTTCCCTGTTTATTCTGTCCCTGGTTCCCCTGGGCACCGGTTATCAGGGCAATAAAAACTGGCTGGAATTCTCCTGGCTCCCCTTCAGCATTATGCCTGCGGAGATCGTCAAGCTGTTTTTTGTGATGCTATTGGCCAAACAGCTGGTGCATCTGCAAAAGCGGGACAAAAACGATCTGAGCCGGGTGCGCTCGGTGGGCCAGCTGGTGGTGCATCTGGCCTGGTTCTGCGGGCTCATCTTCGTGGTCTCCGGGGACGCGGGCTCTGCTCTGGTCTATGCCGCCATCTTTGTCATTATGTGCTGGATTGCCGGTCTGAAAAAGCGCTGGTTCCTGCTGGGCGCCCTGGCGGCCGCCGGGGGCGGCGTGGCCCTGTGGCACTATCTGCCCGCTGACAACTACTGGATCATGCGGATCCGGGTGGTGCTGGACCACACCCTGGATCCCATGGACAAGGGCTGGAATCAGACCCGCAGTCTGCTGGCCATCCGCTCCGGCGGCCTCACCGGGGAGGGCTATTTGCAGGGGATTCTGACCCAGAACCCCAGCAAAAACTACCTGCCCGAGCGCTACACCGACTTTATCTTCTCCACCTGCGCCGAGGAGTGGGGACTGTTGGGCTGTATGCTGCTGCTGGTGCTGCTGGCAGCCATCATTCTCCGGTGCCTCTATGTGGGGTTAACTGCCCGCAGCGCCTTCTCCGCTTTGGTGGCCATGGGCTATGGCAGTATGCTGATCTTCCAGGTGATCCTCAACGTGGGCATGTGCCTGTATGTGCTGCCGGTGGTGGGCATCACCCTGCCCTTTATCAGCTACGGCGGCTCCTCTCTGATCACCCTTTACGCCGCCATGGGCTTTGTCTCCGGCATCAAAATGCGATCGCTGCCCAGCTGGCTCAGTGACCGCACTGATATTGAATGGAAGCAGCCCGGCGGGGCACGGCTGTTCCGGAACTGAATCATTTGCAAAAGGAGCTGTTGCGAAATACCGCAACAGCTCCTTCGTCTGTCATCCTGAGCGTCAGCGAAGGATCTTTTCCTCGCAGTTGTCGTTGCCGAAGGATTCTTCGCCCCTGTGTGGCTCAGAATGACAGGGAAATTTGATTTTACAACAGCCTTATTTCGTTATCTGACCCTGAGTTTCTCCGCCAGCCCCCGGTCCGGGGTGACGTAGGCGGTGGAGTAGGTGGTGTAGATCACCTTGCCGGGCTTGGCCCCGGCGGGCTTCTTCACATAGCGCACCGGGGTGTAGTCCACCGGCACGTTTTTGCCCTCCTTGCCCTGAGAGAACCAGGCCGCCAGCTGAGCCGCCTCGGTGAGGCTGGCGGCGTCAGGCTGGCCCCCCTCGGTCCACAGAATCACATGAGAGCCGTGGATGCCCTGGGTATGAAACCAGATGTCCCCCTTCCCGGCCATCTTGGTGGTGAGAAAGTCGTTCTGAACGTTGTTGCGGCCCACGGAGATCCGCAGCCCTGCCGTAGAGCGGAACTCCAGGGGCTTGGATTTGACCCGCTTCATCCCCTTTTTCGGGGCTTTCTTGGCTCGAAGATAGCCGTTGTCCTCCAGCTCCTGCCGGATTTCGATGAGGTCCCGCTCCTCCTCGGCGCACCGGATACAGGTGAGGACGCTGTCCAGATAGTCCAGGTCCGTCTCTCCCTTGGCGATCTGCTGGGTGAGCACCTGCTCGGCGGTCTTGGCCTTGTTATAGCGCTTGAAGCAGGCGGCGGCATTCTGCTGGGGGGTGAGCAGCGGGTCCAGAGGGATTTTGATCTCGGCGCAGTCGGGATCGTAGTAGTTCTGGCACACCAGCTCCCGCATCCCCTTCTGCATGGCGTAGAGGTTGGCGGTGATGAGTTCCCCCCGGAGCCGCAGCAGCTCCCGGTCCTCCGCCTGGGCAAGCTCCTTGCGCTGGTTTTCCAGCTTCCGGGCGGTGCGGTTGCGCAGGTTGGTCACCGCCTTGATGAGGTCGCTACCCCGCTGACGGATGCGCTCGGCGGTCTCCCGCTCCCCATAAAAGCCGTCCAGCATGGCGGAGAAGGTCTCCTCCCGCCGCAGCTCCATGGCGGAGCCGTACTGGGTGATGGAGCAATAGGTGAAGTCCCGGGGCTTGCCGTCGTTGAGCAGTACATAGGGCTCCAGATCGCCGCCCCGGACTAACTCGGCCCACTGGACAAACTGGCCGTTCAACTCCTCCGGTGTGGTCTCAAAGAGCCGGCCGTCCACATCCCCGGTGAGCCGGAAGGCCAGCTCCCGGCAGATCAGCGGGGACATACCCCCGAACCGGTCCAGCAGAAAGTCAGCAATCTTCTGCTCCTCCGGGGCCTGGTCTACCAGGGACAGAAAATCCGCTTCCTCCAGCTCCAGGGGGTTCTGCTTGTCCTGGGTGGGGGGCAGATGGTAGAACAGCCCGGGCAGCACCTGCCGCTCCTGGTTCATCTCCGCGTCCACCCGCCGCAGGCAGTCCACGATGCGGCCGTCAGGGCCCGTCAGAATCAAGTTGGCCCGGCGGCCCATGGCCTCCAGGATCAGGTGCCGGGGGGCCCGGACCCCCAGCTCGTCCAGGGCTTCCAGTTCCAGATCCACCACCCGCTCCATGGGGGGCTGGGTGACGGAAATTACCCGGGCCCCGGACAGGTGCTTCCGG
>CABRZO010000056.1 GCA_902475455.1 uncultured Eubacteriales bacterium
TTGAGAATATACACATTGAAGGCAAAGCCGTTGGCTTTACGCATTGGTTTTAAATCAGAAAGGGTGATTTTATGGGGATTTTTGATAAACTCAAAGGCACTCTCCCAATGACAACCAGTTTCAGTTTTGATGGGTATAAAATTGATGAGTATTTGGGTGTTTTTTCAGGCGAGTCAGCGCTTGGTACCGGCTTTTTGAGTTCTATTGGAGCGTCTCTTGCGGATACTTTTGGTACAGATAGTTCAATGTATTCTGGGAAAATAGGAACAGCCAGGCAGAATGCACTAAACGTTTTGCAATTGCGTGCGAAAATGGCTGATGGCAATGCAATCATTGGTGTTGATCTTAAAATGACTGCATTTTCCGCTGATATAATCGGGATCATTGCCACTGGAACAGTGGTCAGGATTTCTAAAATCGACGGGACAGCTGATGATCTGACGGAAACACCTGATTCTAAAGTTTTGGAAATCTCACACACTCAAAAGGATCTCCCCTTTCGCCCTGTATCTGTTTCTCTTTTTTCTTATAATGACAAAACGTCAGAACTAAACTTAGACGTATTTTGTTCGGAAAATATCAGTTTGGATGGGATTTTGACGAACACGACCCTTATCACTATATTTGATGAAAAGTTTTCCTTACCTGATATAGAATTCTTATCATTTTCCCGTGGAAAACGTTTTCATTTCATCAGCGAGCATACTCCATGCAGTATCCCTGATCAAATAAAGAGAACTGTTCGTGCTGTTGACATTCAGGTCAAAAAATACATTTTGAATGGTGCTTTATATACCTGTGATCTTCCTATGGAACACATAGACCTGTCAGATATTGT
Organism: uncultured Eubacteriales bacterium; assembly: GCA_902475455.1. Classification (GTDB taxonomy): domain Bacteria; phylum Bacillota; class Clostridia; order Oscillospirales; family Oscillospiraceae; genus UMGS1766. The sequence goes on from CABRZO010000056.1 coordinate 839, forward strand.
TGAGACGAACATGACAGATAGCACCGATGCTTTGCTTGATCAGGAAAAGGAAGCAGAAAGTTTCCTCATTGATATTGATGCACTTACAAGTAGCCGTAAGATCTTAGACTATGCAGTGAGTTTCAATGAATCTCATCAGAATATGGTTGCTCCAGCACTTCTCGAACTCATTGAATCCACCGCACGGACCGAACGTCTTTATGGAAATAACAAGAGAGAAACTATAAACAAAGTTCAAAGCTACCTAAAAGAACACCCTCTTTTTGAATAAATAAAAACGCCCCTGGCGCTACCAACACCAGGGGCGGGAAAGTGGGCCGGATGCTACCAACATCCAGACCCGATACACAGCGAACCCAAGATACCAAACTAAGGCACCACTGCGCCCTTTTATTGTACCATGACGGGGCCAGTGGTGCAAGAAAGGAGTTTCTACACCATGGCAAGAAAATCGAATACCAGAGCCGCCCAGGGTAGCGGGACAATCCGCCAACGGAAGGACGGCCGATGGGAGGCACGGTATGTAGTTGGCCATGATCCTGGAACCGGCAAGCTGATCCGCCGGTCTGTCTATGGCGCAACACAAAAAGAGGTACGGCAAAAGCTGACCTCCATCGTGGCCGCACTGGATGACGGCACCTACCAAGCCCCCAATAAAATAACAGTAGGCGAATGGCTTGATATCTGGATCAAGGAATATGTGGGCGATGTCAAGCCCCTCACCCTGGTCAGCTACCAGGGCATCATTGACCATAAGCTGAAACCGAATCTGGGTGCCATCAAGCTCAACGCACTCACCGCTCCAATCATTCAGCAGCTCTACAACAAGTTGCTGGAGGGCTCCGCAAAGGCCTCTCCCCTATCGGCAAAAACGGTGAAGAACGTTCATGGCGTACTCCACTCCGCGCTGAAGCAGGCCGTCCTTGTGGACTACATCCGCTCCAATCCAGCCGACGCCGTAAAAGTCCCCCGGGCTCCAAAGGCTGAACTGAGCATCATGGAAGGTGAAGATATCGCCCGGTTTTTAAAGGTAATTCAAGGGACCCGGTTTGAAACGCTATTCCTGATCGACCTGTTCACGGGCCTTCGTCGAGGAGAGCTGCTGGGCCTCACCTGGGATTGCATCGACTTCAAGCGGCGCCGGATCACCGTGAAACGGCAGCTGCAGTTTGAGCGAGGCAAGAACGCCAGATTCTATTTAAACTCCCCGAAGAACGGAAAAGGCCGGGTATTGGCCATTCCTCCCACGGTGCTCCAGCTCTTCACCACCCAACGGCGCCGGCAAGCTGAGTGGCGGCTGAGAAACGGCCCCATCTGGTTGGAGGACGGAGACGTATATACAGATGCCAGCTGCCAGAAGCGGGAGCCGGTTCAGCTGGTATTTACAGATGAGCAAGGCAAACACATCATGCCGGATGTGGTGTACCACGCCTTCAAAAAGGCTGTTGCTCAAATAGGTAAGCCTGAGCTACGGTTCCATGACCTCCGCCACGCCTATGCCGTGGCCTCCATCCAGGCCGGCGACGATGTGAAAATTGTCCAGCACAATCTGGGACATGCCACCGCCGCTTTTACCTTGGACGTATATGCCGCTGCGTGGGACTCCATGAAGGACGCCAGCGCAGACCGCATGGAGGGCTTTATTCAGTCCATTGGGGTCAACAGTGGGGTCAAATAAAACCGCACATCACTTTATTGATGGTAAATTCACGATAAATTGAAAAAAAGGGACTGTAACCAAAACGGTTACAGTCCTTTTGCTGGTCGGAGTGTCGGGATTCGAACCCGAGGCCTCTTGGACCCGAACCAAGCGCGATACCAAGCTTCGCCACACCCCGATGGTTTTATATTATAACGATTCACTTGCGCAAAGTCAAGAGCGGTTTTTCCGGGTTTTCTCAGATGGATTACGCAAAAAAATCAAAATTATTTCCGTTGTTTTTTACAAATTTTCTGTGTCGAATTTGTACACTCCGTCGTTGTGAACGATTTTTCACAAAAATATAGGGTCCTTTCACTACATTCCTCCAATATATTGTGGTTTTATGTGAATTTGATTGCCTCGCCATGTAACTTTTTGTTACCACTCGTTTCATTTTTTAGTTAAAAATAGGGCAATAAAACGTCGGTTCGTTTACATAATTATGAACACTTGTAACCGTTTTTGCAAAATATCAGCCCAAAAAACTTGATTTTTAGAATTTCTGAGCATATAATCCGCTTGTAACTAAAGTAACAAACGCTATTTGCAACTTGCAAGCACCATTGGAGGATACTATGTTCTATTCCGTTGATCCAATCAACTCAAAAAGAACCGGCATCAGCATCCGAAAGGTTGTTTACATTGCGCTTTCTGCCCTTGCCGCCGTGATGATTGCCGTCTTTATCTCTTATAGCGCCTTTGCCGGTCAATCTGATCATATCGGCGCGTCTGCCGGTCACGGCAACTGGGAGCTGACTCCCCTGCACATTGTGGAGGAAATTGACCTGGGTGATCAGGGTATTTTCCCGGCGGGTCATGAGCTGGCCACCATCCATGTGGATGGCGCCGTCTATACGGTGGACACTTATAACAAGTCCGAGGAAGAGTTAAAGGAACTATTTGGCTTTACCCTGGAAAATCAGGACTATACCGAGCAGGTGGCCAACGAGTATGGCTATGATCTGTATGTCAACCGCCTGACGGTGGAGACCACCACAGAAGAGGTGGAGGTCCCCTATGAGACCGTCCGGGTGGCGGATGACACCATGAACAAGGGCGACGAGGAAGTCACCACGGAAGGCCAGAACGGCGTTCAGCTGGACACCTATGAGGTGCGTACCCTGAACGGCGAGACCACCACTACCCTGATCAGCAGTGAGGTGACCGTCGAGCCGGTCAATGAGGTCATTACCTACGGCACCAAGGAGACGGGTAAGGCCACCGGTTTTACCAACAACGGCAGCTCTCTGGATCTGACCAGCGAAACCATCACCTATGTGGACACCACCGCCAAGACCTTTACCACTTCTTCCGGTGAGACTTATTCCTACTCCAAGGCCCTGACCTGCACCGGCTATGCCTATTGCCAGCCCGGCGGTGTCACTGCCACCGGTACCGCCGCCCGTCAGGGCGCCATCGCTGTGGATCCCTCTGTGATCCCCCTGGGAAGCCGCCTGTTCGTCATTGCCAGTGACGGCTCCGTGGTCTACGGATTTGCCACCGCTGAGGATACCGGCGGCAACATCAACGGCAACACCGTGGATCTGTATTATAACACCGAGTCCCTGTGCCTTTCCTTCGGCCGCAGAAATGTGACCGTGTATGTGCTGGACTAATGAAATGCTGAAGCCAGATTGAAAAACACCGCGCATCTGTGATGCGCGGTGTTTTTTTATACTTCTTGTTCCGCTTTGGACAACAATTTAATGACATTCAGGATCAGCGGGCGCTGCTCGTTGCGGGTGATCACCGCCACCACCGCCATGGGAGGTGCATTCTGGGGGATGGTGACAATATAGGGGCTCAGCTCCAGCCGGGTATTCTGATCCAGCAGGGCGATGCCCATACCCATCTCCACGCAGAGCAGCAGGGATTCCAGCGACCTGGGTTCCCGGACGATTTTGGGTACAAACCCTTCAGCGGAACAGCTGTCCATCAGCCGCTGATAGCCCCCGGGGGATTCCTGCCGGGAGATCACCACAAAGTTCTCATCCTTCAGATCAGACAGCGTGAGTTCCTTCTTCTGGGCCAGCGGATGGGTTTTATACATGGCAATAGCCGGGGATTTCTGGTAGAGGCAATAGGTCTGAAACTCCGCCTCATCCTCCACATCGAAGCTCAGCGTGATAATCAGGTCGTAATGACCAGACATCAGCCCGCTGCGCAGATTCTGATAGGAATTGCGCTCCAGGGTAATCTGCAAGTCCGGGTAGATGGATTTCACTTGGTTCAGCCGTTCCGAGAGCACCTTGTTGACGTCCTGCCCCTCCAGCACACCGATGGACAGGGTGGCCTCCCCTTTCCGGGACAGGGAACGAGCCTGCTCAAAAATTTCATCCAGCTGATCCGGCAGGTGCTGCAACTTATCAAACAGAAATTGTCCTGCCGGTGTCAGTTTAACGGATCTGCGGGAGCGGGTAAACAGGGCAAATCCCAGCTCCTGCTCCATCTGGGCAATCTGTTTGGACAGATTGGGCTGGGCAGTATAGAGATGCCGCGCCGCCTCCGAAAAACTGCCGCATCGGGCCACCTCAACAAAATAACGGATCTTTATGGTATTCATGCAGTTATACCTCATTCTGGAATAAGTGATTCCATAATAGCATAAGCACAAAAACGACGCAAGGGAATTGTCGTATTTTGCCAAAGAGACCCGGCATTTATTCCATCTGATATATAAATGATGCCAATTTGGATATTTGTCAAATCTTTAACAAATTGTTAAAGTATGTTTAGTAACCGGGCAAACCATGCCCGTGTGTTTTAAGGGGAAAGAACAACAAAAGGAGGAAACCCAAATGAAAATTCTCGGTATTTCCTATGGCACGCTCAACGGCGGCAACGACACCATGGTCAAGGAGGCCCTGATGGGCGCCCAGGAAGTGGGGGCGGAGATTGAATTCATCAACGTCAACACTCTGAACATCAAGCACTGCACCGGCTGCAAAGCCTGTGTCATGGGCCTGTTCTCCGGCCGGGGCAACGCCTGCGTACTGAAGGACGACATGCAGTGGCTCACCGACAAGATGTTTGACGCCGACGGCCTCATCTTCTCCGTGCCCATCTTTGAGAAGTGCGCCACCGGCCTGTTCCACACCACCATGGACCGCTTTGGCCCCCGTATGGACCGGGGTAACCTGATGATCGCTCAGAAGATCGCCGAAAACGGTGGCAAGCCCATCGATCCCAAGTATCTGAAGGAAATGGCCGTCTCCTACATGGCCGTGGGCGGCTCCGACTGGGCTACCCGGGTCCAGGCCGACTGCGCCACCCAGGCTCTGACTCCCAAGTGGACCCTCATCCACAACGACTACTTCCAGTGGTCCCTCGGCATCATGATGAACGACGAGTACCTGGCCAAGGCCCATCAGATCGGCATCGACACTGCTGAGGCCGCCAAGAAGATTCTGGAGGGCACCACCGAAATTCCTCTGGGCATCATGGGCAGCGAGTACAAGTCCGACCCGGGCATCTGTCCTCACTGCCACTCCAAGAACTTCTATCTCCAGGAAGACGGCAAGGCCATCTGCTGCCTGTGCGGTCTGGAAGGCAAGATTGAAGTGGTGGACGGCAAGTATCAGTTCATCTTCCCGGAGGACACCCTCCCCCACGCCCACGACACCATCACCGGCAAGTTCATCCACGGTGACGACATCCAGAACAACGAGAAGAGCTCTCGGGCCAAGCTGGCTTCCGATGAGATGAAGGCCCGCAAGAAGAAGTACATGGAGTTCATTCAGCCCACCAAGCCCCAGGCCTGATGCGCTTGACCTCAATCCATAGACATAGAAAGGTAGGTTTTCATTGATGAAAGCTGGCGTTTTTTACGGTAAGGAAGATTTGCGCATTGAGGATCTGCCGGTGCCCCAGGTGGGCCCGGGCCAGATGCTGGTGAAGATCGCCTATGTGGGCATCTGCGGCACTGACGTGGAACTGTACAAGACCGGCATGACCCCTCCCTTCTCCAAGATGCCCCTGGTGCTGGGCCACGAGAACTGCGGCGTGGTGTGCCAGGTGGGCGAAGGCGTCACCAAGTTCAAGGTGGGCGACCGGGTGCTCTGCGGCCCTCCCTCCCACTGCGCCGAGGACTGCCCCTCCTGCCAGAAGGGCATGACCAACATCTGCATTCACGGCTTCCCCCGCACCGCGGGCCTGGGCCAGTTTGACGGCGGCTACGCCGAGTATCTGCTGATCCACGACGTGGCCCACACCATGATCGTGCCGGTGCCCGAAGGGGTGGACTTCAAGGACGCCGTCCTCTTCGACGTGATCTGCGTCTCCCTCCACGGCATCCGCAACTCCCGCTTCAAGTTCGGCGACAACGTGGTGGTCTCCGGCACCGGCCCCATCGGCCTGGCCGCCATTCAGATCCTGAAGGCCGCCGGCGCAAACAAGGTCATTGCCCTGGGCACCACCTCCTCCAAGGAGCCCACCATCAAGGCCTACGGTGCCGACTACTTCATCAACTCCAAGGAGTGCGAGGATCTGGCCGGTGAAATTAAGAAGATCCTGGGCTCCGACGTGGGAGCCGACGTGGTCTACGAGTGCGCCGGCAACATGAAGAGCCTCAACAACTGCATCTACTCCTGCGTCAAGCCCGGCGGACAGATCTCCGTCATCGGCACCATTCAGGAGCCCATGGGCAACCTGATTCCCGGCTCCTTCTCCATCTTTGAGCCGGATCTGCAGTTCTCCTTCACCTACACCGAGGAGGATGTCAAGATCTATCTGGACATGGTGGCCTCCGGCAAGCTGAACTTCCCCGGCATGGTCACCGGCGTGGTCTCCCTGGATGAGTGCGTGGAGAAGGTCTTTGACGGCGACCGCAAGGGCCAGCTCAAGGTGCTCATCGACCCCAGTCTGTAAGGAGGCCCCGGAATATGTCTGCAAAGTATCCTGTTGCCCTGTCCCCCATCCGGATCGGCAACGTCGTTCTGAAAAACCGCATTGTCTCCGCCCCCTCCACCATGCACTCCATGTCTAACGGGGAACTCTATCCCTCCCAGGATGCCCTGGCCTTCTTTGAGGAGCGGGCCCGGGCCGGGGTCGGCATGGTCACCGTGGCCGGCGTCAAGGTGGGCAAGGACGTGAGAGATGACGGCGCCATGACCGCCTGGGATCTCAACGCCCCCAATCACCGCAACAAGCTGATGGAACTGGTGGAGCGCATCCACTTCTACGGAGCCAAGGCCTCCATGGAGCTCATCGGCATCTTCCCCGAGGGCTACACCGTCTCCGACGGCTGCAGCATCATGGGCTGGGGCGAGGGCCATGAGATCACCCGGGAGGCTATGGAGGAGTTCAAAAACGACTGGGTGGAGGCTGCCCAGCTGCTGGCGGAGTGCGGCTTTGACGCCATTCTAATCCACAGCGGCCACTCCTGCCCCCTGGCCCAGTTCCTCTCCCCCCTGACCAACAAGCGCAAGGACGAGTACGGCGGCTCCACCGACAACCGCTGCCGTTATCTGATCGAGATTCTGGACGCCATCCGGGCCAAGGTGGGCAAGCGCCTGCTGATCGAGGTCCGCATCTCCGGCACCGAGTTCGAGGAGGGCGGCATCGACATCGAGGAGGGCATCCGCATCGGTGAGCGCATCCAGGACCACCTGGACATCCTCCAGGTCTCCGCCGGTATGCACAATCCCAAGTGGATGACCTGGGTCCATCCCTGCGGCTTCCGGCCCCCCATGCCCAACGTCTGCGTAGCGGAGGCCTTCAAGAAGTCCGGTAAGTTCCATGTGCCCATCGTCACCCTGGGGGCCATTGACTCCGTGGACTCCGCAGAGGAGATCCTGTCCTCCGGTAAGGCGGACATGGTCACCATGGCCCGGGCCCTCATCGCTGATCCCCTGCTGATCAAGAAGTGCGTGGCGGGCCGTCGGGAGGACGTGACCCCCTGCATCAAGTGCATGCGCTGCCACGACTCCACCGTCTACGGCCATCACTTCCAGTGCTCCGTTAACCCCACCGCCGGGCTGGAGAACTCCATCGCCCATCTGGTGCAGCCGATGGAGCGGGTGAAGCAGGTTGCCGTGGTGGGCGGCGGCCCTGCCGGTATGAAGGCCGCTCTGGTGGCTCGGGAGCGGGGTCATCAGGTCACCCTGTTCGAGGCCACCGGGGAGCTGGGCGGTATGCTCCACATGGCGGGCTACTTCCCCTTCAAGTATCCGGTGAAGGATTACATGAACTGGCTCATCGCCCAGGTGAACAAGAGCGACATCACCGTGAAGCTGAACACCAAGGCCACCGCCGACACCGTCAAGGGATTTGACGCGGTAATCGTGGCCATCGGCGCCGAGCCCCTGATCCTGCCGGTGCCCGGCGTGGACCAGGCCAAGATCGCCATTGACGTGCTGGGCCAGGAGGACACCCTGGGCGACAGCGTCATCGTCATCGGCGGCGGCCAGGTGGGCTGCGAGACCGCCCTGCATCTGGCCAAGCTGGGCAAGAAGGTAACCGTGGTGGAAATGCAGTCCGCCCTGGCCCCCGACGCCTCCACCACCGGCCGCAACGAGCTGATGACGGAGATCGACCAGGAGTCCAACTTCGTGCCCCTGACCGGCGCCCGGTGCCAGAGCGTCACCGCCAACAGCGTCACCTATGTCAAGGACGGCCAGGAGCACACCATCACCGCCGACAGCGTGCTGCTGTGCGCCGGTATGAAGCCCAAGGCCGCCGAGGCCGACAGCTTCTTCGGGGTGGCCGACGAGGTCACCGAGATCGGTGACTGCGTCCGGGCCCGGACCGTGGAGTGGGCCACCAAGGAGGCCTACTACGCCGCCATCAACCTGTAACAATGGAATTACAGCCGCCTGTGGCGGCTGACGGGACTCGATTCCCCGGTCGGCTTACCCTGTGCCGGCCGGCCGGGGAACCCTGCCTTCAAGCGTGGTTTCGCGCCGGGTGAGAGCGGCGCTGCCATAAATTTGAGAAAAGAGGTCTGTAAGAACATGAGCACAAAACAAAAGGACGACATTTCCCTGGTCAGCGCCAACTTTGGCGTCAAAGGATGGATCATCCTGATCATCACCTTCCTCTGCATTTTCCTGGACTCCTCCCTGATCAACGACTCCCTGAACGTGGTGGTTGACGTCTTTGCCGGCGTCCATCAGTGGAACAGCAACCTGCTGCTGAGCTTCTCCACCATCACCGCCTGGATCGCCGTGGCCGGCGCCGTCATGTGGGGCGTGCTGTCCAGCAAAATCTCCATCCGCTGGGCCTGGGTCATTTCCCTGCTGATCACCGGCATCGCTTGCCTCTTCTGGGGCAACGCCTCCTCCCCCGCCATGTACTTTGTATGTCTGGCCGTGTCCAGCGTGGGCGGTATGGGCTTCTGCTACATCTGCTCCATGAACGTGGTCTCCAACTGGTTCCCCCGCAAAAAAGGCATGGCCATGGGCTGGGTCACCATCGGCTTCCCCCTCTCCGCTGCCGTCACCTCCAACTTTGTGGGCGGCATGGTGGGTAAGGGCGGTCTGCCCCAGGTTTACACCTTCTATGCTATCGCTTCCTTTGTTCTGTGTGTGCTGGTGGCCATCTTTGTCCGGGACTATCCCGAGCAGCTGGGCGCCTACCCCGACAACAACCACAAGTTTGACAACGAAGAGGCCAAGAAAGAGCTGGCCCTGGGTCTGGAGTACATGAAGACCTCCACCTGGGTGCCCAAGAAGCTGCTGGGCACCGGCAAGGTCTGGATGATCGGCCTGTCCCTGGGTATTATGGAGCTGTTGAGCCTGGGCATCATGACCAACTTCGTGCCCCGGATGGTCCAGGCCGGCTATGTGGATCCCGCCACCCACGGTCCCTCCGGTATTGTCTTCCTGATGCTGGCCATCGCCGGTATTGCCGCCTGCTTCGGCAGCGTGGGCTGCGGCATCATGGACGCCAAGCTGGGCCCCAAGAAGGCCATTCAGATCACCATGGTCATCGCTTTCATTGCCATCATCCTGAACCTGATCCCCACTACCGCCACCAAGTTTGCCTCCCTGCCCTTCCTGGCGGTCATGCTGGGCGGCGCGGCCAACTATCTGGTCTCCCTGACCAACACCATCTGGGGCCGCTACGACTTCCCCATGGCCTACAAGGTGCTGAAGCCCATGGTGGCCGCTGTGGGCGCCCTGGGTGTCTCCGTGGTGGGCATCATCGGCCGCAATGTGGGTTATGACGTGGCCTACGGCGTGCTGGCTGCTCTGACCGTCATCGCCTTCATCCTGGTCACCAAGGTGGACGACACCCTGATCGGCCGTAACTAAGCTTACTCCTTTTTCTTATCCCCCTGAAACGGCTCTGCCCGGGTTTTGCCTGGGCAGAGCTGTTTTCATTTCTCCTGTTTTGCTTTTCCCCATTTCATGTTATACTGGACAGAGAAACACAGATGGAAAGCGAGAAACGCCATGGATCTTTGCAACATTCAGGAAGTCCGGGCCCTGCTGGGCCGACACGGCTTCCACTTCTCCAAGTCCCTGGGCCAGAACTTTTTGATTGAGTCCTGGGTGCCCCAACAGATCGCCGCCGCCTGCGGCGCCGACGAAACCTGCGGCGTGCTGGAGATCGGCCCCGGCATCGGGCCCCTGACCCGGGAGCTGGCCAATCGGGCCGGCAAGGTGGTGGCCCTGGAATTGGACAAGTCCCTGAAGCCCATTCTGGCAGAGACTTTGGGAGACTGCCCCAACGCTACGGTGCTTTTTCAGGACGTGACCAAGACCGACTGCACCGCCCTGGTGCGGGAGCAGTTTCAGGGCTTGTCCCCCATTGTCTGCGCCAACCTGCCCTACAACATCACCACCCCTGTCATCACCCAGCTGTTGGAAGGGCACACTTTCCGTTCCATTACGGTCATGATCCAGCGGGAGGTGGCTAAGCGGATCTGCGCCCAGCCGGGTACAGCGGATTACGGGGCCTTTTCTCTGCTGTGCCAGTACCACGCCAGATGCGAATACCTCTTCGAGGTGCCCAAGGAGTGCTTCCTGCCCGCCCCCAAGGTGACCTCTGCCGTGGTGCGGCTGGAGGTGCTGGATCAGCCCCCGGTGGCAGTGGACAATGAGGCACTGTTTTTCCGGGTGGTCCGGGCTGCCTTCGCCCAACGCCGGAAGACTTTGCTCAACGCCCTGAGCTCCGCTTTTGGGGGTGAAATGACGAAAGACCAGATCGCATCTTGCATTTCTTCCTGCAATTTGCCCGCCACCGTCCGGGGCGAAAAGCTGGGAATTGTCGAATTTGCACAGCTTTCCGCCGCTCTGGACGCTGTGATTTGAATCAAGCCCGGACCAATAAAGCTTGCATTTTCAGTCAAAATCGGATAGAATTGACATGAGTTTGATAGGACATCCAGGATGTCCCGAAAGGAGTTTATTGCTATGGAAACTTATGGACTCGAAAAGTTGGGCATTATCAATCCTTCCGCCGTTTATCGTAACCTGACCCCCGCTGTGCTGGTGGAGAAGGCTCTGCAGCGCGGCGAAGGCAAGCTGATGGACAACGGCGCTCTGCTGGTCAACACCGGCAAGTACACCGGCCGTTCCCCTGACGACAAGTTCATCGTGGACAGCGAGGGTGTCCATGACGAGATCGCCTGGGGCAAGGTCAACCGCCCCATCTCCCAGGAGAAGTTTGACGCCATCTATGAGAAGATGGTGGCCTATCTCCAGAACCGCGAGATCTTCATCTTCGACGGCTTCGCCGGCGCCGATCCCGCCTACACCAAGGGCTTCCGCATTGTCAACGAGCTGGCCAGCCAGAACCTGTTCATCCATCAGCTGCTGATCCGTCCCACCAAGGAGCAGCTGGAGAACTTCCAGATCGACTTCACCATCATCGCCGCTCCCGGCTTCAAGTGCATCCCCGAGCGTGACGGCGTCCACTCTGAGGCTGCCATCATGATCGACTATGAGAAGAAGCTGGTCCTGATCGCCGGCAGCCAGTACAGCGGCGAGATCAAGAAGAGCGTCTTCTCCGTCATGAACTACCTGCTGCCCAAGGAGGGCGTGTTCCCCATGCACTGCTCCGCCAACATCGGCAAGGACGGGGACGCCGCCATCTTCTTCGGCCTGTCCGGCACCGGCAAGACCACTCTGTCCGCCGACCCCAACCGTATGCTGATCGGCGACGACGAGCACGGCTGGAGCGACAACACCGTGTTCAACTTCGAGGGTGGC
>CABRZO010000057.1 GCA_902475455.1 uncultured Eubacteriales bacterium
GGACAAGCCACTGCCCAGCTTTTGGATCTGTCCAAAGAGATGGTCTCCCATGGATAAACCCTTTGCCATTTTTGACATGGATGGCACCTTGATCGATTCCATGGGCTTCTGGAAAAACCTCGCCGGGGAATACCTGCACAGCCAGGGGATCAAACAAGTTCCGGAAGATATTATGGAGCGAATCAAGCCCATGACCATGTCTGAATCCGCAGCTCTGTTTCAGCGTGAATTTGGTCTGACGGGAAATCCGGAAGCGGAAATGAACGCCATGATGAATGCGCATTACAGAAATGACATCCCTTTAAAAAGCGGTGTAAGGAACTATCTTCAGCGCTTGCACGACAAAGGCGTCCGGATGTGCGTCGCCTCAGCCACAGCGGAACATCTGATGGAATCCTGTTTGGTGCGTTTGGGGGTGCGGGAATATTTTGAATTTCTGCTTTCCTGTGAAACAGTGGGGGCAGGAAAGCACAGTCCCCTTGTCTACCATGAATCTGCCAAACGGTTCCATGCACAGCCAACGGAAATTGCAGTTTATGAGGATGCTCTGTATGCGGTACAGACCGCCAAAAATGCCGGCTATTATGTAGTTGCCGTGTATGATAACAGCGCTGCGGATCACTGGAATACCATAAGAGAAATTGCAGATCAAAGCATTCTGAACTGGGAGGAAGCAATATGAGTGCAAGCATAGCGATTCAGATTTTACCAAACGTCCAGCCTGATGCCGAAGTATGCCGGATTGTAGATGATGTGATTGCCTACATACAGAGTACCGGGCTTAACTATCAGGTGGGCGCCTTTGAAACAACCATTGAAGGCGACCGAATGGATGAGCTGATGGACATTGCCAAGGAATGTCTGAATGTTGCCGTCAGTTCCGGCTCGCCAAAAGTTTCTGCTTACATCAAAGTGGTGTATCGCCCGGATGGGGATATTTTAACCATTGAGCAAAAAACAGCAAAGTATCAATAAAAGAAAGCGGCATATTGGGGGCACCACCTTATACCGCTATATAAAACAATGCTGACACAAGAAGGAGGTATCTCATTGAAGATGAAAACAGCATTGACCATTGCAGGAAGCGATTGCAGTGGAGGCGCCGGCATTCAAGCCGATTTGAAAACAATGACTATGAATGGTGTTTATGGCATGAGCGCAATTACAGCCCTCACGGCCCAAAACACAACCGGTGTGAAATCGATTCAGGAGGCTACACCTGAATTTTTGAAAGACCAACTGGAGGCTGTATTTGAGGACATTTTTCCCGATGCAGTCAAAATTGGTATGGTATCGTCCACGGAATTGATCCATGTGATTGCAGATCAACTGCACGCTTACAGAGCCCGCAACATTGTGGTTGACCCGGTGATGGTGGCAACCGCCGGTTCCGCACTGATTCAAACGGATGCGGTACAGACCATGGTGAAGGAGCTTCTGCCTCTGGCTGATTTGGTTACGCCCAACATTCCGGAAGCCGAGGTTTTATCCGGTATGACCATCGGGAGCAAAGAAGATATGCAAATAGCGGCTAAGCAAATAGGAGACCGCTACGGCTGTGCTGTTTTGCTCAAAGGTGGTCACAGCATTAACGATGCCAATGATCTGCTTTACACCCAGGGCGAACTGCATTGGTTTGAGGGAAAACGTATTGACAACCCCAACACCCATGGAACAGGCTGTACCCTTTCAAGTGCCATAGCGTCCAATCTTGCCAAAGGGTTTTCCCTGGCGGAATCGGTGCAAAGGGCGAAGGAATATATTTCCGGCGCTCTGGCCGCTATGCTGGACCTGGGCAAGGGTTCCGGTCCCATGAAACACAATTTTGATTTAACATCGGAATTTTCCAAAGAAAAAGAATCGGTTTGAAAAGGAGCAAAGGAAATGAGAAACTACACAACGCAAATGGATGCAGCCAAGCAGGGCATCATTACCCCGGAGATGAAGGTGGTTGCCGCCAAGGAGTACAGAACACCGGAGGAAATTCGTGACCTTGTGGCTAAGGGTCAGGTTGTAATCTGTGCAAATAAACGCCATACCTGTATCGACCCCAACGGTGTGGGATCGATGCTCCGCACGAAGATCAATGTGAATCTCGGGGTATCCCGCGATTGTAAGGATTATGAGATTGAAATGCAAAAAGTGATGGCTGCTGTCAATATGGGCGCAGAAGCGATTATGGATCTTTCTTCTCACGGCAATACACAGCCTTTCCGCAGAAAGCTGACTTCGGAATGCCCTGCTATGATTGGAACGGTTCCTGTATATGACAGCGTGATTCATTATCAGAGAGACCTTGCCACCCTCACTGCAAAGGATTTCATTGATGTCATCCGCCTCCATGCGGAGGATGGCGTAGATTTCGTAACACTGCATTGCGGCATCACACGGAAAACCATTGAGCAAATCAAAAAACACAAAAGAAAGATGAATATCGTCTCCCGGGGCGGTTCCCTGGTTTTTGCCTGGATGAGTATGACGGGAGAAGAGAATCCCTTTTACGAGTATTTTGATGAGATTCTTGAAATTTGCCGTGAATATGATGTTACCATTTCTCTGGGGGATGCCTGTCGGCCCGGCTGTCTTGCGGACGCCAGTGATGTGTGTCAGATCGAGGAGCTTGTCCGTCTTGGCGAACTGACAAAACGTGCCTGGGCAAAGGATGTTCAGGTTATGGTTGAGGGTCCCGGACATATGCCCATGGATCAGATTGAAGCCAATATGAAACTGCAGCAAACCATTTGTATGGGCGCTCCTTTTTATGTGCTTGGGCCCATTGTAACTGACATTGCGCCCGGATACGACCATATCACATCTGCCATTGGCGGTGCCATTGCCGCAGCAAGCGGAGCTGCTTTCCTTTGCTATGTAACTCCCGCAGAACATTTGGCACTTCCCAACGTGGAGGATGTAAAACAAGGAATTATTGCTTCCCGTATTGCGGCTCATGCTGCTGATATCGCCAAGAAAATCCCCCATGCAAGAGATCTGGATGATCAGATGGCAGATGCCCGGAGAACCTTTGATTGGGAGAAGCAATGGCAGTGCTCTATTGACCCGGAAACCGCAAAAGCCATTCGTGACAGCCGCGCTCCTGAACATGAGGACAGCTGCTCCATGTGCGGTAAATTCTGCGCGGTCAGAAGCATGAACAAAGCTCTGAATGGGGAATACATTGATATTCTGTAAGCTGAGACGACAACCCATTGTGACATTAAAAAAGGTAGTGAGAACCGCCGTTTGGGCGGTTCTCACTACCTTTTCATGCATTATTTTAGAAAATCATCTGTCCTCGTGAAAACGTAGTCTTGCAGTCGGCCACCGTCACTCGGCATCCGCCTTCAGCACCGCGTTGAGCATTACGGAAGCGCCCTCGGTGCAGTGCTTGACGGAGGAGAACTCCTGCTCGCAATGGCTGAGGCCGTCCTTGGACTGGACGAAGATCATGGTGGTGGGGATCACATAGGAGCAGAACTGGGCATCGTGGCCGGCACCGGAATGGATATACTGATGGCTGACCCCCAGTTCCTCGGCTGCGGCCTTGACATAGCCCACCAGCTTCTTGTCCCAGTAGACAGTGTCCCGGTTCCAGGCCTTCTCCACCTGGCAGGTGCAGCCGTTGCCCCAGCTCTTCTCGGCGCAGCTCTTGACCACCGCCAGCACCCGCTCCAGCTGGGCCGGGTCCTCATGGCGGGCGTCGAAGGAAAAGTCGAAGTAGTCGGGCACGCAGGTGTGGACGCAGGGATGACACACCACCTCGCCGGTGGTGTAGACCAGGCCCGGGATGTCCAGCTTGTCAATCTCCTCATGGAGATAGCACAGGGCCTGGGCAGCAGCCAGGAAGGCGTCGTGGCGGCGGCGCATGGGGAAGGTGCCGGCGTGGACGGTCTGACCATAGAACTTCAGCCGATAGTTGAACATGCCCAGCACGCAGTCCACCACGCCGATGTCGTTGCCCGCCTCCTCCAGGATGGGACCCTGCTCGATGTGGGTCTCGAACATGTACTGATAGCACTCCGGGGAGAGACGGTACTTCTTATCTCCCTGAAAGCCTGAGGCGGCCAGGGCTTCACCGAAGGTCTTGGTGGGATCCAGGATGCTCTTGGAGGCCATCATATCCTCATAGCGGAACTTGGAGCGGATGTCCTCGGGCAGATAGTCATAGCAGACGATGCCGGAGCACATCATGGCGGGGGGATAAAGAGAACCCTCCTCATTGGTCCAGATCATGGCGGTCAGGGGGTGCTTGTGGGGGATGTTGTGCTCATGGACGGTCTCCAGCACCTCCATGGCGGACATGACGCCCAAAATGCCGTCATAGTTGCCGCCGTTCTTGACGGAATCGCAGTGGGAGGCCATGACAATCCTCTTGGCCTCCGGATCGCTGCCGGGCAGGGTGGCGTACATGTCTCCCAGATCGTCGATCTCAATCTCGGCACCGATGGCCTCCATCCGGCGGCGGAACTCATTCCGGGCCTGGATGGCCTCCGGGGACATGGAATAACGGGTAATGCCGCCGTGACCGGCATCGCCATAGGTGGAAAATGTCTTGATCTTATCAGCCATTCTGGCTTCGCTGCAAGTATACATAAAAACATTACTCCTTTCTCAATGCCAAAGACTGCGATAGATCCGGGCGCAGTCATCCTCCGTCACCGTCTTGACGGTGTTGCCGGGAGAGCCCGAGGCCACCGCGTCGGCGGACATCTTGGGAATCTGATCAAAGAAGGTCTGGCGGTCCACCCCGTACTCCTCCAGGGTGGGCACCTGGCAGATGGCGCACAGCTCCCGCACCGAGGTCAAAAAGGCCCGAGCCGAGGAGGCGTCATCCTGGCAGGGGCCCGCCACACCGGTGGCTCTGCCCAGATCCGCAAACCGGCTCAGTGCCCCCTCCAGGGCAAACTCCAGACAGTCCGGCAGCAGCATGGCGTTGGAGAGCCCGTGGGGCACATGGAACAGAGCTCCGATGGGTCGGCTCATGCCGTGGACCAGGGTGACCGAGGCGTTGGTGATGCACACCCCCGCCTCCAGGGCCGCCAGGGCCATCTGGCTCCGGGCCTCCAGATTCTGCCCGTCCCGGCAGGCTCGGGGTAAGTTTACCATAATTCGCTTCACCGCACTGACCGCCAGGGTGTCGGTCAGGGGCTGGGCCAGCCGGGAGGTGTAGGACTCCACCGCATGGGTCAGGGCGTCCAGGCCGGTGGAGGCGGTGACGCTGGGGGGCGCCGAGACGGAGAAGGCCGGGTCCACCACCGCCACTGCGGGGATCAGGGCAGGGCCCTTCAGCAACATCTTCACGTCGGTGGCGGTGTCGGTGATGACGGTGAACATGGTGGCCTCGCTGCCGGTGCCCGCGGTGGTGGGGATGGCCACCATGGGGACAAAGGGGCCTTGAATCACCTGGCCCATGAAACTACTCAGGGGCTGGGTGGGATACTTGAGCCGGACCGCCACTGCCTTCATCAGGTCCATGGGGCTGCCGCCGCCTACGGCGATCATAAAGTCACAGCGGGCAGCCTGATAGGCCTCCAGTCCGGCCTGGACCATCTGATCCGTGGGCTCCCCGGGGATGTCGGAGAACACCTCATACTCCACCCCTTTGTCCGAGAGCAGCTCCAGCAGCGCCTGGGTGCAGGCCTGCCGGGCCACGATCTTGCCGGTAACCACCAGAGCCTTTTTCCCCAGGCAGATCTGGTCGCCGGCGGCGGAGAGGCTGTCGGGGCCGCTGATAATCGTGGGGGGCATATAAAAGAGTCTGCTCATGGCTTAACCTCCGATCATTTTGTCCACTTCCCCCAGCACCTCATCCAACTTGGCCAGCTCTTCCCGGAGCTGCTCCTCAGTGATGATCAGCGGAGGGGCCACCAGAATCATATTCTCATGGCCAAAGGTCATAAAGCGCCTGGCCTTCAACATGCCCAGGATCTTGCCCATGATCCCCTCCGGGTCCTTGCCGTAGGGCACCAGGGCCTCCCGGGTTTTCTTGTCCTTGACCAGTTCCACGGCGGAGAACAGGCCGATGTAGCGCACGTCGCCCACACAGGGGTGCTTGGCCTTCATCTCCTCCAGCAGCTCTCCCAGCACCTTGCCAACTTCGGTGACGTGGCCGGCGATGTCGTGCTCCAGATAGTAGTTGACGCAGGCCACGCCGGCGGCACAGGCCAGGGGGTGGCCGTTGTAGGTCAGGCCGCAGGAGAGCACATGGTCGTCAAAGTAGGCGGCAATTTCCTTGCTGACACAGACGCCGCCCAGCTGAACATAGCCGCAGGTAACGCCCTTGGCAAAGGTGACCATGTCAGGCTTGACGTCAAAGTGCTGGAAGGCGAACATCTTGCCGGTGCGGCACCAGCCCGCCATGACCTCGTCGCACACCATAAGGATACCATATTTGTCGCAGATTTTCCGCACCCCGGGCAAATAACCCTTGGGGGGAATGATGATGCCGTTGGTGCCGGTGATGGTCTCCATGATGATGGCGGCCACATTGTCCGGGTTCTCGTAGACGATCTGCTCCTCCAGCTTGCGCAGGTAGTACTGGGTGCACTCCTCCTCGGTGGCAAAGGGCAGGTTATCCCGGTACATATAGGGATCCATGAACTTGATGAATCCGGGCACGCCGGGCTCCAGGGGGAACCGCCGGGGCTCGCCGGTCAGGTTGCCCGCCCCGAAGGAGGAGCCGTGATAGGAGCGGTAGCGGGAAAAAATCTTGTTTCGGCCGGTGTACATCCGGGCAATCTTGATGGCGTTTTCGTTGGCGTCGGCGCCGGCGTTGGTGAAGAACACCTTGCCCATATTGTCGGGCATCAGCTCCACAATCATCTTGGCCAGCTTGGCCCGGTCCTCGTCGGCATAGGCTTCGCTGATAAAGGCGTAGCGGTCCAGCTTGGCCTTGATGGCGTCGTTGATGGCCTGGTTGCCATAGCCCACGTTCATATTCACATGGAGGGAGGACATATCCGCGTAGCGGTTGCCCTCGTAGTCATAGAGGTAGATGTTATCGCAATGCTCAATGGGAATGGGGTTCAGATCCCGCTGCTTGTTCCAGGACTGGAGCACATACTGCTTTTGGGTCTGCTTGATCTCTTCCGCCGTCATAATAAACGCTTCCTTTCAGAATCAGATATTCGTTTGCAGGCACTCCGGCTTGGGTACCCGTGTGCCGGGCCGGATGGCGCCCACGGGACAGACCAGCCTGCACAGGTGGCAGCCCACACAGTTGGCGCCCAGGAGTTTGGGGGTCCGGTCAGCGCCAAACGCAATGGCCTGATGGCCACCGTCATAGCAGCTGACGGCGCAGCGGCCGCAGCCAAGGCATTTCTGCCGGTCAAAGATGGGATAGGATA
This sequence comes from uncultured Eubacteriales bacterium, assembly GCA_902475455.1. Taxonomy (GTDB): domain Bacteria; phylum Bacillota; class Clostridia; order Oscillospirales; family Oscillospiraceae; genus UMGS1766. The sequence continues at coordinate 7,344 of CABRZO010000057.1, forward strand.
CGGTGGACCGGTCCAGCTGGTTCGCATCAGTGATATGCTCCAATCCCCTGCCCACCAGTTGGGAGACACTTTCATAGCCGTTCTGGACCAGGAAGTCGGACAGGCCTCCGATCAGGTCCTCCACGATGCGGTAACCGTACTCCATGACGGCGGTGGTCACCTGGAGATTGGTGCAGCCCAGGGCCAAAAATTCCGCCGCATCGTGCCAGGTCTCGATGCCCCCCATGCCGGAGATGGGAATACCCGCCAGCTGGGGACAGGCGGCCAGGTCCCGGATGAATCGCAGGGCGATGGGTTTCACCCCCCGGCCCGAGTAGCCGGACACGGCGGACATCCCCCGAACGGCGGGTCCCGGAGCCAGAGAGGGCAGCTCCAGGCCGGAGATAGATTTAATGGTGTTGATGGCCGCCAGACCGTCGGCCCCCGCCTGGACGGCGGCCCGGGCCGGCATCTCCATATTGGTGATGTTGGGGGTCATCTTGGCCAGTACCGGCAGGTGGGTGCCCCGCTTGACACAGGCGGTGTAGCGGGCCACCAGCTTGGGATCGGTGCCCACATCCGCCCCCAGCCCGTGGCCGGTCATATGGGGGCAGGAGAAATTGCACTCGATGATATCGCAGCCCGCCTCGGTGCACAGCCGGGCCAGCTGGGTCCACTCCTCTTCGGTGCTGCCCATAATACTGCCCACAATGACCTTATTGGGAAAGTCTTGCTTCAGTCGTCGGAGCACCTCCAGGTCCCGTTCCAGGGGGTGATCGGAGATCTGCTCCAGATTGCGCAGCCCCACAAAGTCTTCCCCTTCCCCGCCCAGGACGGCAAACCGGGGAGAGACTTCACTGGGGGTCAAAAAGCCCACGGTCTTGTAGACCACACCGGCCCAGCCCAGTTGGAAGGCCTTGGCGCACATCTCATAGCCCGAGGCCACCACCGAGGAGGACAGGAAAAAGGGATTTTCACAGTGGACCCCGCAGAAGTCAATGCCCAGATCCACCTGGCTTAAGACCGGGGGCGGAAGCTGTTCCGCCACGGCCCGGATCCGAATGGGCACATCGTAGTGAAGGCAGGCCGCCTCACAGGGGGCGTCGCAGTCGGCACAGAGGGCGGGGTCGGTAAAGGTGCCAGCCCCGGAGAGGTGGTGGAACCGGAGGGCCCGGAGGGTGCGGGCCGGGTCCTGCCCCTTGGGGCAGGCGGCGGTGCAGGGGGCCTCGGCGCACAACAGGCACCGACAGGCCTCATCATAGGGTCTCAGCATGGGGATCCGCTCCTTTGGAGATTTTTTGGGGAAATTCAGGCCCGCTTGGGTCTGGGAGTACGCTTCAGGTACTTGCCATAGCCCCGCTGACCCACAAACTCGCCGTTGTCATAGACCAGCTGGCCCCGGACATAGGTCTGCACCGGATAGCCGTGGAGGGAGACGCCCTCCCAGATGGTGTGGTCTGCGTCGGAGTGCATGTTGCTCTGATGGATGGTGAAATCCTTCTCCGGGTCGTAGAGGACAATGTCCGCGTCCTTGCCCACGTCCAGGCTGCCCTTGGTGGTGCAGCCAAAGAGGCTGGCGGTGTTGGCGCAGCAGAGCTGCACCACCTTGTTGAAGCTCAGCTTTCCTGCGTTGGCGGCGGCCAGCATGAAGGGGTACATGTTCTCAATGCCGGCGCAGCCGTTGGGAATCTTGCGGAAGTCGTTGAGGCCCCAGTCCTTTTCCGCCTGCTGGAAGGGGCAGTGGTCGGTGGAAATGGTGTCGATGAAGCCGTTGCGGATGCCCTCCCACAGAGCGTCCTGACTCTCCTGGCCCTTCATGGGAGGCGAGCAGACAAAGTTGCGGCCGTCCTCCCTCTTGTAGACTTCCTTGGTGAAGTACAGGTACTGGGGGCAGGTCTCGGCGTAGATGGGATAGCCCTCGCTCTTGGCCTTCTGCACCGCCTCCATGCCCTGCTGGTTGGCCAGATGGACGATGTACAGCTCCGCACCGGCGGCCTTGGCCCAGTCGATGGCCCGCTCGTCGGCCTCACCCTCCACCCATTCGGGCCGGGACAGATAGTGATACCAGGCGGAGGTCTTGCCCTCCCGGATGAACTGGTCGGTGAGCATATTGACCATCTCGTTATTCTCAGCGTGGACCCCGATCAGTGCCCCGATCTCCTTAGACTTCTGGAGCACCTGGAAGAATACGCCGTCGCTGACCCCGAAGTCATAGACCATGAACACCTTGAAGGAGGGGACGCCGTAGTCCACCGCCTGGGCCATGGAGTCCAGCAGATCGCCGCTGACGTCTTTAACGCCGATGTGGAAGGCGTAATCACAGCAGGCGTCCGGCGCGCACAGGGCGTCCCGGCGCTTGATGGTGTCCACCATGTTCTCTCCGAAGTCCTGAAGGGCGAAGTCGAAAACGGTGGTGGTGCCGCCGCAGACGGCGGCCCGGGTGCCGGCAAAGTAGTCGTCGGCGGAGACAGTGCCCCCGAAGGGCATGGCCAGATGGGTGTGGGGATCAATGGCGCCGGGCAGTACCAGCTTGCCGGCGGCGTCCACTTCCTTGGCCGCCGGACCGGAAATCTTTTGGGCCACTGCGGCGATCTTACCCCCCTCTACCGCCAGATCAGCCTGAAAACTGCTGGTGGGAGTGACCAGGGTTCCTTTTCTGATAATCAGATCGTACATAAAGGTACCTCCTGAATTCCATTTGACTTCAGGGCCCGGATCACAAAACCCGGGCCCCGGAAATGGTGTCTGATGGACGCGTACTCAGCCTCAGCCCTGATAGAGCACCTCAAAGGTGCCGTCCCAGGTGTAGGCGTCGAAGTTGTCCAGAGCGGCCTGGAAATCCTCATCCGCCACCGCCAGGTCATAGAAGTAGCTGGTGTAGCACTTGGTGGCGTCGATGTTGGACACGTCCACGTACTGGCTCAGAATGTCGTAGGTCTGTGCATACTTGTCAGCATCCAGATAGCCCAGCATGTTGTAGGTGGAGCGGTCGCCGATGGTGACAGTGTCGCCCACGATCAGCTTGGCCACCTCAGCGGCCTCGAACTGCTGATGGTACTCGGAGACGGTGTTGGCGGTGTCCTCGGCGTTAAAGACCAGGCTGCCGGCGGCGGCAGTGTTCTCCAGGCACCAGGCCCAGCCCAGGCTGGTGGCTGCCAGGAAGGCCACCACAGTGTCCTCATTCTCCTCGGCCCAGGCGGTGTCCACGATCACGCAGTCCTCCAGCATGCCGAAGCCCTCATCCTCCATGTACAGCACGTTCAGGTCATCCATGGTGTAGCCGTCCTCAAAGAGCAGACCCATCTCGTTGTAGGTCATGGCAGAGGACCAGGTGAGCTCACCGTCGATGAGCTGCTGCATGTCATAATCCTCGGTGACGTAGTCAATGGGCAGCCCCAGAGAGGCCAGGTAGGCCTGCATCTCATACTCGTTGCCGCCGCCCCAGTTGCCGACGACCTCACCCTCGGAGACCTTGGTGGGATCCGCCACGGTGTCCTTCATGGAGACCAGGGTCATACCGGAGTTCTGATACCACTGGGCCACCGACATGACGCTGGCACCGTTGGCAATGGCACTCATGGCGGTGGAGGTCCACACGTCACCGAACTGGGCACGGCCCGAGTCTACCTCGTCCACCACGTCCACGCTGCCGCCGGGCAGGATGGTGACATCCAGACCAAAGTCCTCATAGATGCCCAGCTCCTTGGCGGCGTAGTAGCCCATGAACTGAGCCTGCTGCACCCACTTGAGCTGGACGGTGACCGGGGTGAGGTCGCCGGTGTCGGCGTCACTTTCCGCAGAGGTGTCTGCATCGGCGCTCTGGTCCGCCTCAGCGGAGGTGGAGGCCGGGGTGGATCCGGAAGCGGAGGCACTGCCGGTGGTCACGCTGCCGCCGCTGGAACCGCAGGCGGCCAGGGACAGAGCCATTATCAGGCTTAGCAAGAATGCAATCCATCTTCTCATATTGTTTCCTCCCAAATTTGACTGAGTTTTATTATCACGAAGCAGTCGCTTCGGACAATACGTTTACTTATGTCCCCGCATGGAGGGGTGCCAGCCGATGCAGCGCCGCTCCGCCAGGGATACGATCACATACAGAACCAGCCCGAAGAGAATCGCCATGATGATATAGGCCCAGGACTGATAGCGGGCTACATCCCAGTAGTTGTTGAACATCATGCCGATGCCAAAGGTCTTGGACCGGGAATAAAACTCACAGACGAAGGCACCCATCAGGGCGGTAGCCGAGTTCACCTTCAGCGCGGTGAACACGTTGGGCAGCGAGTTGGGCAGCCGCAGCTTCACAAAGGAGGTCAGGCTGCCGGCGTTGCAGATGTCCATGAAATCCATGGCAAAGGGTTTCAGGACCGTCAGCCCCTTGTAGGCGTTCACCGCCATGCCCGCCATGCACAGGATGGTGACCACAATGACCTTGGCCGCCAGAGAGCCGGCGTAGCTGTTGGAGGGGAACCAGTGGTTGACGATGGGCCCCAGGGCCACCACCGGGAAGGCCACCAGGATGGAGCACACCGTGAGGATACCGCCACCCCACCGCCGGAAGCAGGCTCCGATGACCGCCACCCCGTAGCCCAGGGCGCCCCCCAGCACGAAGCCCAGCAACATGCCCGCCACGGTGGTGGTGGCATTGTAGGCGATGGAGTCGTTGAGAACCGTGCTGGAGCTGGTGAAAAGGATCTGGACCAGGGAGCCCAGCACGCTGTTATAGCTGCCCTTCACGCTGCCGGTGAACTTACTGAAGGTATTGAGGGCCCGGGGGAAGGGATAGGGGAACGAAGTGGTGGACGGGTCCATGCCGAAGAGGAGATGCAGATAGCCGTACTGCCAGAAGTAGAGCAACAGTATCACCAGCCCCAGCAGGTAGCACCCTCCCTGGAACTTCTTCCAGAACTTGCTGCGCTGGATGACGGAACACAGATAGTAGGTACCTACAAAAAAACAACCCAGCATCAACAGGGTACCCCGGGGGGTAGGGTTGCAGTTGAAGGCGTAATTTTCCGCCAGGGACTGCATATAGGCGTGCCCCTCCCCTGTCATGGTCAGCTTGTAGACCGGCTCGAAGCAGAGGAACAGCAGCCCGGCCAGGGTGGCGCTGACGCCGATGACCAGTTTGCAGGTCAGCCAGCCCTTCCCGGTCAGGCCCAGGGGCCTGGAAGTGCCGGCGTGGCGGATGGCGCACACCAGATTACCTACAAAGAATACCAAGATACCCACCAGAGCCAGGGCCACCCCCAGATAGGCCACCAGAGCCACCGGGTTGAAGGTGGTCAGGGGGATGGAATCCAGCTGGAGTCCCCCCAC
>CABRZO010000058.1 GCA_902475455.1 uncultured Eubacteriales bacterium
GGCTGCCTCCCCGGCCTCCGTCCCGGCGGAGGAGGCGGACTGCGCCCCCGTCTCCTGCTGGGCGCTCTGGGTGGAGGCGGTCTCAGACTCCCCTCCCCCGGTCTCCGAGGCCAAAGCCCCGGTCCCCAGGCTCAGGGCCAGCAGCAGCGCCAGCACCCCGGACAAAATACGTTTCTTGCTCATATCGGATTACCTCCCGGCCCCGGGGCTGTCCCCCGGCCTTTTTTACCAGTTTGTGGCGCAGGGGGGCAAAATATTCCTGCTTTAGGGGGCAAAGGGGAAAATTTAAATTTGATTAAAGCTCCTCTTTTCCATTGACTTTAATAAAATTAAATGTTATCTTTCACTTAGTGAAAGGAGGCGGCTAACATGGCCATAGAACTGGTGCCCGGCTGGATGGCGGATCTGGAGGAAGAGGACGTGACCTTCATCAAGCGGTTTGTGCTCTCCTCGGGCTCCCTGAAGGAGATGGCCGGAGAATACGGGGTGACCTACCCCACGGTGCGGCTGCGGCTGGACCGGCTCATTCAGAAAATCAAGATCAGCGACGAGGTGGATCAGGAGCCCTATGTGGCCCTCATCAAACGTCTGGCTCTGAACGACAAGCTGGACTTTGACACCGCCAAGCTGCTGATTCAGGAATACCGAAAGACCACAAGGAGGTAATTGCAATGTTGGTTGTGTCCCGAATGCTGTTGGCGGTAATTTTGGTGCCCCTGGCCCTGTTCGCGGTGGAGCTGGTGCTGGCCCTGAAGTGCTTCAAGGCGGCGCTGATCCTGCCGCTGGTGGTGGTGTGCCTGACCTTTTTCCTGGGCTATCTGGCTCTGATGGTGGGGCTGCTCATGTACGCCATCTGCGGCCTAGTCTGGCTGCTGGGCCGCCGGAAGAAGTCCGAGCGGGAAAAGATGGATCTGCAGGATCTCTGATCCCACAAAAAACGCGCGCTGTGTTTCTTTGAAAACACAGCGCGCGTTTATCTTTGTCCGGGGATTCAGATGGACCGGAAGCCCTTGCCGATGATCTCGCTGGAGTTGACGATGGTAATGAAGGCCCCGGGGTCGTTCTTCCGCAGGAAGATTCGCAGCCGGGCCGCCTCGCTGCGGGTGAGCACCGTCACCAGCACCCGCTCCCGCCGGTGGGTGTAGGCCCCGTAGGCGGGCTGCTCCGTGGCGGAGCGGTGGAGCTCCTCAATGATGAATTTCTCCACCAGCTGGGATTGCTGGGAGATGACGGTGCACACCTTCCGCAGATTCAGGCTCTCAATGGCCCCGTCCACCACGGTACACTTGAGCACCATGCCCAGAATGCAGTACATGCCGGTGCGGGGGCCGTAGAGGAAGGCGGCCACCGCCACGATGCCCAGGTCGCTGACCATCAGGGCCCGGCCGATCTCCAGGCTGGTGTACTTCTGCAAAATCATGGCCAGGATGTCGGTGCCGCCGGTGGAGGCCCCCACGTTGAAGACGATGGCGCTGCCCAGGGCGGGCAGCAGCACCGCAAAGCAGAACTCCAGAAAGGTGTCGTCGGTGAGGGGGGCGGTCAGGGGCCAGATCCACTCACAGAGGCTGACATAGAAGGAGAGGGCAAAGGAGGAATAGATGGTCCAGCCCATGCTCCGCCAGCCCAGCAGGAAGAAACCCAGCACCACCAGCACCAGGTTGACAATCCACATGAATACGCCCACATTCCACTGGGGGAACAGGGTGGACAGGATGATGGACACACCGGAGGTGCCCCCGAAGGCGAACTGGTTGGGGCTTTTGAACAGGGCGATGCCCAGGGCGGTCAAGAACAGGCCGCTGTTGAGCAGCAGGAAAAACTTCAGGAAATCCAGCGCCTGGCCGGGGGTAAGTTTTTTGGCGGGGAAAGCCATATCGATCCCTCATTTCTTTGGTACACAAAACAGACTCTTCCACCTGTATGATATACTGCCGGGCCAGGCCCGTCAATTGGGTTTTTGCCGGTTTTGGGGCATCCCCCTCAGCCGGGATAGCTGAGGCCGAACCGCTCCATCCACAGGTTGAGCTGGATGAGCCAGGCGATCATCTGGGGCCCTGCCATCAGCTGGCCGAACCAGGGCCGGCCGTAGTCCCCGGCGCTGACCAATAAACCCTCCCGCAGGGCCTTTTCGTTGACCAGGCTGTGGATGGGGGCATTGGGTTCCTCCAGAATGGCCAGCAGCCGCTGCCGGGCCAGCTTCTCGTAGAGGGGGTTGTGGGTCTTGGGGTAGGGGGATTTGGGCCGGTTGCGCACATCCTCCGGCAGCAGTCCCTGGGCCGCGTCCCGCAGCACCTGCTTCCGGGCGCCCCCCTTGCTCTTCATGCTCCAGGGGATGTTCCAGACGTATTCCACCAGATGGTGGTCGCAGAAGGGCACCCGGACCTCCAGGCCGGAATACATGCTCATCCGGTCCTTCCGGTCCAGCAGGTTGGTCATGAACCAGTTTAGGTTGAGCCAGGCGATTTCACGGCGCCGGGCCTCCTCCCCGTCCTCCCCCTCCAGCCGGGGTGTCTCCGCCGTGGACTGCTGGCAGCGGTGCCGGGCATAGCCCTCCAGGTCCAGGGCCCGGGCCACCTCGGGCCGCAGCACCTCGGTGCGGGCCGCCATGTCCATGCTCCAGGGGAAGGTGTCCGAGGCCAGCATGTCGGGCCGGTGGAACCAGGGGTAGCCCCCAAAAATCTCGTCGGAGCACTCCCCGGAGATCACCACCGTGTTGCGGCGGCGGATCTGGCGGCAGAACCACAGCAGCGAGGAGTCCATATCCCCCATCCCCGGCATATCCTTGGCCAGGGTGGCCTCATCCAGCTCCTCCACCAGGGTGGGGATGGGGCAGGTCAGCACCGTGTGCCGGGTGGAGAACTCCTGGCGCATCCGCTCCACCCAGGGCCAGTCGGCGTCGGGCTGGAAGGAGGAGGCGGTGAAATATTTCTCATTGTCGGTGTAGTCGAAGGAGTAGGTCTCCAGGGCGTCCCGCCCCTCCTCCTGATAGGCCCGGGCCGCCACGGCGGTGATCACCGAGGAGTCCAGACCTCCGGAGAGCAGGGTGGCCAGAGGCACGTCGCTGACCAGCTGCCGGCGGATGGCCCCCCGGAGCAAAAACCGCAGGTGCTCCACCGTGTCCTCATAGTTCTCGGTATGTACCCGGCTCTTCACCGTCCACCAGCGCTCCACCCGGACCCCGTCCCGGTCCATGGTCATCCAGTGGCCGGGCTTCAGCTCGTGAAGGTCCGCAAACACCCCGTGGCCCGGGGTCCGGGCCGGGTTGATGGCCAGTACCTCCTGCCAGGTCCCGGTGTCCGCCCGGGGCTCCAGCCCGGGATAGGCGAACAGGGTTTTGGGCTCGCTGCCAAAGACCAGGGTGCCGTCCAGGAAGGAATAAAACAGCGGCTTGACCCCGCACCGGTCCCGGGCCAGCAGCAGTTTTTGGCTCCGGCCGTCCCAGAAGGCAAAGGCGAAGATGCCCTCCAGCTTTTTCAGGGCCGCCGGGCCGAAGAGGATGAGCTGCCACAGCAGCACCTCGGTGTCCGACCAGGTCTCCAGCTTCACCCCGCGCTCCTCCAGCTCCCTTCGCAGCTCCGGGGTGTTGTAGAGCTCCCCATTGTAGCAGATGGCGCACTCCGCCCCGTCCAGGGAGCGGACCATGGGCTGTCCCCCGTGCTCCGGGTCGATGACCGCCAGCCGCCGGTGGGCCAGGGCACAGGGGCCGGTCTGCCACACTCCGTCGTCATCGGGCCCCCGGCGCTGGAGGGTTTTCCCCATCCGCCAGGCCACTTCTCCCCAGGCCTGGGTCCGGTTGTCCCGGCTGAAATCACAAAATCCCGCTATACCGCACATTTTGCTGCCTCCTTATTTTGGTCTGGCCCATTCTATGCGCCGGCGGGAAATGGGTGCCTGACCCTCTGGGGCCAACGGAGGAAAAGATCCTTCGCTGCGCTCAGGATGACAGCCAACAGGGCCGGCGCATTGGATGCGCCGGCCCCGTAGACAGACCGTGTTTATTGGTATTTCCGCCGGTACATGGCCATGGCCACCGGCACTGAGACAGCGTTGGCCGCCACCGCCAGCAGGGGCAGCAGCAACACCACCTTTCCGGACAGCCAGGTCATCTCCCCCAGGGAGAGCAGGGCGGACAGGGCCCCGGAGGTGCCGCAGGCCACCACGATGAGGGCCATCATCATGATCTGCCGGCCCCGAGTGGAGCCGAACCGGAACAGGAAGGGCAGAGAGACGGCGATGCACACCAAAGCCACGCAGAGGGCGGGCAGCACCCCGGCGGGCCGAGATGCCTGGGGAAAAATCCCCTGTTCCAGCCTGCCCGCCACCAGGGCCACCAGGCTGATGATCAGGGCGGGGGCCCAGCCCAGAATGTACTTGCTGAGCACCAGGTCCCGGACCGAGTAGGGCATCATCCCCGCCAGCGCGTCCCAGTGGCTTTGCTCGTCGTGGGCAATGACGGAATAGGGCAGCAGCCCGGCGTAGGTGATGGCAAAGAGTTGGATATAATAGTTGGGCAGGATGGCAAACACCAGAATGATAATGGCAAAAAACCGCATCTGCCGGTTGACCACATAATAATCCTTCCACAGCAAGCCTTTCATTTCTGCTTCTCTCCTTTCACCTGCAGCAGGATGATGTCCTCCAGGCTGGGCCGTTCCAGCTCCAGCCCTTCCGGCACCAGATCCCGCCGCAGCAGGGCCCGGACCCCGTAGGGGGAGTCCTCCCTTCCCGCCACCGCCGCCGCTTCCAGCTCCGCCAGCTGGGCCGGGGTGCAGCTCCAGAGCCCGTAGCTTTCGATCAATTGATCCTTCTCCTCCCAGAACTGCAGCTTGCCCCGGTGGAGGAAGGCCACATAGTCGCACAGCTTCTCCAGATCGCTGACGATGTGGGAGCAGATCAGAATGGAGTGATCCTCCGCCCGGGTGAACTCGGCGAACACCTCCAGGATCTCGTCCCGGACAATGGGGTCCAGGCCGGCGGTGGCCTCGTCCAGCAGCAGCAGTTTTGGCCGGTGAGACAGGGCAGCGGCAATGGCCAGCTTCATTTTCATGCCCCGGGAGAAGTGCTTGAAGGCCTTGCGCTCCGGCAGCTCAAACCGGTCCAGATAGCTCTGGAAGGTCTCCGGCTCCCAGTTGCGGTAGGTATTTTTCAACACCGTCTTCAGCTCCCGGACACTGAGTACCTCGGGGAAATAGGCCTCGTCCAGCACCACCCCGATGTCCTCCTTTACCCGCCGGAACTCCGGGGCGGTGTTGTCCACCCCCAGCACGGTGATGCTGCCGCTGTCCCGGCGTTGGGTGTTCATAATCAGCCGCAGGGTGGTGGACTTGCCCGCCCCGTTCTCTCCCACCAGCCCCAGAATGCAGCCGGTGGGCAGCCGAAAACTCAGATCGGAAATGGCAAAATCTCCAAAGCTGCAATTCACCTGTTGCAGCTCAATGGCATTGGCAGTGTTCATCTTCAGGGTTCCTCCTCCCATTGCAGTTCCAGCATTTCCTCCAGCTCCTGCCAGGTCAGCCCACAGCCCCGGGCCATCTGGGCCGCCTGGCGCAGATGGCTTTCCACCTCCGCCAGATGGGCCTCCCGCATCAGCTCCAGATTTCGGGGCGCCACAAAGCTGCCCTTGCCCGCCACCGTCACCAGATAGCCCGCCCGCTCCAGTTCCTCATAGGCCCGCTTGGTGGTGATGACGGAAATCCTCAAATCCTTGGCCAGGGCCCGGATGGAGGGCAGCGCCTCCCCGGGCTTCAGGGCCCCGGACAAAATCTGGTCCCGGATCTGGTGGAAAATCTGCTCATAGATGGGGGCATCGCTGCTGTTGCGTATCAGAATATGCAATCCAATCCCTCCCCTTTTGGTCTACCGTATATATACAGTATATACAGTAATCACAGTTTGTCAAGCATTTTATTACAACTGGCAAATCATTCCTTGATTTCCGCCCCGGGGCTATACTTTCCGTATAATTTATGGTATACTTTTCCCGTTAAGCAAGCCCATTCAGGAGGAACAGGATTGATGAGCGCTGAGTTTGCCAACTATCTGGCTCTGTTGCGCCGAAAGTGCGGGATCAGCCAACGGGAGGCTGCCGCCGCGCTGCAGGTGAGCCAGGCCCTGCTGAGCCATTATGAAAAAGGCATCCGGGAGCCGGGTCTGGACTTTGTGGTCCGGGCCGCCGACTACTACGGGGTGTCCACCGACTTGCTGCTGGGCCACCGGCCCCATGCCACGCCCCGGCCTACCTCCGGCCCCCGGGACCCGGAGGCGGTGCTCCCCAGCCAATACGCCCGGGAGGCGGAGCAGACCATCCGGGACTCCCTGGACGTGGTGCTGGACCTGCTGGCCCGGTCCTATGATCCCGGGGTGTTCTGCTATGCCAGCATCTATCTGGGGGAGGTACTCTATGAGCTGCTGCGCCATTTCTTCCGGCTGTGCGACGAGTACGAACCTGAACTGTTCCACCTGTCCGACGAAAGCTTTGACTCCGGGGCGGTGGTCTCCGACATCACCTGGGTCCGGGCCCAGTACATCCTGGCCATCAAACAGGTCAAGGAGGGCCGACTGCCCCTGCCCATGCTCTCCCAGCGGGAGTTTGAAGCCCGCTACGGCCCCGAAGTCTGCGAATCTCTGGAACGGCTGTTTTCCATGGTCAGCCGCCGGGTCACTCAGCAGGGGTTGACGGAGACCATCCTCTCCAGCGAGCGCTTTGAACCCCGGCCCAAACCCATGGAACCCAACTCTAACCCCAATCAGGAGGTTACTCTATGATCGACCCTTCCAAAATCCGCAATTTCTCTATCATCGCCCACATCGACCACGGCAAATCCACCCTGTCCGACCGGCTCATCGAGCTCTGCGACGCGGTGGAGGCCCGGGAGATGGAAAACCAGCTGCTGGACAACATGGACCTGGAGCGGGAGCGGGGCATCACCATCAAGGCCCGGGCGGTGACCTTAAGCTACACCGCCGACGACGGGGAGACCTATATCCTGAACCTCATTGACACCCCGGGCCATGTGGACTTCAACTATGAGGTGAGCCGGTCCCTGGCGGCCTGCGAGGGGGCGGTGCTGGTGGTGGACGCCTCCCAGGGGGTGGAGGCCCAAACTCTGGCCAACACCTATCTGGCCCTGGACCACGACCTGGAGATCCTGCCGGTGCTCAACAAGATCGACCTGCCCGCCGCCGACCCGGAGCGGGTGAAGGAGGAGATCGAGAACATCATCGGCCTGCCCGCCCTGGACGCCCCGGAAATCTCCGCCAAGAACGGCATCAACATCCACGCCGTCATGGAGGACATCGTGAAAAATGTCCCGGCCCCCACCGGGGACGTGAACGCCCCCCTGAAAGCCCTGGTCTTTGACAGCCAGTATGACCCCTACCGGGGGGTGGTGGTCTACTTCCGGATCATGGAGGGCAAGGTGTCCACCGGCATGGAGATCAAAATGATGGCCTCCGGCGCCAAATACAAGGTGGTGGAGTGCGGCCACCTGGAGCCCCTGGGCTACTCCCCCTGTCAGGAGCTGGTGGCCGGGGAGGTGGGCTATCTCACCGCCAGCATCAAGACCGTCTCCGACACCCGGGTGGGCGACACCGTCACCGCCGCCGCCAATCCCGCCGCCGAGCCCCTGCCGGGCTACCGGCCCGCCCGGGCCATGGTGTACTGCGGCATCTACACCGAGGACGGCTCCAAATATCCCGACCTGCGGGACGCCCTGGAAAAACTCCAGCTCAACGACGCCTCCCTGTCCTTTGAGCCGGAATCCTCCGCCGCCCTGGGCTTTGGCTTCCGGTGCGGCTTCCTGGGGATGCTCCACATGGAGATCATCCAGGAGCGACTGGAGCGGGAGTTCGACCTGGATCTGGTCACCACCCTGCCCTCGGTCATCTACGAAGTGACCAAAACCGACGGCACCGTGGTCCAGGTGGACAACCCCCACAACTACCCGGACCCGGCCCACATTGCCGAGGCCCGGGAGCCCTATGTGAAGGTGAGCATCATCTCCCCCCAGGACTATGTGGGCAACATCATGCCCCTGTGCCAGGACCGCCGGGGCGAGTTTGCCGACATGCAGTATCTGGACACCAACCTGGTGGAGATTCACTACCAGATGCCCCTGAACGAGATCATCTACGACTTTTTCGACACCCTGAAGGCCCACACCAAGGGCTACGCCTCCCTGGACTATGAGCTCAGCGGCTACCGGCCCAGCCAGCTGGTGAAGGTGGACCTGCTGCTCAACGGGGACCAGGTGGACGCCCTGAGCTTCATCGCCCACAAGGACAAGGCCTATGCCCGGGCCCGGAAGATCTGCGAAAAGCTGAAGGAGAACATCCCCCGCCAGCTCTTCGAGGTGCCCATCCAGGCCGCCATCGGCGGCAAGATCATCGCCCGGGAAACGGTGAAGGCCATGCGGAAGGACGTGCTGGCCAAGTGCTACGGCGGCGACATCACCCGGAAGAAAAAGCTGCTGGAGAAGCAGAAGGAGGGCAAGAAGAAGATGCGCTCCCTGGGCACCGTCCAGATCCCCACCGAGGCCTTCATGGCCGTCTTGAAGCTGGACGAGTAAGCAAATCAGAACAACAGGCCGGGGGCTGTATTTTGCGTGCAAAATACAGCCCCCGGTTTTCGTCTGTGCCCGCCGGCCCCCGATTTTCTTCCCGTATGGCGGGGGCTGGCCCCCGCCGCCACGTTTGCGGGCAGGCCCCCGGGGAAAAGATGCTTCGTCGCCCAGAAACGCCTCAGCATGACAGCGAGGAGAAACGCCTCCGTCCAGTAACGTAAAAAACCACCGTGCTCCGCTGGAGCACGGTGGTTTTGTCTGTGTTATTGAAACTGGCCCCGGAATCTTACTTGGCGTACTCCACGGCCTTGGTCTCCCGGATCAGGTTGACCTTGATCTGGCCGGGGTACTCCATCTCTTCCTCGATCTTGTTGGCGATCTCCCGGGCCAGCAGGGCCATCCGGTCCTCGTCCACCTCGTCGGGCTTGACCATGATGCGGATCTCCCGGCCCGCCTGGATGGCATAGGCCTTTTCCACACCCTTGAAGGAGGAGGAGATCTCCTCCAGCTTCTCCAGACGCTTGATATAGTTCTCCACGTTCTCGCGGCGGGCGCCGGGACGGGCGGCGGAGATGGCGTCGGCGGCTTGAACCAGGCAGGCCACGATGGTCTGGGGCTCAATGTCGTTGTGGTGGGCGGCAATGGCGTGCACCACTTCCTCGCTCTCCTTGTAGCGCCGGGCCAGGTCCACGCCGATCTGGACATGGCTGCCCTCGATCTCGTGGTCCACGCTCTTGCCCAGGTCGTGGAGCAGGCCCGCCCGCTTGGCCATGGTGACGTCGGCGCCGATCTCGGCGGCCAGCAGTCCGGCCAGGTGGCTGACCTCAATGGAGTGGCTGAGCACATTCTGGCCGTAGCTGGTGCGGTAGTGCTGGCGGCCCAGCAGCTTCACCAGCTCGGGGTGCAGACCGTGGACGTTGGTCTCCAGCACGGCCCGCTCGCCTTCGCTCTTGATGGTGGCCTCCACCTCCCGCTTGGCCTTCTCCACCATCTCCTCGATACGGGCGGGGTGGATGCGGCCGTCGGTGATGAGGCGCTCCAGAGCGATGCGGGTGATCTCCCGGCGCACCGGGTCGAAGCAGGACACGGTGATGGCCTCGGGGGTATCGTCGATGATGAGCTCCGCGCCGGTAAGGGTCTCCAGCGTGCGGATGTTGCGGCCTTCCCGGCCAATGATGCGGCCCTTCATCTCGTCGTTGGGCAGCGGCACCACGGAGACGGTGGTCTCCGCCACATGGTCCGCGGCGCAGCGCTGGATGGCCAAGGCGATCTGCTCCCGGGCATAGGTCTCCGCCTCTTCCTTGTAGCGGGCCTGAATCTCCTTGAGCTTCATGGCCTCCTCATGGGTGACCTCGTCGGCCAGCTGGTTGATGAGGTAGGTCTTGGCCTCCTCGGCGGTCAGGCCGCTGAGGCGCTCCAGCAGGTCCATCTCGCTCTTCTTGAGGGCTTTGACTTCCTCCCGGGTCTTCTCCACGGCGGCCAGCTTGGCCTGGAGTTTTTCTTCCTTCTTCTCAATGGCGTCGGTCTTGCGGTCCAGGTTGTCCTCCTTCTGCTGAAGGCGGCGCTCCTGCTTCTGCAGGTCGGCCCGGCGCTCCTTGACTTCCGCGTCAAAGTCCGCCCGCTCCTTCTGGATGGCCTCCTGGGCAGCCAGCACCATTTCACGCTTCTTGGTTTCCGCCTCCTTGATGGCCACGTTGACAATCCGGGTGGCCTCCTGCTCGGCGGAGCCGATCTCCTTCTCGGAGTTGCGCTTGCGGATCTGGAAACCCACGACGATACCGATCAGCAGGCAGACAACGCCGGCAAGGACGGCTGAAAGAACAGGACTCATATTACACCTCCTAATTTCAGTTTTTTGGCTTATTATGCCGGTTAATTGTCGATTTGCAGCAAAATTCTGCATGAAAAAAAGCGCTTTTCGGGATACATGGATCTTCCCGCAAAGCGCAGAGGATGAATGGAAAAACGGCCCCTCATGGGTATTCCTGTGACGTTGATTCAGTTGGAAAATAGCATCATAGTATTTCTATACTGCAATGATTCAATTGAAATCTATATCAAAGGAGGAACACCGCTGTTCTCCAAATGTATCCTTGTATATTTTACAGAAGTTTATGTTAAGTGTCAAGATACTTTCCCTTGAGAAGGTTAATTTCACTCCCCGCTTTTGTCCCCAGACAAAACTCGACGGCATGTCCTGGGGGAAAGGGCATATGCTGTAAGAGCAAGACAAAGGAGGCGGTGGCCATTGAAGGAAAAACAGTCCCGAGGCGCTCTGCGGAGGACCCTGGCCCTGGGGGTGGGGGTGGCGGTATTCTGGGGTCTGGCCTCCGCCGGGGGCGGTATCCAGCTGCCCTCTCTCTGGAAGAGCGGCGACGGCTCCGCCCTGGCCCAGGCCCTGGTGGACACGGAGGTGGGCGCCTTTCAGCAGGACGAGCCCTCCCTGTGGACCCAGATGGTGACCTCGGAGCTCCCCCTCTGCGCCTCGGAGGATGAGGCGGAGGAGGAGGCCGCCCAGGCCCAGCTGGAGGCCATGGAGGCCGACGCCGCCTTTACCGCCCCCGCCGGGGAGCCCCTGGAGGAGACGCCGGCGGAGGAAGAGGAAGCCCCGGCGGAGGAGACCCAGGAGACCCCTGTTGACGACGGCGGCGCAGTGCGGCAGACCATCACCGCCAATTCCAACACCGTCTCCGGGGGCGGGGTGGAGGTGAACAACGGCACCCAGGGCATCACCGTGGACCCGGCGGCCCTGGCCTCCTCGGTGCTGACCCAGACCATTGCCCCGGCCTCGGAAGGTCCGCAAATTCTCATCATGCACACCCACGGCAGCGAGGCCTACACCATGGTGGGAGACGATGTCTATGTGGAAACCGACACCTCCCGCACCGACGACCCCAACTACAACATGATCCGGGTGGGAGAGGAGATGAAGGCGGTCTTTGAGAGCATGGGCTTCTCCGTCATCCACGACACCACCCTCTACGACTACCCCAACTACACCGGCTCCTACACCCGGAGTCTGGCGGGCATCCAGAGTATGCTGGAACAGTACCCCAGCATTTCCGTGGTGCTGGACGTCCACCGGGACGCGCTGATCGCCTCCGACGGCACCGTTTACAAGGCGGTGACCCAGGTGAACGGAGAGGATGTGGCCCAGGTGATGCTGGTGGTGGGCACCAACGACGGCGGCCTCACCCACCCGGGCTGGCAGGACAATCTGAATCTGGCGGCCCACATCCAACTGGGGATGACCTCCATCGAACCCACCCTGGCCCGGCCCATCAACCTCCGGTCCCAGCGCTTCAACCAGCATCTGACCCCCTGCTCCCTGCTGGTGGAGGTGGGCACCAGCGGCAACACCCTCCAGGAGGCGATTCGGGGCGCCCGGTACTTCGCCCAGGCCGCCGGAACGGTCTATCAGAGTCTGTTGACCGGATAACAGCCCAAGGCCTTTTCCAACAAGCTCTGAGGGGCGCCCCGCTTCGGCGGGGCGCCCCTTTTGTGATCCCGGGCCCTTTTCTCCTGTCATCCTGAGCGGCAGTGAAGGATTTTTTCCTTTGCTCCCCCGGCTCCGGGAAAACGCCCCCTCTCCCGGGAATCAGGCCGGCAACGCTTGTATTTTCCGGCGCAATCCGATATAATAGTTGGGCTGAATCTGCTGCTCGGCCCCGGCGTAAAAAGGGCGTAAAACCGGCGCAGCAAAAAATAAGGAAAGGCAGAGACCCTTGGCCCCCAAGGGTTTCCGAACAGGTATAGAAAAAGATGAAATTAGGTATCGTGGGTCTGCCCAACGTGGGCAAGAGCACCCTCTTCAACGCCATCACCTCCACCAAGAACGCCCAGGCCGCCAACTACCCCTTCTGCACCATCGAGCCCAACAGCGGCATCGTAGCGGTGCCGGACCAGCGGCTGGACAAGCTGGCGGAGGTTTGGGACACCGACAAG
>CABRZO010000059.1 GCA_902475455.1 uncultured Eubacteriales bacterium
AACTGCATACCCATTCATCAGGCACATTCCCGCTGCTTTGGCGAAAGCCAAAGCCCAGGCGGCTGCTGCGCGGCGATCTGCCGGAAGAAAACAACGAGACACCACCGAAAAAAGAAAATGCAGGTCTTTGGTTTGTTCTTCCTGGCAAGGAGCGAGAAACAGCAGGCTGCCAGTACCGGATGGCTCCCGGTACGGCCATGACCAGCAGCGGGGACAATGATACTCCCGTCCAGCCTAACGTCCGAGCGTTGAAGCGGCCCGCCGCCGTGATCCGTCGCAGGCAATGGGGGCGGTCGCGTGAGAACCACGCGAGGGGTGAGATTCCCCGTGGAGCTGGCAAGCCGCCAGCCGTTTGATGACTTCCCACCCGGTGCTTCGGGGCGTCGAGGACAAATAGGAGCACCTTTGAAATACGGGCCGTGCAGCAGGACGGGCCAATGAAAACAGGAGAATGGTTTTATCTCTCCCCGACCTTCATTCTGTTCTGCTGTGCGGCCTTTACATAGGCGGCCCATGCCGCCTAATTTTTCAAAGGGAGGTCATAAGACATGAACAGGACATATCTGCGCGGCGATATGTACTATGCCGATCTGGGCCGGGGAATCGGCTCCGAGCAGGAAGGCTATCGCCCCGTCCTTATTCTTCAGAACAACACGGGGAACAAATACAGCCCCACCGTCATTGTGGCGGCCATATCCAGCAAAGTGGACGCCAAGGCCAAGCTGCCCACTCACTATCTTCTCCAGGCGGAAAACGGGCTGGAACTGCCCTCTCTCGTTCTTTTGGAACAGCTCCGCACCATTGACAAGAAACGTCTGGGCGCATACATCGGACATCTGGAAGAAAAGCATATCCGAAGAATCAACCACGCGCTGGCGGTCAGCGTGGGGTTGATCGAGGAAGTTCCCGAAAACTTAATCATGTGCCTTTGCCCGGCCTGTGCCAATAACTTCTACGGCACAGGCTCTTATTATTTGCGCAGGGTTCACCCTGAACGGGTGGAAAAGGACATTTGCACCTACTGCGGCCAGCGCCCCGGCTTTGACTATGAGGTTGTCAAGCGCCATCAATGACCGGGGTACAGCATATGGAAATCGTATTTCATACCGGGAAAGACAGTGAACAATCCCTGCGCCAGTTCGCTGAAAAACGCGCCGAGTTACTCGCCCGCGAGTTGCGGGACATGAACGCAGAGGAATTAAAGGCGTTGCTTTCCACATTGAAGAACGACAATCGCACCTTTGAGCAGAAATGAGGATGTTCCTATAATAAAGGAGATGGGGCGGCTTTCGCTCCGCCCTGGAAAGGAGGATATTTGAGCATGAAACGAAAAGCAAGAATCCAGACGGGAATTGATGACAGGCTGGTGGCTATTTATGCGCGAAAATCGCGCATTACGAATAAAGGTGATAGCATTGGTGTTCAGTTCAAGCAAAGCGCTGACTATGCGATCAACCAGCTTTCCCTACCGGAAGATTACGAATTTGCCCGGTATGAGGACAAGGGCTTGAGTGGTTACTACTCCGACCGCCCGGATTTTCAGAGACTTCTTCGAGATATTGAGATGGGGAAAATCAAGGCTGTGGCCTGTTACAAATTAGACCGAATCAGCCGGAAAACTTCCGACCTCATGCGGCTTCTGGAATACTTTGAACGTCACGATGTGACGCTTTTGGTCTGCTCCAACAACATCAATACGCGGATCAGCACATCCAAAATCATCATCCAGGTGCTGGCCATTATCGCAGAATTTGAACGCGATATTCTAACGGAACGTATCCAGGATAACTTGATGGAGCTGGCGAAGGATGGGCGCTGGCTGGGCGGCAAAACACCGACCGGCTTTTCTTCCCAGCGTGTGACAACGGGAAGTGGAAAAAACAAGAGTGCCATCAGCTTTCTCGTCCCTGTGCAGGAAGAAAAAGAGATTGTGCTGGAAATCTACGGCACCTTCTGGGAAACTCGTTCTCTCTTGCAGACGGCAAACATCATCAGTGAGAAATATGAAACGAAGCATGGCGCGAAGTTTACCACATCCACCATCCGGTTGATACTGCGGAATCCGATCTACTGTGTGGCAGATGAATATTCCTACAACTACTTTCTGGAGCATGACGGGAACCTGTTTGGAGAACCGTCCGACTTTGATGGTCAGCATGGGCTTACTGCTTATAACAAGACCGACCAGATGAAAGTGGAGGATGAGGATTCCACCTTTTTCAATCCCAAATTCTCACAGCTTCTCACCAGGAAACCCATTAGTGAATGGATTGTTTCCGTGGGCCGCCATGAGGGATTTATCAGCTCACGAAAATGGGTGGAAACACAAAATATGCTGGATGAGATTGCCGAAAAGTATAACCGGCCTCATAGAAAAACCAATGCTCTGCTGTCCGGCTTGATGTATTGTCCTATTTGCGGAAAACGGCTGCGTGTACTGCCGGAATCTAACCGCTGGACGAATGGCAAGCCCCGCTTCAAGTATGCCTGCCCTGGGGTGAGGGCAAAAGAGTGTACCTTCAAAGGGGTTGAGGGTGTAACGCTGGATGAATTTGTGATCCACTCGCTCTCCAGCCTGCAAGAAGAACATTCCGACTATTACCGGCAGCTTTTGGAGAACAAGGTTGCCGGCATGATTCGCACCGACCAAAGCGAAAAAGAGTACCAGGAAACCAAGAAGGCGATTGAACGCTTAAATGCAGATATTGCCGCACAGGTACGAAATCTGCGCGAAGCAGATGACGCCCTTAAACGCTTCATCCAGGATGATATAAAGGAATTGACGGACGAGCTGGCAAAGCGCGAAGCTACGCTGCGCCGAATGGAGGATACTCAATCTGAAAACCAGTATCTCGTCCATGAACTGAACGGCATGAAAAAAAGGCTGCTGTCCTTTGAGGAGTTTGCAAAGGACGCACAGCCTGAAGCTCTGTTTACTTTGGTTCATTCGATTGTTGACCGAATTTATATTACTACTGATGGCACCAAACAGAAATGCCAGGTGTATATCAAAGGCTGCGCCACGGAGGATTATTCCGACGTACTCGGCGCAGCCGGGTACATAGAGGAAGAACCCCTGTTGCCGGTGGTGTCGTATATGCCGCCGATGTGTGATTTAGATTACTATAGCATTCCCGCAAAAGCGGCATTCATGAAGTAAATCAAAAACGCGACAATCATAACACGCAGACTGAACCCGCGCCACTTCTTCTGATCCAACTTAGGCAGAGTAGGCATGACGTTAACCTCCTAATTTTGGTGTACTAAACACGTTTTCTCTGTTCTTTCATGCAGGATTACCCCTGTATTTTTCCGGGTCTCAGATTGCATTGACATTGTACCTACATTTTCATATAATGTCCAATATATAAATAACAATATCTCAATAGTTTTAAACTATTTAAAAGAGGTCATCCTTATGGATCTACAACAATTGGAATACTTCCGCACTGTGGCCAGACTGGGAAACATGACTAAAGCCGCTGCTGAACTGCACATTGCTCAGCCCTCTCTGAGCATTTCCATCGCCAAGCTGGAGGAGGAGCTCGGGGCAAAGCTATTTGACCGGGTCTCCGGAAGAATCCGGCTCAATCAGATCGGGCAGCGGTTTTATCGGCAGACCGCCCGAATCTTTCTGGCCGTCCAGGATGCCCAGCAGGAGGTCGCCGATTACTCCGATCAGGCTTCCAAGGAGGTCAACTTCGCGGTCACCGCCAGCAACCTGTGCACAGGATTGCTGACCTCTTTCATGGCAGACCACAAAGACTATCGGATCCAGCAGTTTTTGCACACTCACACCAACGCGCTCTCCTTGCTGGAGCAAGGAGAAGTGGATTTTGTAATCGCCACCAGCCCCATGCGCTCCTCCCTGATCGAATGGACCACCTTGATGGAGGAACGGCTGATGCTACTGGTCAGCGATAAAAACCCTCTGGCGATGGAGTCGCTGATCGGGCTGGACCAGTTGCGGCAATGCAGCTTTGTGGTTATGCGCTCCGCCTTCCATCCCGCTGGCGAATTTGCAAGTTTTTTCGAGGGCGTTGACTTTTCCCCCAATATTTCCTTTGTCACAAACGAATTTGAGCCTATGGTGGCCATGGTGGAGCTGGATATCGGCGTCGCCATCACATCGGAGCAGACCGCCAACAAGCTGATCGCCAACACCAAACGCCGGCTGGCCGCTGTCCCAGTGGACACCTCATATCCTGGCCGCACCGTTGGGGTGGCCAGGCTCAAGGGGCACTATTTCACCAAGGCTGTGGATGCGCTGTTCCAGTTTACCAAGCTCTATCTGCAAAATCCAGGTGCAGATATCCAAAATAGTTTATAACTATGGCGTTATCCTCTTTTCTATATTAGACAAATACCTCCGTTGGGATTAGGTTATAGATATCAAAATTTAGACGCTAGCGCTTTCCCCTTTTATTTACACACCGCAAGGAGGTTTTTATGGCATCCAATTTTCCCCTTTTGACCAGTCCAATCAAGCTGGGCAACGTGGTTTTCCGGCATCGGATGTTCTCCGCGCCCATGGGGGCCACTGACATTACCGCCGATTGCTGCCCCGGCCCCCGCACAGTGGGCTTCTATGAGCTGCGGGCCAAAGGCGGGGCCGCTGCGGTCACGGTCAGCGAACTTGTGGTCCACCCGGAGACCGATGGCAGCCATATGCTCCATCTAAATCTCCAAACCGTGGGATGTCTGGCCGCCCACACTTTTGTGGCTGATGCTATCCGGCGCCATGGGGCCCTCCCTTCCATTGAGTTTTCCCACTCGGGCCAGTATGCCGGTACCTATATGGCGGATAAGGATAAGAAACAGCACCTATGTCAATATGGTCCCAGCGATGGCGTCCGGCCCGATGGGCTTCCGGTGAAAGGGCTCACCAGGGAGCAGATCTCAGATATTGTCACCGCCTATGGTGAGGCGGCCAAGCTGGCCAAACGGGCAGGTTATGAAATGATTATGGTACACGGTGGCCATGGCTGGCTCATCAACCAGTTCCTCTCCCCCGGGTTCAATCATCGGCAAGATGAGTACGGCGGCAGCCTGGAAAACCGTGTCCGCTTCGCCCGGGAAATTCTTTCCGCCGTCCGCGCCGCCGTTGGGCCAGGTTTCCCCATCGAGTTCCGCATGAGCGGCAGCGAACTTTTCGAGGGAGGCTATGACTTGGCAGAGGGCTGCCGTATTGCCCAGGCCGTGGAAGATCTTGTGGATCTGATTCACGTCTCCGCCGGTTCCTATCAATTTGGTTTTTTCAACACCCACCTGCCTATGTTTGCCGCCCACGGGGCCAACGTTTATCTGGCTGCGGAAATCAAAAAACATGTCTCCAAGCCGGTGGCTACCATTGGCGCCATCAATGATCCGGCCATGATGGAGGAAATTCTGGAGAGTGGCAAGGCCGACGTCATCTACATGGCACGGGAGCTGCTGGCCGACCCATTTTTGCCCAACAAAGTAGTGGCAGGACAGGAAGATCAGATTGTTAAATGCCTCCGATGCTTTACCTGCATGGCGGAGCGGCCCACTACCCAGACCCGGCGCTGCGCAGTCAATCCGTTGATCGGCCGGGAGATCGAGGGCATGGAAGTTCTGCCCGCTGCGAAAAAGAAAAAAGTTCTCATTGCAGGTGGCGGCGTGGCAGGCCTAAAAGCCGCCATCACCGCCGCCCAGCGGGGACACCAAGTCATCCTGTGCGAGAAGTCCGATGCATTGGGCGGCATTCTCAAATCGGAGCAGGCGATCCCCTTTAAGCGGGAAATGTATGAATTGGGGCTGACCTTGGCCCGCCAGGCCCAGATGGAGGGCGTGGAGGTCCGGCTCAATACCGCCGTCACCCCGGAGTATGTGAAGTCCCTACAACCTGACGCCTTGATTCTGGCTGTAGGCTCCAGTCCCATTGTCCCGCCGCTGCCCGGTATTGAGCAGGCCCTAGTAGTCAACGACTATTATCTGAACCGGGATAAGGTAGGCCAGACTGTGGTTGTTCTGGGCGGAGGTCTGGCCGGCTGCGAGTGCGCCGTTCATTTACTGCAGGAGGGTAAAACGGTTCACCTGGTGGAAATGCGGGACACTCTGGCTCCGGACTGCAACATCCGCCATCGGCCAATCCTGATGCAGCAGATTGAGAAGGGCGTACAGGTACACCTAAACACCGCTGGACAGGCTGTCACCCCTCAGGGACTGGTGGTCAAGCACGCTGATGGAACTGAGCAAACCATTTCCTGCGACACTGTTATTTGCGCTGTGGGTCAGCGGGCCAATCGGGTCGATGTGGAGGCATTGCGCCTCTCCGCCCCCTTTGTGCGGGAAGTAGGAGACTGCATCCGACCGGCCAACATCACCAAGGCCGTCTACGAAGGTTACCATGCCGCAATGGATATTTAGCATTGTTCACACAAGCCTCAGCAACGAGTTGCCTTGCCACCACCACAGCCAAAACAGCATCACCAGATATGCGCCAGGCAGGACTTAACCTATAAAAGTGGGACTGGTGCAAAATAGAAATTTTCTGTCATTCTAAGTCCCTAGGGGCCAAAGAATCTTTCCTACGATGACAAATGTGAGGAAAAGATCCTTTGCTGACGCTCAGGATGACAAACAGAGGGGCTGTTGCAGTAGCTTGCAACAGCCCCAAATCTTTACCCGTCATTGTGCCTTATTAAGCCGTCGTTCACACGTAGGATCTCAAACGGGATACAGTTACTCGATTATGATCCAGCCAGAGCAAGCAATGGTTCCTGGAGACTGCTCCCCCCAGGCTCCCTTTGAGCTCTCCACATTTCAAACACGCAGCCCCTTGACAACAATAGATTTTCGACGTATGATTAACGATGTTAACTATACACCAAAAGGTAGGCGCTACATATGGAATGGACAGATATGATGCATTATCAACAGCAAATCCAAAAGATTATGCGTTCCCTGTTGCCGGTACACAAATCTACACTGACTGCCAGTGAATTTGAGCTTTTGTCCCGGCTATATCTGCACCCAGAGCAGAACACGCCTATTTTACTCAGTCAAGGCAGCGGGATGAAAAAAGAAGCGGTAAGCCGCTGTCTGAAAACACTCTATGAGAGAAACTGCATACGTAAACAGCGCCAGACGACGGATGAACGAAGCTATCAATTGTTTATTACGGAAACTGGTCTTGCCGAGTTAAGAAAGGGATATGAGAGCATTTTACAGCCCTTCTACGATTTGTGGCGCAGTTCCAAGGAAGATTTCGAGTCATTTATGTATTACGCAGATAAACTCGCCGCTCACATGGAGAAAGGATCGAAACATACCCGTGCCCATGAAATTTTATAACGCATTACAACTGGATCCCTCAATACTGAAGCGGAACATTGCCGCCTGTGACTCAAGGCAGGAAAAAGCATATTATTGGGTCGCCATGGCCCTGCGCTCTGTACTGATCGTAGCCTTTGCCATCGTGTTCATCAGTCTGCTGTCCAGCGTGTTTGGCTCCGACAATACCCCTCTGGCCGTAGCATTGTTCTGCATGATGCTGGGGATCCGCTTTGTCAACTTTGAATACTGTATCGGCGATTCACTCATTACCTTGGCCGCAGTGCTGGCCATTTTGGTATTGGCTCCTTGTGGGGCAGCCGTGCTGCCGTCAATTCTTTTGATTCCACTGCATTTCATTGCCTTTTTCGCCCTTCTCTATATGACCACGCAGCGGCCCGAAATGGGCAACGGGGGCATATACAGTTTTGCCTACATCTACCTGACCGGCAATCCGGTGGTTGGGGAGGCTCTGATTCGCCGGGGGCTTCTGGCATTGGTCGGCTATCTCATCTGCGGTGCAATCCTGTTTGCCAAGCACCGGGAGCAACACAAAACCATTCGTTTTCACCAGGTAATACAAAAATTCAATCTATCCTCGCCAGTTCATTTATGGCAGTTGCGCATGGCGCTTGGCGTAAGTCTGGTAATGACTGCTGGTCAAGTATTTGGTGTACAGCGGTTTATGTGGATGGGCTTTGCCTGTGCATCGCTGCTGTCAGAGTATCCATATTCCGGCAATACAACCACCCGCTTTTGGCAGCGAATTGTGGGGACCCTAGCAGGTTCCGGCGCGTTTTTCCTTCTCTATCTGCTGACACCCCAAGCGTTTCATTCCCTGATGGGGCCTTTGGGCGGACTGTGCCTGGGCTTTTGCACCGATTACCGCTACAAAACGGCAATGAACTGCTTCGGCGCCCTCATGCTGGGGGCAGGAATCTATGGACTCCAAGGGGCGGTGCTTCTGCGTATTGCAGATACCCTTTTGGGGGTGACATTTGGGCTGGTATTCGCGATGCTTTTTCACCGGGTGGCGACAATTAAATTCAGCAAATAGTTTCAAATATATAAAAGTAGGACGATTTTGTTTGGTCCGGAATGACTGCCACACACCAAAGGGCGACAGCTTGTTTGCTGTCGCCCTTTGTTTATGTGATGTAATTGTAAAATGGCAATATGGTCACAGCTGGATACTCCAGTCCCGCCGGGTCAGCTGGACATAGTGCTGATACAGGATGCCAAAGCGATGGAAGTATTTTGGTTTCCACGGCTTTTCCTTTCCGCAGAAATGTAAGATGGAAGTGTGCTCCATCACCCAACGCAGATCACAGACACCGCCGCTGCGCAGCAAATAGTTGCTGTAATTCCGGGCGTCATAGTTCCAAATTGCATCTTCCAGATCCAAAATCCGCTGACTATATAACCCATTGAGCAGATCCTGGTCCGGCAAAACCAGCTCTTTCCGATGCTTCTCCACATAGGCAAACAGCGCATCGGACCGAATCTCCCTCCGGCCTGCGGCCAGATCCATCAGCAATACTCCGGAGTTATAGTAATCCCTCTGAGTCCCCAACCGCAGCTGATTGACGCTGTTGGCCAACTCGGTCTTGCCGGTGTGGGCGGCGGCACCAAAGAGATTTCCTTTTAAATCCGTCTCCCAGAGGGGGCGGATGGGATTGATAATTAGAATATCCGGATCCAAATAGAGCACCCGCTCCACATCCGGCGGCAACAACTGGGGAGCCAGGAGCCGGTAATACATCTCTTTGGGATATTGCCGGGTCACCGGGGCATCTTGAAACAGGGTATTCTCCACCCGGATGGGGACAAAAGAATACCCATAGGCCGAACACTGGAGCTTCACCTCCGCCAGGGCGCTCTCTGGAATCCCGCTGTGAAGCAGATAGAGGACAATCTTTTCTGACGGATTGTTGATCCGGAGAGAGGTGAGCAGGACCTGGAGCTGGGGCAGATAGTTTTGATCCAGGGTAGAGAGGATTGAAATGAAATCCACGGTTTGCATCTCCCCCTTTAATGCCGCATACCCAAGGGCCCAATCGCCGTCAATATGCTGTCAACTCCCAGCAGGATCAGATAGGCACTGGCCAGCAGACGGACATAAGTGAGGGTGAACATGGGGCTCAAGAACATCATGCAGCCCAGAATTAACCCGATGATATTGACAATCAGGGTGAAATAGTACATCCCATCGCCAGAAACCAGTCGAATATGATTGGCATGGGCCAGCCGGGAAATACAGTGGGCTACAAACCAGATGGGAAACAGCAGAGCCAATGCCACGGCCCCGGTTCTGGGGTAAACCAGCAGCATGACACCGGACATGACGCTCAGAATACCGGTGATCAGAGCCAGGATGGGCCCCAACCCGGTGTAACGCTCCACCTGAATATACAGAAGGATGTCCGCGATCCCCATAACAACCGCCACAACCCCATAGACAAAGGCCATGCCCTTCAAAGCCACCACCGGATTCACCAATGCCCAGATCCCCAGCAGGATCAGCACAATGCCGGTGATCAGCTCCAACCAGCCAAAGCCGGAACGTCTTCTCATTGCGTCTCCCCTCCCGTCAGAATTTCCATGAACTTCTCCCCGGTGATGGTCTCCTTCTCATAGAGGAAGGTGGCCAGCTCATCCAGTTTGGCCCGGTTGTCCTTCAAAATTTTTCTGGCTTTTTCATGCTGGCGCTTGACCAGCTCCACCACTTTGCGGTCAATTTCCCGCTGGGTCTCCGGGGCGCAGGCCAGAGAAGTGTCTCCGCCCAGATACTGGTTGCTCACCGTCTCCAGCGCCACCATATCAAACTCATCGCTCATGCCGTACCGGCTGATCATGGCCCGGGCCAGCTTGGTGGCCTGCTCAATGTCGTTGGAAGCCCCGGTGGTAACGGAGCCAAAGACCACTTCTTCCGCCGCCCGGCCCCCGGTAAAGGTGGCTATTTTGTCCTCAATCTCCTCCCGGGTCATCAGATACTTGTCCCCGGTGTCCACCTGCATGGTGTAACCCAGGGCGCCGGAGGTCCGGGGAATAATGGTAATCTTCTGCACTGGGGCAGAATGGCTCTGCAGAGCAGCCACCAGGGCGTGGCCGATCTCATGATAGGCCACCACCCGTTTCTCCTGGTCGGAGAGGACCGCGTTCTTCTTCTGATAGCCGGCGATGACCACCTCGATGCTCTCCTCCAGGTCGGACTGATTAACGATGATCCGCCCGCTGCGCACTGCCCGCAGGGCGGCCTCGTTGATGATATTGGCCAGCTCCGCACCGCTGGCCCCGGCGGCCATCCGGGCGATGGTGTGGAAATCTACATCCTCCGCCGTCTTGATTTTCTTGGCGTGGACCTTCAGAATGGCCTCCCGGCCCGCCAGGTCCGGCAGCTCCACCGGCACCCGCCGGTCAAAGCGCCCGGGCCGGGTCAGGGCCGGATCCAGAGACTCAGGCCGGTTGGTGGCCGCCAGAATGATGACTCCGGTGTTCTCCTCAAAACCATCCATCTCGGTGAGCAGCTGGTTCAGGGTCTGCTCCCGCTCGTCGTTGCCGCCGTAGCCGCCGGAATTTCGCTTCTGGCCAATGGCGTCAATCTCATCAATGAACACAATGCAGGGAGCCTTCTCCTTGGCCTGGCGGAACAGATCCCGGACCTTGGAGGCGCCCATACCCACAAACATCTCCACAAATTCCGAGCCGGAGATGGAGAAAAAGGGCACATTGGCCTCGCCCGCCACCGCCTTGGCTAGCATGGTCTTGCCGGTGCCCGGAGGGCCAACCAACAAAATGCCCTTGGGCATGGAGGCGCCGGCCTGGGTGTATTTTGTGGGATCGTGGAGATAGTCCACAATTTCCTGCAAGCTCTCCTTGGCCTCATCTTCCCCGGCTACGTCGGAAAACCGGATTCCCTTGGTGGACTGGACATAGACCTTGGCGTTGCTCTTTCCCATCCCAAAGGACATGGCGTTCTTCCCCCCGGCCTGCTCCATGAGCTTCTTGCTCATATACTGACCAATGCCCACGAAAATCAGAATGGGCAGCACAAAGCTCAGCAGAAAGCTCCAGATCGGTGAGATGGGCTCCTCCATCACCCGGTCAAACTGGGCCCCGGCTTCATGGAGCCGCTCCGTCAGGGTGGGGTCCTCCATGGGGGTTGTCTGATAAACTTCTCCGCCATCTTTGTCGGTAAACAGGATCTGGGTA
Organism: uncultured Eubacteriales bacterium; assembly: GCA_902475455.1. GTDB lineage: Bacteria > Bacillota > Clostridia > Oscillospirales > Oscillospiraceae > UMGS1766. The sequence continues at coordinate 11,509 of CABRZO010000059.1, forward strand.
TCTTCCACCTGCACCGTGTCGATATCCTTCTCCTCAATCATGTCCATAAAGGTGCCGTAGTCCACCTCCACCACCTGTTGCCGGGAAAGCAACGGGGTAACCAGCAGATTAAACAGCAAAATGATCAGCAATACGATGCCGTAATAATAGATCAATGGCTTTTTCGGTGATTTGACTTCCTTCATTGTGATTTTCCCTCCTGTTGCTGCAGCTGGGCGTCAATGGCCTCCATGGAGAGCAGCAGAGCCCGGTCTGCCGCCTGGTGGGCAAAATCCAGGGCGTACTCCGCCAGCAGCAGCTTTTCCTCCACCGCGGTCTCCGGGTCCGGACTGTCCTGGGCCATGGTCTGCAGTTGATCCTTTGAGGATCGGATGATCTGTTCCATCTGTCCGTAGCTCTGACCCAGCACAGACACCAGCGCCGACCGGGAGCGCTGCAGACAGTCCCGTAGTGCCTCCTCTGACGCGTCACACTCCCGCCGCAGCTGGTCGATCTCCCGGGATAGCCTGGAATGCCCCGCTGCCTCACTCCAGTGAATGCGGCTGTGGAGCCGGTCCATCCGTTCTTCCAGCTGACACAGCTTGATGGATAGAATTTCGTGGGACATATTCCCACCTCCTTCTTGGCTTCCATTGTAAACCGCCTTTCTACTCCCCTCAATTAGCACAAGGCCGGCTCTGTCTAGACAAAAACGCCGGAGTGTAAAAAGATTTTACACTCCGGCATTATTGTCAATCTCATTCGGTTTCATTTGGTTCCAGAGGAGAAATCCCCTCCGTCATCAGGCGGAATACAGTGTGGACGATCTGATCCAGATGCTTGGTATCCGCCTCGGTCCAGTTCCGCAACAGCCCCAGAATGGCTTGGCTGTGATATCGCAGGATCAGCTTGGTGTCAAAGTAGGAGCAATTCTGATAGAGTCCCT
>CABRZO010000060.1 GCA_902475455.1 uncultured Eubacteriales bacterium
CCCGCCGGGGCGGCGGCGGTCCGCCCCGGTTTTCCCGTTTTTTCTCTGATTTTCGACCAATGAGGTGGTGACTGAAATGCCCGCGGAAGAGGAGCTGCTCTCCAAACAGATGCCCCACAGCACCGAGGCGGAGTACGCCGTGCTGGGCTCCATTCTCATCAACAGCAACTGTCTGCCGGCACTGGTGGAGAAGCTGAAGCCTGAGGACTTCTATCTGCCCCAGAACCAGGTGATTTTCCAGACCATCTACCGGATGTTCTCCCTGTCCCAGACCATTGACCCGGTCACCGTCCTGAACCAGATGCGCCAGGACGGCACCTATCAGGAGGGGACCACCCGGGAGTACTTCTTCCAGCTGATGCAGTTCACCCCCACCACCGAGAATGTTTCGGAATACGCCGACATGGTCAAGGACTGCTCCATCCTGCGGCAGATCGGGGACGCCGCCGCCGCCATGACCGACATGGTCATGGGGGGCCAGGGCACCTCCTCCGAGGTGCTGGAGGCGGCAGAGCAGCGGATCTACGCCATCCGCCAGGGCAAGTCCGCCCAGGGACTGCACCATATCACCTCCGTCATGCACGAGGTCTACGAGCGGCTGGCGGAGCTGGCCGCCAGCGACAGCGCCGTGCCCGGCCTGTCCACCGGCCTGCCCGACGTGGACACCGTCATCTCCGGCCTCAACAAGAGCGACCTCATTCTGCTGGCGGCCCGGCCCGGCATGGGCAAGACCTCCCTGGCCCTGAACATCCTGCTCTACGCCGGCAAGCACTCCGGCAAGGCCTGCGTGTTCTTCTCCCTGGAGATGAGCCGGGAGCAGCTGGCCATGCGGCTTCTGAGCAATGAGTCCTTCGTGGACAACAAAAAGCTCACCACCGGCCGGCTCACCGATGAGGACTGGGAGAAGGTGGCCCTGGCCACCTCCGCTCTGAACCACTCCAACATCCTGATCGACGACAACCCCTCCCTGTCGGTGGCGGACATGAACGCCAAATGCCGCCGGGTGGAGAACCTGGGGCTGGTAGTCATCGACTACCTGCAGCTGATGACCTCCGCCGGAGGTAAGAACCAGTACGCCGGCGAAAGCCGCCAGCAGGTGGTCAGCGACATCTCCCGGGCCCTGAAAATCATGGCCAAGGAGCTCAACGTGCCGGTGATCTGCCTGAGCCAGCTGTCCCGTGCCAACGAGAACCGGGAAAACAAACGCCCCCGACTCAGTGACCTGCGGGAATCCGGCGCCATCGAGCAGGACGCGGACATCGTCATGTTCATCTACCGGGACGACTACTATAACCAGGACTCGGAGAACCACAACCAGGCCGAGTGCATTGTGGCCAAGAACCGCCACGGCGAGCTGGCCACGGTGCCCCTGCAGTGGCTGCCCGAGTTCACCACCTTCTCCAGCGTGGACTGGAAACATCAAGAGCCATGAGTATCGAGACAAAATTGCTTTCCCGGGTGAAACCCCTGGCCGAGGAATACGCCATGTTCCCCGCCGGAGGAACGGTGCTCTGCTGCGTCAGCGGCGGGGTGGACTCCATGTGCCTGCTCTGGTTTCTGCGCCGACAGGCCCCCCGGCTGGGCTTCACCCTCCGGGCCTGCCATATGGACCACATGACCCGGCCCCGCTCCGGCTCCGACGCCACCTTTGTGTCCGACCAGTGCCGCTGCTGGGGCATCCCCCTGGATCTGGAGCGGGTGGACGTGCCGGGCTGGGCCCAGGAACACCATATGGGCCAGGAGGAGGCGGGCAGGGTGCTGCGGTACCAGTGGTTTGAAGCCCTGGCGGACCGGTATGACCCCTGCGTCATCGCCACCGCCCACCAGGCCGATGACAACGCGGAAACCCTGCTGCTCCATCTGGTCCGGGGAACCGGACTGGGAGGACTGGGGGGCATCCCGCCCCGGCGGGGGCGGCTGGTGCGGCCCTTTCTGCCGGTGCCCCGGCAGCTGATTCTGGACTATGCCGCGGAACAGCACATCCCCTTTGTGGAGGACGAGACCAACGCCGACCCGGACTACACCCCCCGGAACCTGCTGCGCAACCGGGTGATTCCCCTGCTGCGGCAGCTGAACCCCAACCTGACGGACACCCTCTCCGCCACCGCCGCCTCCCTGCGGCAGGACGGAGAATTTCTCAGCGCCCGGGCCGCCTATCTGGCCCAGGACATAAAAACCGCCGCCGGCAGCGTGGTGCTCTCCCTGGACACCATCAACAGCCAGGGGGCCGCCATCGGGGCCCGAGTGATCCAGCATGCGGTGGAAAAGCTGGACCCGGAGCTGGTGCTCTCGGCCCAGCAGCGCCGCGCGGTGCTGGAGCTGTGCCGGAGCGATGACCCCGGCGGCCACTGCGACCTGCCCCGGGGCATCTCCGCCCAGCGGGTCTACGACACATTGGTCTTCTCCTTCCCGGGCCGGGTGGAGATTCTGCCCCCCACCCCCCTGGATTTTGAGGGCACAAGGGAGATCGGCCCCTGGCTGGTCACCCTGGACCGGAAGCCCTGCCCGGAAAACTGGCGGTGCGACGGCCGGGAATTCTATCTGCCCGCCGGAGCGCCGGTGCTGCTGCGGCCCCGGAAGAGCGGCGACACCCTGAAGCTGCCCCACCGGGAGGGCACCAAAACCCTGAAAAAGTGGTTCATCGAACTGCGCATCCCCGAGGCCCGGCGGGATCTGGTGCCGGTGCTGGAGCAGCAGGGCCGCTGCGCCGGGGTGTACGGTCTTGGCATAGACCAGCAGGCCCTGCCCGCATGGGGCGCGGACTGCCTTCATATTATGATCTGTGAGAAAGAGAGGAAGTTTTCCACATGAGTATGCACGACGACGTCCAGGAGATCCTGTTCACCGAGCAGCAGCTGAAGGACCGGGTGGCCCAACTGGGCAAAGAAATCTCCCGGGATTACGCCGGTAAGGAGCCGGTGCTGCTGGTCAGCGTCCTCCGGGGCTCCTACATCTTTATGGCGGATCTGAGCCGGGCCATGGATATCCCGGTACAGATCGACTTCATGAGCGTCTCCTCCTACGGCAAGGGCACCAGCACCTCCGGCCAGGTGGAGATCAAGAAGGACCTGTCCGACTCCATCGAGGGCGTCCACGTCATCGTGGTGGAGGACATCCTGGACTCCGGCAACACCCTGAGCTATCTGCTGCATGTGCTCTCGGCCCGGCATCCCGCCTCCATCTCCCTGTGCACCCTGCTGGATAAGCCGGAGCGCCGGGAAAAGCCCATCCAGGCCGACTATGTGGGCTTCACCGTCCCCAACGCCTTTATCGTGGGCTACGGCCTGGACTACGCGGAAAAATACCGCAACCTACCCTACATCGGGGTGCTGAAGCCGGAGATCTATTCCAACTGATCCGGCCGAAACCCATTGGAAACTCCGGGCTTTCCCGCCGCTTCTCCGGCGGGGACGCCCGATGTTCACGCCCCGGCCCCGCTGAGGGGGCGGCGGCAATCTGAAATCAGATGAGGTAACCTGTCCAATGAACAAAAGTGCGTTACGAACCATGCTCTTCTACGGGGCGCTGATCCTGGTGTTCTTCTTCGCCATGCAGTACATCGCCCACTCCAACAGCCAGTCCATGCTGACTTACAGCCAGATGGTCCAGCTCTTTGAGCAGGAACAGGTGGAGTCCTTCACCGTCAAGGACGACCTGGTCACCCTGAAACTCACCGACGGCTCCACCGACCGCTGCCAGATCACCGACGTAGCCCTGTTCCGGGAGGATCTGGGGGATCTGGTCCAGCAGCAGTGGAGCGACGGCATCATCACTAGCTACAGCTATGAGCCCGACTCTCCCCCCAGCTGGATCACCGTCTGGGGCCCCAGCCTGCTGACCTGCCTGGTGGTGGTGGTGATGATCTACATGGTCTTCCTGCGCCAGAGCGGCGGAGGCAAGAACAGCATGGCCAACTTCGGCAAAGCCCGGACCTCCACCCCCTATGACAAGGAACACCCGGTGACCTTTGCCGACGTGGCCGGGGCCGAGGAGGAGAAGGAGGAGCTGCGGGAGATCGTGGACTTCCTGAGGGATCCCCGGAAATACAACGACCTGGGGGCCCGGATCCCCAAGGGTGTGCTGCTGGTGGGCCCTCCGGGCACCGGCAAAACCCTGCTGGCCAAGGCGGTGGCCGGGGAGGCCGGGGTGGAGTTCCTGTCCATCTCCGGCTCTGACTTTGTGGAGATGTATGTGGGCGTGGGCGCCAGCCGGGTCCGGGACCTCTTTGACCAGGCCAAAAAGACCGCCCCCTCCATCGTCTTTATCGACGAGATCGACGCCGTGGGCCGTCAGCGTGGCACCGGCCTGGGCGGCGGCCACGACGAGCGGGAGCAGACCCTGAACCAGCTGCTGGTGGAGATGGACGGCTTTGCCGGCAACTCCGGGGTTATCGTCATGGCGGCCACCAACCGCCAGGACATTCTGGACCCCGCCCTGATGCGGCCGGGCCGCTTTGACCGGCAGATCTATGTGGGCTACCCCGACGTGAAGGGCCGGGAGGAGATCCTGAAGGTCCACTCCCGCCGCAAGCCCCTGGCGGAGGACGTGGAGCTGCGCACCCTGGCCAAGGCCACCGGCGGCTTTACCGGCGCCGACCTGGAAAACCTGATGAACGAGGGCGCCCTCCGGGCCGCCCGGGACAACCGGCCCTGCATCACCATGGAGGATTTGCAGGAGTCCATCATCAAAGTCATCGCCGGCCCCGCCAAGAAGAGCCATGTGGTCACCGAGTCCGCCCGGAAGCTCACCGCCTGGCACGAGGCGGGCCACGCGGTGGTGATGCACACCCTGCCCACCCATGACCCGGTGCACCAGATCACCATCGTCCCCCGGGGCCAGGCCGGCGGCATGACCATCAGCCTGCCGGAGGAGGATAAGCCCTTCCGGTCCCGCACCGAGCTCTTTGAGGACATCGTGGCCCTGCTGGGTGGCCGGGCCGCCGAGGCCCTGGTGCTGGGGGACATCTCCACCGGCGCCTCCAACGACCTGCAGCGGGCCACCGCCATCGCCCGGAACATGGTCACCAAGTACGGCATGAGCGACAAGCTGGGCCCGGTGGTGCTGGACACCGGCAACGACGAGGTGTTCATCGGCCGCAGCATGGGCCACACCCACACCTACTCCGAGTCGGTGGCCTCCGGGGTGGATCAGGAGATCCGCTCCATCCTGGACAAAGCCATGGCGGACTGCACCCGCCGGCTGGAGCTCCACCGCCACGAGCTGGAGCTGGTGGCCCGCTTCCTGCTGGAGCATGAGACCATGTCCGCCCAGCAGTTCGAGGCGGTGTTCACCCCGGCCAAATCCTGACAGATTTTATAGGGTCCATTGCATCACGCAATGGGCCCTATTGTTTTTGTATGTCACCCTTTCTCCATAAAATCTCGCAGGGTTTCACAGCCTGTTCATAAATTGGGGCTATCCTCTTCTTATCTGCAAAATCCTGCAAGGAGGCCGTTTTCATGGAGCGCCACACCCCAAAACGCCGCTGGCTCAGCTGGGGAGTTCCCCTGTTGCTGCTGCTGTGCTTTCTGCTCTATTTCCTGCTGGGGGCCCTGCTGCCCAATCTGAAGCACCCAACTGTCTCCCAATCCTTTGTGGACCAGGCCGCCCAGGCCGTCTACACCTCCGACACCCCCGGGGGCGAGGCGGTGCGCTACATCTCCGACAACCAGGAGGCCCTGGAGCTGCGGCTGGCCATGGCAGAGGCGGCGGAAGAAGAGATCATCCTGTCCACCTTTGACTTTGACGCCGACGAGCCCGGGCGGCAGCTGCTCTCCGCCCTGCTGGCGGCGGCGGACCGGGGGGTGACGGTAAAAGTGCTGGTGGACGGGGTCAGCGGCTGGCTGGACGTGTGGGCCAGCCCCTGGTTCCAGGCCCTGGCGGCCCACCCCAACGCCGAGATCAAGATTTATAACCCGGTGTCCACCCTGACCCCCTGGAAGGACATGTACCGACTCCACGACAAGTATTTTATCGTGGACCAATCCATGTACCTGCTGGGGGGCCGCAACTCCACCGACCTGTTTCTGGGCACCGGCTATCCCGGCCAGAATATCGACAGCGAGGTTTTCATCCGCCGCACTGAGCCCCGGCAGGGCGACTCCACAGAGCAACTGCTGGACTATTTTGCCGAGGTCTGGGCCCTTGAGGACTGCAAACCGGTGGTGTGTACCGACCCCGCCGCCGCGAAGCAGAAGGCGGCGGAGCTGGCGGAGATTTATGCCAGTCTGCCCTGGCAGCTCCCGGAGGCCTATACCCCGGGCTATCTGGAAAACCTGGAGCTGTTGGAGGCGGGGAAAATCACCCTGCTGTCCAATCCGGTGGAGCCGGAGAACAAGGCCCCGGAGCTCTGGTCCTCTATGACAGAGCTGATGCTGGAGGGGGACGACATTCTGGTCTACACCCCCTATGTAATTTTGAGCGATGAGATGATGGAGGATCTGTCGGCGGTGGCGGCGGACAGCAGCTCCTTTACCCTGGTACTCAACGACGTGACCAGCGGGGCCAACCCCTTCGGCTGCGTGGACTACCTGAACCAGAAGGACAACATCCTGTCCGCCGGCATCACCGTGGGGGAGTATCTGGGGGACCAGTCCCTGCACACCAAAAATGTGCTCATTGACGACCGGCTGTGTCTGGTGGGCTCCTTTAACTTTGACATGCGCAGCGCCTACCTGGACACGGAGCTGATGCTGGTCATCGACTCCCCGGACCTGAACGCCCAGCTCCGCCAGGCCGCCCAGGGCACCCTGGACCGGTGCCGGCTGGTGTCCCTGGAGGGGGAGGTGCTGGGGGCTCAGTACACCCCCCAACAGCTCACCGGCGGCAAAAAACTGCTCTATGGTCTGCTGCGGCAGCTGGTGAAACCCTTCCGATGCCTGCTTTGACCGGGCAAATATATCCCAAATTTTACAAAGTTTTGATTTTCTCTTTTCTTTCCCCGGAAAAAAGTGTTATGATGTAGTTTAGTGTTACTTGTGTAGAATTCGAGGTCTTGCCCCATGCTCACCAAAGTCAAAACCGCCCTGGACCGGGTCAAATCCGCCATTTGTTTCCCCTTTCGCTGGCTCCGGGACGTCATTTTAAACCACCCCAGGCAGTTTGCCCTCTGGATGCTGTTCGCCCTGACCCCCTTCTTCTGCTTCTGGATGGTGGAAATCCTCAGTGAAAACAGCCTCACCTCTCTGGCCCCCTGGCAGTGGCTGATGAATCTGGTGTGGTACTACTGCCTGCTTTTCATCGGCTGGCTCATCACCGGGGGCCGCCGGGGCGCCATCCTCTTTGACGGGGGGCTCTCCTTCTTCATGGGGCTGGCCAACCACTATGTGCTCCAGTTCCGGGGCCGGGCCCTGTTCCCCATCGACCTGCTGAGCCTGAACACCGCCGCCAACGTGGCCGGAGGCTACGACTACACCCCAGACAAAAACGTCTGGGAGGCGGTGGTGCTGCTGGGGCTCATGGTGCTGTTCACCCTGCTGCTGCCCAAGGAAAAGGCCCGCTACGGGGGGCTGTCCTGGGCCAAGTGGCTGAATCTGGGCCTCAGCGCCGGCTGGTGCGTGTACATCTTCCTGTTTTTCTTCACGGATATGCTGCCCTCGCTGGGGGTGTACGCCCAGCAGTGGAAGACCCAGGGCAACGGCTTTCTGCTGAACTTCACTGTATCCGCCCGGTATATGCGGGTGGAGAAACCCGAGGGCTACTCCGAGGAGGGGGCCCAAGAACTGATTGGGGAGCTGGAGTCTCAGGGAATGACCAGCGACAGCACAGAGGACGCGGACCCCGTCACCAACTTCATCATCATCATGGACGAGTCCTTTGCGGATCTCACCCAGTTTGAGAATCTGACCCTCACCGGAGATCCCACCCCCTTCTACCACTCCCTGACGGAGAACACCATCAAGGGCACCATGTACTCCCCCGTCACCGGCGGCGGCACCGCCGCCGTGGAGTTCGAGGTGCTCACCGGCAACACCATGGCCTTCCTGCCCTCGGGCACCGTGGCCTACCAGCTCTTCCTGACGGAGAAAACCCCCTCCCTGGCCCAGCTGGCCGGGGCCCTGGACATCTGCTCCTCCGCCTATCACCCCTACGAGTCCTCGGGCTGGAACCGGACCACCGCCTACAAGCGACTGGGCTTTGACAGCCAGTACTACTGGGACATCACGGTGGACGGGGACGACATCTCCACCGAGTACAGTGACGACGAGATCATCCGGGAATACGTCTCCGACAGCGCCGACTTCTCCCGGATCTATGAGCTCACCGACGCCGCCAAGGAGGCGGGCCAGGACTGCTTTGTGTTCAACGTCACCATGCAGAACCACTCGGGCTATGACAAGGACTGGAACAACTTGTACCGCAGCGTCTCCCTGGACGGGGAATTTCTGGGCAACGGCTATGACAGCTCCACCGCCCAGTATCTGGCCCTGGCCACCGAGACCGACAACGCCCTGAAGGAGCTCATCGACCACTACTCCCAGGTGGAGGAGCCCACCCTGATCCTGTTCTTCGGGGACCACCAGCCCCCCCTGAGCAACAACCTCTACAAGGATATCTACGGCAAGAACCTGGACGACCGCACCATTGAGGAGCTGATGGAGCAGTACACCACCCCCTTCTTTATCTGGGCCAACTATGACATTGAAGAGGCGGAAGGTGTGGAGATCGGCACCAGCTTCCTGGGGGTGCTGGCCAGCCAGATGGCGGGCTATCCCCAGACCGGCTACATGAAATTCCTCTCTATGCTGGGCGAGACCTTTACCGCCATCACCCCCAACGGCTATGTTCTCTCCGACGGCACCATGGTGGAAAACCGGGCTGATTTGGGGGAAGAGGAGCAGGCCCTGCTGGACCAGTACGAATATCTGCAATATTACAACCTTTTCGGGGACGACCAGGAGAACGGGTTCTTCTTTGTGTCCTCGTCGGAGGACAGCCAATAACCCTTTAACCCCGGGCGCCACAAGTTGCGGCGCCCGGGGTTTTTGACTTATCCGCACAAGACCACAAAAAAGGACCGCGGTCAGATGACCGCGGTCCTTGTATGGTATTGGGATGCTTAGGCTTAGAAGTACTTGCGCACACCCTCGTGGGCCAGCTCCGCGTCGGCGGAAATGGTGACGGTGAACTTGATGTTGTTCTTCTCGGAGAAGGCCTCCAGCCAGTCCAGGAACTCCTCCACCTCGGGGCCGCCGTCGCAGGGGACCACCCGGCACAGGGAGTCGATGAACATGTGGGTGATGTCGTAGTTGCCGGCATACAGACCGGAAATCATGCCCTTCAGGAACTCAAAGCTCTTCACGTCGAAGTCGCTGGCTTCCACCAGGCGGATATTGTAGTCAATGTTATAAGTGAGGGCGCGATTGCGTTCAATGCAGACCACGTTGCCGTGCTCAGTGCCCACCGCAGCGTTGATCAGCTCGATCATCTGCTTGGTCTTGCCGGAACCCTTCTTGCCCATGATGACTCTAACCATAGTGTGTCACTCCTTGTTCTCGCTCCTCCGGAAAATCCCGGAAGAGATTGGTTGTAGTGCTATGTTACCATATGAAAAGCTGCATTTCAACCGCTTTTCATCAAAATTTCACATTGGATGTACCTGGAAGAAACCCCCGCTGCCTCAGCCCAGTCTGGCCAGCAGGTCGGCCCGCAGGTCGCTGTAACCCGGCTTGTCCAGCAGGGCAAACATATTCTTCTTGTAGGCCTCCACGCCGGGCTGGTTGAAGGGGTTGACCCCCAGCACATAGCCGGAGATGCCGCAGGCCAGTTCAAAGAAGTAAATCAGCTCGCCGGTGGACCGGGCGGAGATGGTGTCGGCCTCGATGAGGATGTTGGGCACGCCGCCGTCCACATGGGCCAGCCGGGTGCCCCGCATGGCCTGCTCGCAGACGAAGTGCAGATCCTTGCCCGCCAGGAAGTTCAGGCCGTCCACATTGTCGGCGTCCTCCCCGATGACCACCTGGCCGTGGGGCTTGTCGTAGCGGACCACAGTCTCAAACATGAGCCGCTCGCCCTCCTGGATATACTGGCCCATGGAGTGCAGATCGGCGGTGAACTCCACGCTGGCGGGGAACAGGCCCTTGCCGTCCTTGCCCTCGCTCTCGCCGTAGAGCTGCTTCCACCACTCGCTCATGAACCGGAAGGCGGGCTCGAAGCAGGCCAGCAGCTCCACCTTCTTGCCCCCCTCATAGAGGCAGTTCCGGGCGGCCACATACTTCCACACCGGGTTTTCCATGCTCTTGTCGGCGGCGAAGGCGGTCATGGCCTCGGCGGCGCCGGCCATCAGCTCGTCGATGTCGATGCCGGCCACGGCGATGGGCAGCAGACCCACGGCGGTGAGAACGCTGTAACGGCCGCCCACGTTGTCGGGCACCACGAACTCCTCATAGCCCTCGGCGTCGGCCAGCCCCTTCAGGGCGCCCTTCTGGGCGTCGGTGGTGGCGTAGATGCGGCCCCGGGCCCCCTCCTTGCCGTACTTCTTCTCCAAAGCGGCCTTGAAGATCCGGAAGGCCACGGCGGGCTCGGTGGTGGTGCCGGATTTGGAGATCACGTTGACGGAGAAATCCCGGTCTCCCACCAGCTCCAGCACCTCCAGCACCGCGTCGGTGGACAGGGTGTTGCCGGCGAAGAAGATGTCGGGGGTGTTCTTCTTCTTCAGGTTGTAGTTGGGGCTCTGGATCAGGTCGATGACGGCCCGGGCGCCCAGATAGCTGCCGCCGATGCCGATGACCACCAGGGCCTGGGAGTCGGCCTGGATCTTGGCGGCGGCCTTTTTGATCCGGGCGAACTCCTCCTTGTCGTAATTGACGGGCAGCTCACGCCAGCCCAAAAAATCGTTGCCGGCGCCGGTACCGGACTCCAGGGTCTGGTGGGCGGCGGCCACCCGGGGCGCCATGGCGTTCAGGGCGTCCTGGGAGACGAAATTGGAAACAGATGACAAATCAACTTTGATCACAGTGATTCCTCCCGTATGTACCGGCCCAAAGGCCGGTCAAATTTTGCTGGGTTGATGAAAGTATTTTACCACAAAGTGCACAAAAAGGGAAGGGTCACTGGGGGCAAGACAGCAGATTTTTTACAAAACGCAGGAACACATCCCCCAATTGCAGCCGCTCCACCGACTGAGAGGCCTCCAGGGGGCACACCGCCGCCACCTGGTCCCCGATCTGCACCACGAAGGAGCCCAGCTGCCCTCCCTGCTCCACCGGGGCCTCCACGCCCCCGGGCAGCACCACCTGGGTGGTGATCTGGCCCTCATCGGCGGAGCGAATCAGGATCTGAGCCTGCACCGGGTTCAGCGCCACGCTGTCCTGGGTGCCCAGGGCCACCGGCACCGTGGGCAAGGCCTCCTCCGGGGCTACGGTGACCAGCTTGAAGTTGGCAAAGCCCCAGTCCAACAGGGTGGAAGCGGTGCTGAACCGGTCCTTGGAGTCCTTGGCCCCCAGCACCACGGCAATGAGCTCCATGTCCCCCCGCTGGGCGGTGGCGGAGATGCAGTAGCCGGCGGTGGCGGTAAAGCCGGTTTTCAGGCCGGTGCACCCCTCATAGCTGTGAACCAGCTTGTTGGTGCTGCTGAGGCCGAAGGCCCCGTCCCGGAGGGAGTCCATCCAGATGGAGGTGAACTGCCGGATCACGTCATGTTTTAAGAGCTCCCGGCTCATCAGGGCGATGTCGTAGGCGCTGGTCACATGGCCGTCGGTGGGCAGGCCGGTACAGTTGACGAAATGAGTGTCCCCCATCCCCAGCTGGGCGGCCCGCTGGTTCATCTTTTCCACAAAGGCGGACTCGCTGCCGGCCACCGCCTCTCCCAGGGCCACGGCGGCGTCGTTGCCGGAGGCCACCGCCACCGCCTTCAGCAGGTCCTGCACCGACATCTGCTCCCCTTCCTCCAGATAGACCTGGCTGCCGCCCATGCCGGCGGCGTGGGCGGAGGTGGTCACCATCTGGTCCAGGGAGAGCTGGCCGGCGTCAATGGCCTCGCAGACCAGCAGCATGGTCATGATTTTGGTCACCGAGGCGGGCTCCAGCACCTCATGGGCGTTGTTCTCCCAGAGCACCGTGCCGGTGGCCGCATCCATCAGCAGAGTGGCGGCGGCGGTGGTCCCGGGCACCGGGTCGGCAGT
>CABRZO010000061.1 GCA_902475455.1 uncultured Eubacteriales bacterium
GGGAGATGAGATGTATCCCGCCATGCTGGTGCTCAATGCCATGTTCGGAGGCACCACCACATCCCGGCTGTTTCTGCATGTGCGGGAAAAGTTGTCCCTATGCTACTATGCCAGTTCCACACTGGTCAGCCTCAAGGGACTGGTGCTGGTGGCCTGTGGGGTGGATCCCGCCAACTTTGAGGCCGCCAAAGGTGAAATCCTGGACCAGCTGGCCCAGCTCCAGCGGGGTGAATTTACCAGAGAAGAGTTCCTGGCCGCCCGAAAGAGTGTGGTCAGCACCCTGCGCTCCGCCCAAGATGAGCAGGGCAGGATGTGCTCCTACTGGCTCATGGACCGGGCGGCAGGGGAGCCCTTCGACTTGAATCAGCTGATCCTCCAGGTAGAGGATGTGACTGAGGGCATGGCGGCGGCCGCCGCCATGGAATTGCGGCTGGACGGCGTCTATTATCTGTCCGGTCCGGAACAGAAAGAGGAGGTGGAAGATGAAAGAGCTTGAGTATTCCCGCCTCGGAGAACGATGCTATTTTGAGACCCTGGCCAATGGTCTGACGGTCTATGTGCTGCCAAAAGCGGGATTTTCCAAGTCCTTCGCCTTCTTTGCCACCCACTATGGAGGGCAGGATGAGCGGTTCCGCACCGGGGAGCGGTGGCGGCAGACACCGGGGGGCGTCGCCCACTTCCTGGAGCATAAGATGTTTGACATGCCTGGGGAAAATGCCCTCCAGACCCTGTCGGCCCGGGGAGCATCCCCCAACGCTTTTACCTCAACCAACATCACCGGCTACTATTTTTCCTGTACCGATCAGGTCTATGATAATCTGCACACCTTGCTTAGCTTTGTCACCACCCCCTATTTCACCGAAGAGAGCGTGGCCAAGGAGCAGGGCATCATCGGCCAGGAAATCCGGATGATCGAGGACAATCCGGACTGGCGGATTTATAATAATTTGCTTCAATCTCTGTACGCCAACCACACCGTACGCAATTCCGTTGCAGGGACAGTGGAATCCATCGCCAAAATTACGCCGGAGGTGCTGGAGAGCTGCCACAAGACCTTCTACCATCCCTCCAATATGGTGTTGTGCGTGGAGGGCAACGTGGAGCCCAGAAAAGTGCTGCAGATGGCGGCGGCGGTGGTGCCCTTTGGAGAAAAGCAGACCATCTGGCGTGACCACGGGAATCCGGAGAAGCCTGAATCCGCCTGCCAGGAGGTTTCTCTGGAGATGGAGGTGTCCGCCCCCAGTTTCCTGCTGGGGTTCAAGGCGGAGCCCGGAGGTTCCCTGCGGCGGAAGCTGGTGGGAGAGCTGGCGGCGGAACTGCTGGTGGGAGAGTCCAGCCCCCTCTATGCCAAATTCTATCAGGAGGGTCTGATTGACAAGACCTTTGGGGTGGAGTTTGATTCCGATGGGGAGACGGCCCATTTTATCATGGGGGGCGAGAGTGCCAATCCAGCGCAGGTGGCCGAGCGGATTATGAGCGAGGGAGTCCGCATCGCCTGGAATGGGGTGGATGACGCCCTGTTCCACCGGGTGCGAAAGGCCATCTATGGGGCCAAGGTGCGGGCGCTGAATTCCTTTGAGCACACCTGTATCCAGATGGCCCAGGGCCATTTCCAGGGTTACCGCTATCTGGAATTTTGTGACCTCTACGATCAGATCACCCGGCAGGAGGTCGAAGAATTGCTGCGGGAGTCCATCACCGGCGTCCGCAGTGCCCTGTCCATCGTGAGACCCAAAGGAGTGTAATCAAGCAACATGAATCCCATTGTTTTTCCCGGCCTGGGGCTGGAACTGAACATCAACCGGGTGGCATTTTCCGTATTCGGAAAGGACATCTATTGGTACGGCATTATCATCGCCTGCGGTTTTATCCTGGCAGTGACCTATTGCTACTACAACGCCAAGCGGTTTGGTATTGTGAAGGATCGAGTCATCGATTTTATCCTGTTTGCCGCCCCCGGCGGCATCATCGGGGCCCGCATTTATTATGTGGTGTTCTACCTGTCCCTGTACCGAAACCTCGACGGCTCCTTTAACTGGGGAAAGGCCATCGCCATCTGGGATGGTGGATTGGCTATTTATGGAGGCGTCATTGCCGCCATTATCATTCTTCTGATCTTCTGCGCCGTCAACAAGATCAAATTCCTCGCTTTTGCCGATCTGGGTTCCTACGGCCTGTTCATCGGCCAGGCCATCGGACGCTGGGGCAACTTTTGTAATCAGGAGGCCTACGGCGGCCCTACCACCCTGCCCTGGCGGATGGGCCTGACGGTGGCGGGGGAGTACATCGAGGTGCACCCTACCTTCCTTTACGAATCTCTCTGGAATCTGGCGGGGCTGGCCTTTGCCCATCTTGTGCTGCGCAAGCACCGGAAATTTGACGGTCAGGTGTTCCTGTTCTATCTGTCCTGGTACGGCCTGGGCCGGCTCTGGATTGAGGGGATGCGCACCGACAGCCTCTACCTCTTCAACACCGGGATTCGGGTATCCCAACTGCTGGCAGGCATCTGCTTTGTGATTGCGGGCGCGCTGCTGCTGGTGCTGACGATCAAACTCAAAAAGGACCCGGAGCGGCTGTATGTCAATCAGGTGGCCACCCGGGCGGAAGTGGAGCAGGTTGGCTCTGAGTCCGCTTCGGAGCAGGCTGAACGAGAGAAAGAAATTCAAGAGACTGAGATGGAAACGGAGGAGACCCAAGATGGCGGCAGTGGTGATTGACGGAAAGGCTTTGGCGGCGAAACGGAAGGCTCAGGTGGCCCAGCAGGTGAAACAGCTTCAAAAGCGGCCTGGCCTGGCGGTGATCCTGGTGGGGGATGACCCCGCCTCCCGGGTCTATGTGACCAGCAAGCGCCGGGACTGCGAAGAGTGCGGCATTTACAGTGAGGAATTCGCTCTGCCCGCTGAGACCGGCCAAAAGGCTCTGCTGGAGTTGGTGGATGTGCTGAACCAGCGGCCGGAGATCGACGGCATTCTGTGTCAGCTGCCCCTGCCCAAGGGCTATGACTACGATGAGCAGGAGGTGTTGCTGCGCATCAGTCCTGACAAAGATGTGGACGCCTTCCACCCGGCCAATGTGGGCAAGATCATGATTGGCAACTATGATTTTCTGCCCTGCACCCCTGCCGGCGTTATGGTGATGCTGGAGGAGTACGGCATTGACCCCGCCGGAAAGCACTGCGTGGTGGTGGGGCGCTCCAATATTGTGGGCAAGCCCCAGGCTATGCTGCTGCTGCACAAGCACGGCACAGTGACCATCTGCCATTCCAAAACTCCGGATCTGGCTGACATTACCCGGCAGGCGGATATTCTGGTGGCGGCAGTGGGCAGACGGGGACTGATTACCGCCGACATGGTGAAGCCCGGTGCGGTGGTCATCGATGTGGCCATGAACCGGAACGAAGCCGGTAAGCTCTGCGGCGATGTGGACTATGCCCCGGTGGCAGAAAAAGCCTCCTACATCACCCCGGTGCCCGGCGGCGTAGGGCCCATGACCCGGGCCATGCTGATGGAGAATACCCTGACGGCTGCCCGGCTGCACGGTAAAGTGTAAGAAATAAAAAGCGGGACCTTTTCCTTGGAAAAGGTCCCGCTTTTGTGTCAATGGGCACCGCCCTCCGGCGTATAGGGGTTCATATGCACCATGCAGTGTTTGACTTCGGGGAAGGTGAGCTCCAGTTTGTCATGGACCGCCTCAGCGATCTCGTGGGAAGCGATGAGGGTCAGATTGCCGTCCGCCGCCACCTCCATGTCCACATAGAGCTTGGAGCCAAACTGACGGGTGCGCAGGGAATCTACGCCCAGAACCCCATCCACCGCCAGGGCACACTGGCGCATTTCCTCCTCCACCGCCGGATCGCAGGAGGTGTCTGTCAGCTTCCGCACTGCGTCCATGAAGATGTCGTAGGATGCCTTCAGGATAAACAGGCAGATGATCAGGCTGGCGATGGGGTCGCAGATGGGCAAGCCCAGCCGGGCGCCCAGCACGCCCAGCAGTGAGCCGATGGAGGACAGGGCGTCGGAACGGTGATGCCAGGCGTCCGCCATCAGGGAGGTGGAGCGGATCCGTTTGGCGGCCACCTTGGTGTATTGGAACATGGCCTCTTTTACCACGATGGAGACCGCTGCCGCCACCAGGGCGATGATGCCGGGCACCTGGATGCCCACATAGGAGGCGTTTTGGATGCTCATGATTCCGCTGTATCCCACCCCCAGGCCGGTGGCGGCCAGAATCGCGGCTAACAAGACCGCCGCTATGCACTCGATACGCTCGTGCCCATACTCATGATCCGCATCCGCCTCCTTGGAGGAGATGTGCATGCCGATGATCACAATCACTGTGGAGACGATGTCTGAGGCGGAGTGAATGGCGTCAGAGATCAATGCCGCCGAGTGGCCAAAAATACCTGCCAGCAGTTTGAACAGCGACAGCACCACATTTCCGATGATGCTGCTGAAGGAAACCCGGTTTGCGATTTGCTGGCACCTGGCCTGATCCAGTTCTTGCTTCATAAAAAACCTCCAACATAGAAAAATGCACCCACAGAGACAGTATGCGCTGTCCCGCAGATGCGTTTGGTATCTTCTGCTGCCATGTGAATAGCCCGGCCAATTCGGCCTGATCAGCTCTGTTCAGTTTATGCCTCCGGTGTGAAGTGTGAGCATTGTAACATCAAAATAAAATGTCAGTCAAGGCTAACTTTTTCAGGGGATATGGGTGTGGTATTTTATCGTGAAATATGATATCCTATCTCTAACTATGGAAAGGCGGAATGAATATGCTGCTGCTGGCTTTGGACGGAAATTCAATCGTCAATCGCGCATTTTATGGCATCAAGCCCCTCACCACCCGGGACGGGCTTTACACCAATGCGATTTACGGTTTTCTCAATATTCTGCAAAAGCTGCTGGATGAGACCAAGCCTGACGCCCTGTGTGTGACCTTTGACAAAAAGGCCCCCACCTTCCGGCACCAGGCCTATGAGGGATACAAGGGAACCCGGAAGCCCATGCCCGAGGAGCTGGCCATGCAGATGCCGGTGCTGCGGCAGGTGCTGGAGGCCATGCGCATCCCTTACTATGAGCTGGAGGGGTGGGAGGCTGACGACCTGCTGGGCACCATCTCCCGACGCTGTGAGTCGTCTGGGTGGGATTGCGACATCGCCACCGGCGACAAGGACTCCCTGCAGCTGATTACCGACCACACCACCATCAAGCTGGTCACCTCCCGGATGGGTCAGACCAGCTGGAAGGACATGACCCCGGAGACATTCCGGGAGCAATACGGCTTTGACCCCATTCATATGATCGATCTGAAGGGACTCATGGGGGACACTTCCGACAACATTCCCGGGATCAAAGGGGTGGGAGAAAAGACTGCCATGGGGCTGATCCAGACCTATGGAAGCATCGAGAATCTCTACGCCAATTTTGAAACCGCTGAACTCAAGGGGGCTCTGCGCACCAAGCTGGAGAGCGGCCGGGAGATGGCTCAAATGTCCTACGATCTGGCCACCATCCACTGTGATGCCCCCATCGATTTTAAGCCGGAAGATGCCCTGCGGCGGGAGCCGGAACGGGAACAGCTGTATCAGCTCTTTTTGAAGCTGGAGTTCACTAAGCTCATCGAGCGCTACCACCTCTCGGAGCAAACGCAGCAGGCGGCAGAGTTTCAGAATGCGCTGGAGCCGGAGCAGGTGACCGGACCCCAACGCTGGGAAGAAATATGCGGCCTGTTCCGCCGGGCGGAAGGTGTGGCGGTGCTGGCCCTGCCGGAACTGAAGGGTGTGGCACTGCAGACGGACCAGAGTTTGGTAGTCGTGCTGGAGCAAAGCTATCAGGGAGATTTTGAACAGGTACTGCGGGACGTCTTCGGGGGCGACATGAAGCTGATCGCCCATCGGGTCAAGGAGCTCACCCACAGCTTGCTGCAGGCCGGTTGCCCGGCGGAGGGATTTATTTTTGATACCGCCATTGCGGCCTATCTGCTCTCGCCCACCGACGGAAGCTATGACCTGCCCAAGCTGGGCATGACCTACTTCAACCGGGAGTTTGCCGATGAAAAGGCCTATTGCGCTGAGGACGCCTTTGCTCCCCTGGCGGATCAGGCCGGGGCCCTGTCGGTCTGGTCTGCCCATACCGGTTTGATCTATGCCCTCTGGGGCCAGCTGGCCCCCAAAATCCAGGAGCTGGGCATGAATCAGCTGCTCTATGAGCTGGAGCTGCCTCTTTGCCGGGTGCTGGCGGAGATGGAATTGGAAGGAGTCTATGTAGATCGCCAGGCTCTGTGTTCCTTTGGGGACATGCTGTCGGAGAAGATCGACGAAACCCAGAGCGCCATTTATGAGATGGCCGGCGGCGAGTTCAACATCAACTCCACCAAGCAGCTGGGGGAGGTGCTCTTCGACCGGCTCAACCTGCCGGCGCTGAAAAAGACCAAGCGGGGCTATTCCACCAATGCAGATGTGCTGGAGAAGCTGCGGCCCTATCACCCCATCATTGACCAGATTCTGGAGTACAGAAAGTATACCAAGCTGAAAAGCACCTATGTGGTGGGTCTGGAAAAGGAGATTGCCCCGGATGGGCGCATTCACACCCTGTTCCAGAACACG
The DNA here is from genome assembly GCA_902475455.1 of uncultured Eubacteriales bacterium. Lineage (GTDB taxonomy): Bacteria > Bacillota > Clostridia > Oscillospirales > Oscillospiraceae > UMGS1766. The sequence continues at coordinate 6,608 of CABRZO010000061.1, forward strand.
GTCACCGCCACCGGGCGGCTGTCCTCCACGGAACCCAACCTTCAGAACATCCCGGTCCGCACCCCCCTGGGGGCGGAGATGCGCAAGATGTTTCTGGCTCCGGAGGGCAAGGTGCTGGTGGATGCGGACTACTCCCAGATTGAGCTGCGGCTGCTGGCCCATATCGCCGATGATGAGGTCATGAGGGAGGGATTCCGGACCGGAGAGGACATTCACACCATGACGGCCTCTCAGGTGTTTGGAGTGCCCGGGGATCAGGTGACCAAACAGATGCGCTCGGCGGCCAAAGCGGTGAACTTCGGCATCGTCTACGGCATTTCGGAATTTTCTCTGGCCGATGACATCGGGGTCTCCTTCCAGGAGGCCAAGGCCTATATGGCCCGCTATTTTGAAAAATATGCCGGAGTTCATCGCTATCAGAAGGAGATCGTGGAGCGGGCCAAGCAGGATGGCTATGTGTCCACCCTGATGGGCCGCCGTCGGTGGCTGCCGGAGCTGAAGTCCTCCAATTACAATCTGCGCTCCTTTGGGGAGCGGGTAGCCCTGAACATGCCCATTCAGGGGACCGCCGCCGACATCATCAAGCAGGCCATGCTGGCGGTGTGGCGTCGTCTGCGGGCAGAAGGGCTTCAGGGAAGACTCATTCTCCAGGTCCACGATGAATTGATCGTGGAGTGCCCTGAGTCCGAGGGAGACCGGGTGGCCCGGATTCTGGAGGAGGAAATGGAGCATGTTGCCCAGCTGGCGGTGCCCCTGGTGGCGGAGGCCCATGTGGGCAGAAGCTGGGCAGACGCCCATTAAAGCAGTTGAGGAGCGAAGTATATGAGTGAATTGAGACGTGTCACCGGCAGCATTCCCGCCGGTGAACCCATACGATATAAGCTGGTCCCCATGTCTCCGGACAATGTGGGGGAGATTGCGGATATTGAGCAGGAGTGCTTTTCCAAACCCTGGACCAAGCAGATGCTGCTGGAGGAGCTGGACAATCTGTCTGCCTCCTTTATCGCGGCCCAAGCAGAGGACGGTACCATTCTGGGCTATGCCGGCCTGACGGTGGTGCTGGATGAGGGATATATCAACAATGTGGCAGTCCGGGAGGAGTACCGCAAGCAGGGGATTGCCTCGGCGCTGCTGGATGTATTTATCCGCTTTGCCAAAGCCCATCAGCTGGCTTTCCTGACCCTGGAGGTGCGGGCCTCCAACGCTGCCGCCATCGCCCTTTACCAGAAACATGGCTTTGAACAGGTGGGGCGGCGCAAAAATTACTATGAGGATCCGAAGGAAGATGCCATCCTGATGACCCTTACCTTTAAGAAGGTGGAAGCATGATTATTCTGGCAGTAGAGTCCTCCTGCGATGAGACTGCGGTGGCGGTGGTTCGCGACGGCAGGGAAGTGTTGTCCGATGCCATTATCTCGCAGATTGAAATGCATAAGATCTATGGCGGTGTGGTGCCGGAAATCGCCTCCCGTAAGCATTTGGAGGCGGTGAGCCTGTTGGCGGACCGGGCGCTGTCTGAGGCGGGGATCACCCGAAGCGAGATCGACGCGGTGGCGGCCACCTGTGCCCCGGGACTCATCGGAGCAGTATTGGTGGGGGTCAATTTTGCCAAGTCCGCCGCATATGCCCTGGGCGTACCCTTTATTCCGGTACACCACATCCGGGGTCATATCGCCGCCAACTACATCACCTATCCGGAGTTGGAGCCTCCCTTTGCGGCGTTGTGTGTCTCTGGGGGCAACACGCTGATTGTGGATGTGCGGGACTATACCGACATGCATCTGCTGGGGGCCAGCCGGGACGATGCGGCGGGGGAGTGCTTTGACAAGGTGGCCCGGGTGCTGGGGATCGGCTATCCGGGTGGCGGTCCTATGGACAAGCTGGCCCAGGGAGGCGACGATCATAAGTACGTACTGCCTCGGACCCATGTCACCGATGCTCCGTTAGATATGTCCTTTTCTGGATTGAAAACGGCAGCGTTAAACCTGATACACAATGCCCAGCAGAAGGGAGAAGTGTTGGATCTGCCTTCCTTTGCCGCCTCCTTTGCTGCGGCCATCAGCGATACTCTGGTGCCCCGCATTCAGCAGGCCGCCGAGATGCTGGGCTACAGCAAGGTTGTGGCTGCCGGTGGTGTGGCGGCCAATTCTCGGATTCGCCGGGATCTGACGGAGATGTGCCGTAAAAAAGGGTATCAGCTCTATCTGCCCCAGCTTAGTCTCTGTGGTGACAACGGGGCCATGATTGGTTGCCAGGGATACTATGAATATATGGCGGGTGTTCGGGGGAAATCTGACCAGAACGGATTTGCCAATATGGAAATAGGGAGAAGCTTCTGAGCTTCTCCCTATTTTTCTTGCTCTTTGCAAGATAAAATGCGGCTTCTTTCACTAGCATATTTATGTAGACTTGACAAGAAAAAAGTCGTCCTTGAGATATATTTAACCCAGCGGACAGGTTGATTTTAGAGACCTTGAAATTCCAATGTGTTTGTGGAATATGGGTGTGCAAAAGTCTGTTGATACTGTTGAAAAGTCGGAATGTAATTTGAAAACATCGATATTATGAAAACTAAAAACGGTTATGTAGGGTTAAAAGAAAATTAGTTTTCTTGCTGAAAACCGGCAAAATAAACTGAAAAACAGTGCTTGACAGAGATGAAAAGCGGGAAAGAAAAAAATTTTTCTTTCATTTTCCGCCGATTAAAAGGAGTCAATGTTTTCAATCGTGCGCATTGCCAGCTCCAGGGCACGGGTCATCTGGCTCAGGGCCATGCTGGGGGTGCCCCGCGGCTTGACTGCAGCCTGCTCCATGGAGTAAGGGACATGGATGAATCCACCCCGGATGGGGAGGTTTTTCTGCTCAATCAGGTGGAGCAATGTGTACATGATATTGTTGCAGACATAAGTGCCGGCAGAATTGGAAATAAAAGCGGGAATGCCGTTTTGTTTCAAAGTGAAAACCATACCCTTAATGGGCAGGGATGAAAAATAGGCAGTAGGGCCGCCAGCGATCACGGGCTCGTCCACTGGTTGAACACCATCGTTGTCCGGGATAGTGGCGTCACGCAGGTTGATGGCCACACGTTCCAGGGCAATGCCGGCATATCCTCCGGCTTGACCCACGCAGATTACCACGTCAGGCTGACAGTCCGCCACCAGCGCTTCCAAGGCGGGACCCGACTGAGCGAATGATACAGGAAGTTTGGCTTTTGTGAGTGCTATGGTGCCGATACGATCAGGCAGAGCTGCCACCGCCTCGTAAGAGGGGTTTTGAGCCTCTCCGCCGAAAGGCTCAAAACCGGTAAGTAGTACTTTCATGGGAATGTCTCCTCCTGGTAAAGATAGGCTAAAAATGGAAAGATACTTATAGTATAAAGTCCTTTTACGCTAAATCAAGTGGGGCACAGAGTGCCTTTGGACAAAAGATAGCATTTTTTGCACAAAATTCCAACGGGTGGACAAATTTGTCCACCCGTTTGCCTATGCCATTTCACAGGTATAAAAAATCCATCTGTTTCCCGGTCAAAGGAAAAAAAGTCCCGTTGTTGCTGCAACTACTCGGGATTTACAATATCTATAACAAAGATGTGTGGCCATCGGTGATCCGGAAAAGAAAACTGTCGGCACTGTTGGCATAAAAGATGTGCCGATACCGGAGCCCAAGCCGGAAGAGGTGAGAATCAAAATTGCCTATGCATCCATTTGCGGCTCAGATCCTCATATCCTGCGGGGGGATCTGGGGCCTATGCGGGAACATATCATGAGTCGCTTGCCCATGCGTACCGGACATGAAGTTTCCGGCGTCATTGACGCGGTGGGAGTGGCAGCGGCAGCCCATGGTTTTAAGGTAGGGGACCGGGTTAAAGTGATTGGCAGCCCAGCAAAATGCTCTGTGGGCTGTGAAAAAAGAGGATCACTTCATGAAACAGCGATGTAATGAAATTTGTGCGCTTCGGTTGCTGTATACCTGCAGTCCTATTGAACTGGAGGGAAAAGCTCAGATCGGACGCTTTCGCTATGGTTTGGGCCGGCTGCTAGGACAGAAAGTAGACGGGGAGTTGTCAAAGCAGCTGGATTGTATTGTGCCGATCCCTAATTCAGGACTGTACTATGCCATGGGAGCGGCAGAATCCATGGGGGTACCGTATTTGCAGGCGTTGGTCAAGCGCGATGTTCAAAAACGCACATTGCAGGAACCAAATCAGCAGATTCGGGAACGGATGATTCTCGGCAATATGATGGCAATATGATGTTGTTGCCCGGACTGCTAGAGGGGAAAAACATTGCGTTGGTGGACGAGGCCATCTTCACGGGGACGACCTTGAAAACGGTTTGCCGTAGGTTGCGGCAGCAGGGGGTAGGGAAGATTCATATTATGATTCCCACTTCACCCTGTGCTACCCTCTGTCCCTATGACGATCTGCCCCAGCGGGATCTTTTGGCGTGTAAGTTGTCTGCCGTTGAGATGCAGGAATATTTTGGAGTGACTAGCCTGAACTTCCTTTCCTATACAGACCTGCGTAACTATACGGAAGCCTTTCAGCACGTTTGTCTGAATTGCTTTCAGCAGTCATAGGTTTCGGGCAAGGTGGCTGGATGAAAAATAAAGATCAATTACAACAAGAAAGGAACGTGTTTCAACATGAAAAATCTATTTGATTTGAAGGGCCAGACTGCTGTTATTACCGGAGCTTCTTCGGGTCTGGGTGTACAGTTTGCCAAGGCACTGGCGGAGCAGGGAGCCAATATCGCAATCCTGGCCCGCAGAAAGGATAAGCTTGAGGCTGTTGCCCAGGAAATTCGGGCGTTGAACGTACAGTGTCTTCCTATTGCGTGTGATATCACGAATCATGCGGCGGTGGGGCAAGCCGTTCAGGAAATTGCGGATACCTTCGGACGGATTGATGTACTGGTAAACAATGCCGGTGCCGGAGCGGGTGGCGGCGCTGAGAACCTGGCTTTGGAGGATTGGCAGCATGTGATTAACTTGGATCTGACGGCGGTGTTTGAGATGTCACAGGCGGTGGGCCGTATTATGATTGAGCAGGGCTATGGCCGCATCATTAATATCGCCTCTATGTATGGCAAGGTGGCCAGCATGAAGTTCCCCAGCACGGCCTATGCTGCCGCCAAGGGCGGAGTCATCAACCTGACCCGTAGCCTGGCGGCGGAATGGGCCCGGCATGGAATTACCGTCAATGCCATTTGCCCGGGTTATTTCATTACAGAGCTGACTGAGCAAGCCATGTCCAGCGAGTATATGGCCAGCTATCTGGATGTTGCGGTTCCCATGAACCGCTGCGGAAAACAAGGTGAACTGGATACTACAGTCCTATACCTGGCGTCTCCGAATTCCTCCTATACCACGGGGGCGATCTTGTCAGTGGACGGCGGCTTTACTGCAATTTAAAAGGGTTGGCTGAGAGAAATACGGCGGATTAAATAAAGCTTTGTTCCGGGGCGGGAGATCCGA
>CABRZO010000062.1 GCA_902475455.1 uncultured Eubacteriales bacterium
ATGAAAGAAGTCTATCTGGTAAACTGCTGCCGGACCGCCGTGGGCAAGTTCCAGGGCTCCCTGGCCAACGTGCCCGCCCCCACCCTGGGCGGCATTGTCATTAAGGAGGCCCTGAAGCGCGCCGGCCTGGCTCCCGAGAACGTGGACGAGGTCATGTTCGGCTGCATCCTGACCGGCGGCCTGGGCCAGAACCCCGCCCGTCAGGCCTGCCTGAACGCCGGCATCCCCTATTCCGTCCCCGCCTACACCGTGGGCATGGTGTGCGGCTCCGGCATGAAGAGCGTCATTGAGGGCGCCCGGGCCATCATGGCCGGCGAGGCCGACGTCATCGTGGCCGGCGGCCAGGAGAACATGACCGCCGCTCCCTATTCCGTCCCCACCGCCCGGGGCGGCGCCCGTATGTTCAACACCCAGATGGTGGACACCATGGTGAACGACGGCCTGTGGGACGCCTTCCACAACTACCACATGGGTACCACCGCTGAGAACATCTGCGACCTGTGGGGCATCACCCGGGAGGACCTGGACAAGTTCGCCGCCTCCTCCCAGGCCAAGACCGCCGCTGCCCAGGCCGCCGGCAAGTTTGACGACGAGATCGTTCCTGTCCCCGTGAAGGTGAAGAAGGAGACCGTGGAGTTCAAGGTGGACGAGTTCCCCCGTGCCTCCACCACCTTTGAGAGCCTGTCCAAGCTGAAGGGCGCCTTCCCCGTGGGCCCCGAGAGCGCCGAGATCCAGGAGCAGGGCCGCAAGATTGCCGCCGGCGACGTCAACGCCGAGGGCCCCATCACCCTGACCTTTCAGCCCAAGGCCATTAAGGGCCCCGCCGCCGACGCCGGCACCAAGCGGGTCACCGCTGGCAACGCCTCCGGCATCAACGACGGCGCCGCCGCCATCATCCTGGCCTCCGGCGAGGCTGTGGAGAAGTACGGCCTGAAGCCCATGGCCAAGCTGGTCTCCTACGGCCAGGGCGGCGTGGATCCCAAGATCATGGGCGTGGGCCCGGTGCCCGCCAGCCGTGAGGCCCTCAAAAAGGCCGGCCTGACCATCAAGGACATCGACCTGGTGGAGGCCAACGAGGCCTTTGCCGCCCAGTCCATCGCCGTGGCCCGGGAGCTGGAGTTCGATATGGACAAGGTCAACGTCAACGGCGGCGCCATCTCCATCGGCCACCCGGTGGGCGCCTCCGGTGCCCGGATCATCGTCACCCTGATCCACGAGATGATGAAGCGGGACAGCAAGTACGGCCTGGCCACCCTGTGCATCGGCGGCGGCATGGGCGTCGCCACCATCTGGGAGAAGTGCTGAACAATCTGGAGGAAAAGAGATGCCGAAATTGTTGACCTTGGAAGAGGCCGCCGATCTGATCCATGACGGCGACACCGTCATGGTGGGCGGCTTCATGGGGTGCGGAAACCCCCATGATTTGATTGAAGTCCTGGCCCAGCGGGGCACCAAGGACCTGACGCTGATCTGTAACGACGCCTCCATGCCCGGGGGCCCCATGGGTGAGGACCACTACGGCGTAGCCAAGCTGGTGCACAACCGCCAGATCAAGCGGCTTATCGCCACCCATGTGGGCCTGAACCCGGAGGTGGCCACCCAGTCCATGCAGGAGGGCAGCCTGGAGGTAATCCTGGTGCCCCAGGGCTCCATGGCCGAAATGATTCGGGCCGGCGGCGCAGGTTTAGGTGGAATTTTAACTCCCACCGGAGTGGGCACTATTGTGGAGGATTCTCCGCTGTGTCTGGGTAAGCAGACTATTCACGGAAAGGACTATCTGATGATGGATGCCCTTCATGCGGATGTGGCCCTGATTGCCGGGTCCCGGGTTGACCCGGAGGGCAATGTCTGGTATTGGGGCTCCACCAGCAATTTCAACCTGGTGATGGCTACTGCGGCGGATACGGTGATCGTAGAGGCCGAGGAGATCGTCAACCGGGGCGCCATTGCCCCGGAGGATGTGCGCACCTCCGGCATCTATGTGGACTATGTGGTGAAGGGGGGCAAAAAACGTGGAACGGTCTGAGATGAAAGCCTTTATCGCACGCCGGGTGGCCCAGGAACTCCATGACAGAGATGTGGTCAACCTGGGCATCGGCCTGCCCACCATGGTGCCCCAGTTCCTGCCGGAGGGAGTCCATGTGACACTCCAGTCGGAGAACGGCATCGTAGGCGCCGCCTCGGTGGATGACTGGAGCCATAATCCGCTCCATGTGGTGGATGCCGGCGGCAATCCCTCCGCCGTAGCCCCTGGAGGCTCCTTTATTGATTCCGCCACCTCCTTCGCCATGATCCGGGGCGGCCATGTGGACGCCACGATCCTGGGTGGCCTGGAGGTAGACCAGGAGGGGTCCCTGTCCAACTGGATCATCCCCGGCAAAAAAATGCCGGGCATGGGCGGTGCCATGGACTTGCTGGTGGGTGCCAAATATGTTATTGTAGCCATGGAGCATACCGCCAAAGGTAAGCCCAAGATTTTGAAAAAATGTCGTCTGCCTTATACTGCAGTGAAATGCGTCAACAAGATCATCACAGAGATGTGCGTTCTGGAGGTAACGGAGCAGGGACTGCTGCTGACGGAGTACAACCCGGAATACACGCTGGATCAGATTCGTGAAGCCACCGAAGCGGAGCTGATGGTCAGTCCTGATCTGAAGAGCATGTGTTAATCACTTCGGAATAAGCAAAAAAAGGCACATACAGGTCCCTGCCTGTATGTGCCTTTTGGTATAGAAAGATACAGCCGCGCTGGGGCGGGCTGGGAAGGGAAGATACCGTTTGCCATGACGAGAAAAGAGCTCAATCGCCTGCGCACCATCGGGGATATTGAAGCGGGCTTCCTACGCATTTATGAAAAGACTGGAATTGACGGAATGAGTGTGGCCTCCATATGCCAGGAGAGCCATGTGTCCCGGTCTACCTTTTACCTCTATTTTGAAGACAAGTACGCAGTGCTCCAGCAGGTGGAAGACCGGTTGCTGGGCAAGCTGTGGGAGTATTGCGGCAATCTGCCGGATCTGTTGATGAAAGGCCAGGGGTCTGCCAATGCCCGGCTGACGGTCCGGCACATCAGGGAAAATATTGACTGGTATCGTGCGCTGCTGGGCAACAAAGGCGATCCCATGTTTGTCTACCGGTGGAAACGGGATATTGACAAAAGCCTGCGGAAAAAGTTGATGCAGCGCAATGTATCCGAAGAGGACGCCATTATTCAGGGGGTCATCTTTGCCTCCTCTTTGATCGGGTTGTATACTTACATTATTTTTGAAAATCCTGAGATTTCGGAGGAAAAGCTGGTGAATTATATGGATCTGCTGCTGGATCGGATTTTGCTGCATTGGGATCTGTGAATCATTTTCACCTTGTTATTGTCATACATTTTTAGCTAAAATGTCTAATTATTCTCCGGTTTTCAACGGGTGTGCTGTATCCAGTACACCCGTTTTGCTATGCTTTGTTCAACAGAGAACGGCAAGACAAAACCGAGAAGGAGGAACCCTGTAATGAGCCAAAGACCTGTGTTGAAACCGGAGGAGCGGGCACTGTCCTATGCCAAGTATTATGATTTGCCCATCACTCCGATCCCTGCGGAAAAGCTGGCTATTCTGGAGGCCGGCCCCATGGACCCCAAGGACGCTCTGCCCATTGAGCGCCGCAACGACCTGTTTCTGCCGGGCTATTTGCCTGGGGAGATCGGCTATTGCGTGATGCCCAACGGCACCGCGTTTCTGGCCAACCGGACGGAAATGCCCGGCGTTACCCCCGAGATGTTCGAGTGGTGGTTTGCCTGGCACGGTCTGAACGACATGCGTTATCGCATCTGGGACCCGGAGGATCATTTTTATGCCCGCCAGCAGATGCCGGAGAAGGTGCTGGACCCCAGTGTTCCCATGCGGGAAAAGACCTGGGGCACCGTCCACGATGTGCTGGAGGACATCGGGGCCGGTCCGGATCGGCTGATTCTGGAGTTCCAGTATCCCCATGTGCTGGGCTATGACGAGGAGAAGGTGGGCACCCCGGCCTGCGCCACCATGATGTGCGCCAACGGTCACGGCCCCACCCCCGGCGAGGGTGTGGCTGCCATTATGACTCACATGGTTCGGGAAATCGAGGGCGGCATCGAGCTGCGCAGCCGATTCTGGATCGGCTACGGCCTGGTGGACGGTCAGGTGGTCAAACTGCTGCCCGACGGAGTGAAGGTGCCTGAGGTGGTGCCCCAGGGCCTGTTTGCCCACAACCTGAAGGAGTTCGGCCATTTGGCTGCCATTCTGCCCAGCCTGTATGCGGAAGAGAAGGACAACTGGTAAACCGGTTGCATATAAGGAGAGATTACGATGTGCAAAAAGAGCAGTTTCCCCGTGATTTTCAACGTATTCCTGGCCTTTTTTATTACTTTGACGGTAACAATTTTCATGCTGGCCGTCCAGAACACCCTGACTCCCTTGAATCTGCTGGTCAACATGATCTATGGGTTCTGCCTCAATATGGTGTTGGAGACTTTGATTGACTTGCCTGGTTTCGGTAATCTGTTCCTGAAGCTCTTCCATCTGAAGTTTGAGAGCGTTCTGGGCTACTTTGTCCGTACCTTCTTCATTGTGGTCCTGTTGGTGGTTCTCATGAGCGTGATCCTGATGTTCTGCGAGTTTGGCTATATGCTGCCGCCGGCAGTGTTCCTGGCCACCTGGATCACCAAGGTGCCCGCCATCTTCCTGGTGGCCTACATCACCGCTCTGATCGTCATTGCCCCCAGCATGAAGGTCACCGCCGCCCTGTGCACCAAGGAAGGCTGAACAAACAACAATCCAACTGCTTTAATGGGGTTCCTGCCGGACAGGAACCCCATTTCCGTTTACACAAATAGACAGGGCGGCAGCCCGGTACACAATAGGCTGCCGCCCTGTCATCACAGGGAATCTAGAAGAGAAGCACGCAGATTAGATTATAATAGATCTATTGACTCTGAGCAGATTTCCGGCGTTTGGCACCCGTAGCAGCGATGATTTCCTGGATGATCAGAGAGACCACAATGCCGGCGCAGAGGGGCAGCTTGGTGCCCAGTTCCTCGGGGGAGGTGTTGAAGGGGATTACGGTGAAAGCCAGAGAGATGATGATCAGGATCATGGGGATATAGCACATCAGCTTCAGTAGCACTGGGCCGCCGCTGACCCGGAAGGGACGCTCCCGGTCGGGGTCGATCCGCCGCAGCTTCAGGAAGGCGGGGAACATGGGGACATAGGCGATCATCAGAGTAAAGACGCCTACGCCGAAGAAGCTCCAGAATACATCCTGATTGGGCAGGAAGGGGGCGATGATTACCATCACCGAGGCAATGACACCGTTGAGAATATTGGATTTAGAGGGGACTCCATTGGCGTCGGTGGCAGCAAAGAGCCGAGGCATATCCTGGTTTTCCGCGGCGTATTTGGCCACATAGAGGGAGCCATAGGCCCAGGATACCAGATTAGCCAGGAAGGTGAACATGATCATCACGCCCACCACCGGGATCAGCACATTGTTGCCCGCCAGATACACCAAGCTGTCCAGCAGACCAGAGGAGGTGCTCAGTTCACTGACAGGGATGGCCACGCCGATACCGAAGGAGGCAAACATATAAAACAGCGCGATGATGACGCCGCCCAGCAGCAGGGCCTGGGGGATCTGGCGCTTGGGATTGTCCATATCCGAGGCCAGGGTGGTGACGATTTCAAAGCCCACAAAGTTATAGATAATGATGGAGACAAAGGACAGACCCTGCAGATCCAGGGAAGGAAACAGGGAACGGAAGGTAAACTCGGTGGCCATGCCCCGGGTGGCGGCCACATAAATGCCCAGACCGCCCACCAGCAGCATAATAAATACCTTGAAAATGGCTGCCAGGTTGATGAGCCATTTGCTTTCACTGATTTTGCTGCGGCCCATCAGAATGACCACCCAGATAAAGACCAGCTGGATGATAATTTGAACGGCTACATGGGGAGTCCAACCGGTGATCTGAAGCAGTGTGTCATTGAAGAGCACCGCCAAAGAGGCAATCCACAGAGCCACGTTGATCCAGTAGTTCCATGCAATACGGCTGCCCCATTTGTTACCGTAGGCCATGCGGATCCAGTCATAAATTCCGCCTTCCCCCATATAGGTGGTGCCCAGCTCCGCGCTGATGAGACCATAGGGGACGAAAAACAGGATCAGCATGGAAATCCACCAGAAATATTGGGAGTTGCCCACGGCTGCGGCAGGGGCGGCGGATTCCACTGTCAGAATGATACACACGGAGGCCAGCACCGCATCAAATAGTCGGAATTTTTTTGGTTTGGAAGACATGAAATGCACTCCTTTCAGTTCAAATAAGAAGGGGAGAGCAATGGGAAAGGGAACCGGGCCAGCTCCCGGGAAAACCAGGGATGCCGGCCCGGAACGGTGATAGCTTATTTACGGCGCGCCTCGGCGATGGCCTTGGGATCGGGTTGCTGGAGTGCCATGCAGTGGATATTTCCGCCGCAGAGAGACCACTCTCTGGTGTAGATCTTGATGATCTCCCGCTCAGGCATCAGCTCCTTGAACATCTGGCAGGCCACTTCATCCATGGGATCGCCATACTGGGGTACCAGCAGGCCGCCGTTGACAAAGTAGCTGTTGATGTAAGTCACGGCCAGAGGCAGGCCGCCCTCCCGGGAAGCTGCGCTCTCGCAGATATCCACGCCGGCGCTCTCCTCTTCGGAGATGTGCATGATGGCGGGAATGGGAATCTTGTGGATCTCCAGCCGCCGGCCCTTGGCGTCGGTGGCCTGGCTGAGCACGTCATAGGCAGCCTTCAGGTTGGGATACTGGGGATTGGTCTCGTCGTCGGTCCAGGACAGAGCGATGACGCCGGGACGGACGAAGAAGCAGACGTCGTCGATGTGGCCGTCGGTCTCATCGAAGGCCATGCCGTCTTTCAACCAGATGACCTTTTCCAGGTTCATGTACTCCTTGAAGTACCACTCCACTTCCTCCTTGGTGAGGTCGGGGTTCCGGTTGGGATTGAGGACGCTGTTCTCGGTGACGATCAGGGTGCCCTCGCCGTCGATCTGCATGGCGCCGCCCTCAAAGATCATCTTTCTGGCATCATAGCGGTCATAATTCTCCAGATCCAGCAGCTTGGTGGCGAACTCCTGGTCCCGCTTCCAGGGGAAGTACAGGCCGCCGATCAGACCGCCGTAGGCGTTCCAGCCCCAGGTGACGCCCCGCATCTCGCCCTCATCGTTGACCAGATAGAAGGGGCCCTTATCCTGTGCCCAGGCGTCGTCAATGGTCATCTCCACCACCCGGACTTCCTCGGGCAGCCGGGCCCGGGCGTTCTCGTACTGGTCGGCAGAGCAGAATACTGTCAGTGGCTCGTGCTTGATAATCTCCTTGGCCACTTCCACCAGTACCTTCTGGGCCGGCTTACCACCCATGCGCCAGGTGTCCTGGCGTTCCGGCCAGATCAGGAAATCCTGCTTACGGGGCTCAAATTCTGCGGGCATCCGGAAACCGTCCTTCTTAGGGGTGCTGTTGATGGTCTTCATATACGAATCGCTCCTTTTCTCAGTCATTGTGTCCCACGGCTCGTTTGCTTGGCCGGTGGTTTATGGCTTGATTGTACGATCCTTTTCCGGGAAAAGATATTACCCTCAGGGCTATTCCTGAAAATAGAACTTTCCGGTACCTCTTTGGGGGGATCGAAGGTACCATAGTACCCTCAGGTTTGCTTCCTGAGGCAAAATATGTTATAATATGAGCAACATAAGAGGCCGCAATCGGGTAAACAAGCATTTTCTGGTAATTCTTTTTGACATTACCAGGGAAAGAGGTGATCTGTGATGGAACGGATGACGGAATCCTGTCTGCAGCAGATGGATGATCTTTTACTGGCCATCCACACCCAGCGGGATTTGACCCGCTTACGGGAGGATTTTTTGCGGAAAATTGAGGGGTTGATCCCCCATCGGCGCTCTTTCTTTGATCTCTGCCAGCCCCGGCAGGGCAGACTGTTTTTCTTTGACCCGGTCTCACTGAATATGGACCAGGCCCAGTTGAGCGCCTACTACCAGCAGTATCAGTACTCCGACTATGTGGCCTGGAGCTTTGCCTCCGACGAGCCCATGGTTTACCGGGACTCAGATATGATCAGTCCAGCGGCCCGGGAGCGGTCCGCCATATACAGCCAGTGGATGGAGCCCATGGGGGTGTATTACAGCATCGGCAGCACAGTGATGGGAAGCCGCCACCTGTTCGGCTCCGTCACCCTCTTCCGGGGCAAGGAGGAGGGTGACTTTTCCGATCAGGAGGTCCGTCTCCTTCAGGTGCTCAACCGGCACCTGTCCGCCCATTTTGCTTTTCTGTGGCCGGACGGGCCGGTACCCCAGGGGGATGCCTCTGGGTTTGACCGCATTGCGGATCAGTTCGGTATCAGCGGGAGGGAGGCGGAGATTGCCCGCCTGGTCTCTCAAGGTCTTACTAATCAGGAGATTGGACGGACCTTGTTCATTTCAGAGAATACGGTAAAAAAGCACGTCAACAGCCTATATCGAAAGCTGGGCATTGCCAGCCGTACCCAGCTGCTGCGGTTGATGTATGACCGCCCTGCGGTGATTGTGCCGGCTCAGAATGAGGAACCGCTTTAAAGATACGAACAGACGCGCCGCGGGCCTTTTGGTCCGCGGCGCGTCTGTTCGTGTGCAGCTGGTTTTATTTTTTTCGCATGGTACCCCGCCGTTCGGTGTCGGGCCAAAAATCATTGGCCTCCATGATATCCTTGAGGGCTTCCACATATTTTTCCGCCTTATGCACCACAAAGGCGTCAGCGTCGATGGGAATGCCTTTGCTGTCCATTTGGCGGATGCTCCATACGTAGAGAATATCCAGAGCGGGAATCATTCTGGCCCCCTCTACCGTGAGCATGTAGTCAATGGTGGGAGGGAAGGTCTCACTGTTGACGATGCGCTGCACCAGTCCGTCCTCAATCAGCTCTTTGAGCTGCTGGCTGAGCATCTTTTCGGAGATGGGCAGTACCTTCAGGGTCTGGTTAAAGTGTATTTTCCCCCAGGTATAGATCTCATGGAGAATGGTCATCTTCCATTTTCCGCCAATGCAGTGGAGCGCATAGTGATAAGGGTTGGTTGGGGAATCAAAGGTTTCTCTGGCCAATGCAATCCATCCTCACTTTCTTTATATTGCATTTATTTTACCATAGACTCCCTGGGAGAGCAACCGGATTCGCGGCTGCAAACCATTGAAAACACTGAAAATGTTGCACAGAACAACCATCTGTTTTGCTGTATTATTAAGCGAAGAAGGTATCAATATGCATTCATAACCAGAATGTCATCAACGTTGAGCGCTGGTGCTGGATTGACTTAGAGCAGACCCATGAAATGCTGCATAATCAGGCTGGCACAGGTGATACCCACCCAGCAGCACACGCCCATGAAGATGGGCTTTCCGCCGGTCTTGACCAGCTTCACAATGTCGGTATTGAGGCCGATGGCCGCCATCGCCAGAATGATGAAGTATTTGGAGAGGGCTTTCAGAGGCTGAAATACCTCCGGGTTGACTCCGGCCATGGTGGAAACGGTGGTGATGATGGAGGCCAGCACAAAGAACAGGATGAAGAAGGGGAAGATCTTCTTCAGATCAAAGGAGCCGTTGGAGACAGCGCCGCCCCGCTTAACCTGCCAGGTGCGCCACAGGGCCAGGGCCAGAGTGATGGGGATGATGGCCAGGGTCCGGGTCAGCTTGACAATGGTGGCGTACTCCAGCACCGCGCCTCCGGTGCCGTGGAGGGTGTCCCAGGTGGAGGCAGCGGCAGTTACTGAGGAGGTGTCGTTGATGGCGGTGCCGGCGAAGAGGCCGAAGCCCTCGTTGGTCATACCCATCAGACCGCCCAGAGTGGGGAAAATCAGGGCGGCGATGATGTTGAACAGGAAGATCACGGAGATGGATTGGGCGATCTCCTCGTCATCGGCACCGATGACCGGAGCGGTGGCGGCAATGGCACTGCCGCCGCAGATGGAGGAACCCACACCCACCAGCACGGAGATGTTGCTGGGCACCTTGAGCCATTTTCGGATCAGAAAGGCGATGACCAGAGACATGGTGATGGTGGTGCAGATGATGGGCAGGGACTTGGCCCCCACCTTGGCGATTTCCGACAGATTCAGGCCAAAGCCCAGCAGAATCACCGCGTACTGAAGAATTTTTTTGGAAGTAAAAGCGATGCCCGCTTGATAGCGGCTCTTGTCCCGGAGAATCTGGGACACCAACATACCGAAGAGAATGGCGAACACCGGGCCGCCCACTACCGGCAGCAGCTTGCCCAGCAGATAGCTGGGGATGGATAGAATCAGGCACAGGGCCAGACCGGGGCCCACGCGTTTCATAGCATTCATGGCAATTCCTCTCTTTATTTCTAAAATTCGCTTGTGTCCTTGATTATAGCGCAGAATTACGATAAAATGAAATGAAGATTGCTAATGTTATTATAAATTAACGTAATAGGTGATGCACTATGTTGGACCCACGCTGGAATACCTTTCTCGTGTTGTGTGAGACCATGAACTATACCCGGGCGGCGGAGCGGCTGTGCCTGACTCAGCCGGCGGTGACCCATCATATCCACTACCTGGAGGACCATTACGGCTGCCGGTTGTTCTCCTACGAGGGCAAGGTGCTACGGCTGACGGAGGCGGGACTAAAACTGCGGGAATACACCCGATCCCTGGCCTATAACAGTCAAAAGGTGGAGGAGGCCATGGCGGAGTCGGCCCCGGTGTCCCTGCGGGTGGGAGCCTCCAAGACCATCGGTGAGTTTGTCATCGCCCCAAAGGTGGAGCGTTTTTTGAGATCACATCCCGAGGGGTCGTTTTCCTTGCTGGTGGACAATACCCAGGTGTTGCTCCGGGCCCTGGAGGCGGGACAGCTGGATTTTGTGCTGGTGGAGGGCTTTTTTGAGCGAAACCGCTATGATACCAAGCTGTATCGCCGGGAGTCCTTTTTCGGGGTTTGTCCACCGGAACACAGGTTTGCGGGGAGAACAGTGGCCCTGGAAGAGTTGGAGCGGGAGCGGATCCTGATCCGAGAGCCCGGCTCCGGCACCCGGGCCATCTTTGAGGACGCTCTGCGGCGGCAAAATCGCACTTTGATGAGCTTTCCCAATGTGGTGACCATCAGCGATTTTACCACCCTCAAATCCCTGGTACTGGACGGCTTGGGGGTGTCTTTCCTGTATGCGCCGGTGGTGGAGCGGGAGCTGAAGCAGGGAAGACTTGCCCGATTTGACTTGGCCGGGAGCCCCATGAGCGGCGCTTTCTATTTCGCCTGCTTGAAGGACAATCTGTTCGCCCAGAGCTGGTCAGATTGGCTGACATGATAGAAGGGGCTGAATCTGTAAAATGATAGCTTCAAATTGACTTTTGTATGATCTAATGATATATTAATGAACTGATCTATAGACAAGAATTTGCCGCCGGGTAAACGCTTATTATCACTCCATTAGGCCTTAGAAGGAGTGACAATAGGCGTTTTTTGTTTGCTGAGGCGGTAACCGCAGATTGATTAACCGGCCTAATATTGGATACGCAGTCTGCTGGCTCCAAAATAGGTTTACACATAGAGGGGGTTCCATATGAGGAATACGTCTTGTTTTAGGGATTTTGTTCGGTATTCTTCTCTGAATGTTTTGGGAATGCTTGGTTTGTCCTGCTATATCCTGGCGGATACTTTTTTTGTATCAAAA